>CAMWLW010000001.1 GCA_947175245.1 uncultured Bacteroidales bacterium
ACGGCGTCGGCCGAGGCGCGCGTGTCGTCGGCATCGGTGGTGGCAGCCGACTGCCTGGCGGTTGTCTTGGATGCTTGTTTGGGTGTTTGCTTGGCGGCGGCACGGCGCTCGCGACGCTGTCGCGAGTTGATGATGCGGCGTTTGAGCCGATGGATGAAGTCGACGAGTACATCGGGAGCGTCGGCTGACAGCTCAAAGCTCATGATTGTGTTCTCGTCGGCGCTGACGAGGCTCTGGCAGACTGTGAGGACGTATTGCTGCATCTCGGGGCTGAGTGTGAGCACTTGGGTAAAGAACTGAGCGGGAATTGTAATGTTTTTCATAATCAATTATTCGGCTGAAGCCGAGGTTTAGGGGTGGTTTAAAAGTTTAATAGTTTAGTGTTTTTTGTTTTTCGGTTGCAAAGATAATATGAGCCGGAGCCGAAACCATGCAAAATTCCCACAACCACTAAAAATTTTTTCACCCGCCCTCACTCTGCATCACTTTAAACCGCCGTATCAAATTGTCAGCGAATAATTTGCCTAATCCACAAAATGTCGCTATCTTGCACCCAATTAACCTATCTGATACCAACTTAACAAATAAGCAATCAAGTTATGAGGAATTTATTATTTATAATATTGGCGGCTGTAGTGTCATCGGCATTGCTTGTACATGGCAAGGATAATACTGACTCTATTAAAAGACCTTATGAGGTCGTATTGGATTCATCTAACAACACCTTCAATGTCACTAAATATGAAGTATCAGGAGATGAACTATCTAATAATTATACATTGCCTTATGTTGAACTGACCAAAAATCAGGCAATTGATGATTCATCAAAGTGGTTCCCGACAATGTTTGACATTTATGACATGTTAGACAGTTTATCTCACGAGAAAGATTCCGAGATGTTTATATGGTTTTTCTATCGTAAAAACAATTATGACCAATTTGAAATATCGGATTTTGAATTTGATATAACCGGAAGAGCATATAAAGACAAAATACATGGTGGATTTATTTTAAATGGCAAGGCCTTTATCATCATATTGTTAGAGACTTTGAGAGGAGGCCCATTGGAACACCGTAAAGAAATCGAAAATATGTTTGTCAAAAGATCCGATTCAATAAGAATAAATTTCGTTCAAGAATATGCTCCAAATGTACAACGACTAAAAAAGGAATCTTCAACCGTCACTGGTGTCTATCAGGATTCGCTATTAGTTCCATACCGATATATTCAAGATTCCAAGCAGATATATTATCTCAATGATTCTATTTCAAAGTATCTGGAAAATAAAAACGAATAGCGATGTATAGACTTATTTTCAGTGTTTTGATGGTTGTATTGGGGTCGGTATTGACTAAGGCCGGTGAGGTGGCCCCGATAACTACGACGCATGTATCGTTAAACGTGTCGGGCGACATCACATCACAGTATATCAACACCATTCATAATAATTCAGAACAAAGAGTATGGGTGTTTTTTGAAGCGGACACTACCATTAGCAACAACCAATTAATATACAATCGGTTAAAGCATCGACCCGAGGGTGGGATGAGTATGTTTGAGTGGATTGTTGACGGCAATGTTAATTGGGACGGTTTTGTACTTGACATGGAGTCATTTATTAAGATTATCCCACCAGGTGAGACTTTCTCAATCGTGACATTACATGAGCCGGTCAACGAAAAAATTTTGAATATGATACGGGTTATTCCTGACGATGAAATGCTACAATACTTCCATGCGCTGTCAATAATCAAGCCAACCGACACCCCTCTATATCAACCCGACGTCATTGTCGTGCCGGCCGCACATATATAGAATAGAATCATATTATGAAGCAGATGTTGAGCAAGTAATGAAGATGTTTTATGAGCCTTTAACAATCTGACACGTATATAATTTATTAAAATGTCGTAACTTTGTACTTTCAAATAAAATCTAATATGGCAACACCAATCAAAGCAGTACCTATTCTTACAGGCTCGTTAGCCGATGACTTTGTGCGACAGGCCGAAGAAAACGAGCGTAAACCTCGTCGTGTACTCTCGGCCGATAAAGAAAAGAATATAGCTGACATCATGCGCCGTTCGCGTGAGTTTGTTCCCTCGTGGCTCAAATAATGTATAAGTGACGAGAAGGCTTTTTATGATATATCCGAGACCGATGAATTGAGAACTCGCATGTACTATTTTGACTTGTTGAATTATTGATAAAATTCGACGATTGGGGGGCTAATTTTTGTAAATTTTAGTGGGGGAGTGGGGAGATTTTCGGCGATTTTAGGTAATTTTGTGGGTCGTACAGGCACAGCCCTGCACGACGTGTAGCAACGAACCACATATAACAACTCTAACATACTGTTATGGAACTCTTTGAAAAGATGACCGAACGCGCTAAGGCCCACAAGCAGCGCATTGTACTTCCCGAAGGTAACGAGCCCCGCACACTGACGGCGGCCGACCGCATCATTGCCGACAATATAGCCGACATCATCCTCATAGGCGACCCCGCCGAGATTATGAAACTTGCCGGCGAGCTCAAACTCAACAATATAGCCAAGGCCCGTATTGTCAATCCGGCCGACGAGGCGATAATCGACCGCTACGCGCCGCTGTTCTTTGAGCTGCGCAAGAAGAAAGGCATCACGATGGAGGAGGCCCGCCTGACGACGGCCAATCCGCTCTATCTGGGCTGCCTGATGGTCAAGGCCGGCGACGCCGACGGCCAGGTGGCCGGCGCGATGAACACGACGGGCAACGTGCTGCGCGCGGCGTTCCAGGTCATCAAGACCCAGCCGGGCATCAGCGTGGTGTCGGGTGCATTCATCATGCTGCTCCCTGCCGGCCTGAACTATGGCACTGACGGCGTGATGGTGTTTGCCGACTGTGCCGTCGTTCCCGACCCGACAGCTCCCGAGCTGGCCCAGATTGCCATATCGGCCGCACAGACAGCCCGCGACATCGCCGGCATCGAGCCCCGCGTGGCAATGCTGAGCTTCTCGACCAAGGGCAGCGCCCACCACGAGCGTGTCGACAAGGTCATCGAGGCCACACGCCTGGCCCACGAGATGGCTCCCGACCTGATTCTCGACGGCGAGCTGCAGGCCGACGCCGCCATCGTGCCGAGCGTGTGCACGTCAAAGGCACCAGGCTCGGCTCTGAGCGGACGTGCCAACGTGCTGGTGTTCCCGTCGCTCGAGGTGGGCAACATAGCCTACAAACTGGTGCAACGTCTGGGTGGCGTCGAGGCTGTGGGCCCCGTGCTGCAGGGTCTCGCCGCACCGGTCAACGACCTGTCGCGCGGCTGCTATCCCGAGGATATCTACAAGACCATCATCATGACCTGCAACCAGGCCATAGGACTCAAACATTAATACCTCAACATAATGAAAATTCTCGTATTAAACTGCGGCAGCAGTTCGGTGAAATACAAACTTATAGACACCGATAACGACAAGACAATGGCCGAGGGCGGCGTGGAGAAGATAGGCCTGCCCGACGCGTTCCTCAAATTCAAGAAAGCCGACGGCTCGAAGCAGATTCAGCCCCTGGGCCTCATCGACCACAAAGGTGCCGTCGAGGCTATCCTGGCCAATCTGACCGACCCCGAGGTGGGCTGCATCAAGAGCTACAGCGAGATTGACGCCGTGGGACACCGTGTGGTGCACGGCGCCGAGAAGTTCAACAAGAGCGTGCTCATCACCGACGAGGTGCTCGACCAGGTCAAGGAGTGCTATGACCTCGCTCCGCTTCACAACCCTGCCAACGTCACCGGCATCGAGGCTATCGAGGCCGTGCTGCCCGGCATCAAGCAGGTGGCTGTGTTTGACACCGCGTTCCACCAGACGATGCCCGCCAAGAGCTTCATGTATGCCCTGCCCTACAAATACTACGCCAACGACGGCGTGCGCCGCTATGGCTTCCACGGCACGAGCCACCGCTATGTGTCGGCCCGCGTGTGTGAGTTCCTGGGCATCAAGCCCGAGGGCACCAGGATAATCACATGCCACGTAGGCAACGGCGGCTCGATCACGGCCGTGCTCGACGGCAAGAGCCTAGACACGTCGATGGGCCTGACCCCCACCGAGGGCCTGATGATGGGTACCCGCGTGGGCGACGTTGACCCCGGCGCGCTGGCCTACCTCATCAAGAAATACAACTGGAGCGCCGACGACCTGCAGCGTGTCATCAACAAGGAGAGCGGTCTCATTGGCGTCAGCGAGACCTCGAGCGACATGCGCGAGATCGACGCCGCCATCGCCGACGGCAACGAGAAAGCCCGCATAGCTCTCGAGATGTATGAGCAGCGCATCATCAAATACATCGGCTCGTATGCAGCCGAGATGGGCGGCGTCGACATCATCGTGTTCACCGGCGGCGTGGGCGAGAACCAGGCCGGCGTGCGCGCCAACGTGTGCCGTCCGCTCGCGTTCATGGGTGTGGAGATCGACGAGGCATTCAACGCCACTGTCCACGGCGACGAGGCCCTCATCTCGACCCCGGCATCGCGCGTCAAGGTGTGCGTCATCCCCACCGACGAGGAACTGATGATAGCCCGCGACACCCGCTCGATTGTTGAAAATGCTAACAAATAATCCACACACAGCATCATGACCAAGATACGTGCAGCCATCGTAGGCTACGGCAACATAGGCCGATTTGTGCTCGACGCGCTCCTCGAGGCGCCCGACATGGAGGTAGCCGGCATCGTGCGCCGCAGCCTCGGCAACCAGCCCGCCGAGCTGGCCCCCTATAAAGTAGTTACCGACATCGCCGAGCTCGGCAAGGTCGACGTCGCCATCCTGTGTACTCCCACCCGCGAGGTGCAGGTTCACGCCGAGCGCTACCTCGCCATGGGCATCAACACGGTCGACAGCTTCGACATACACACGCTCATACCGGCCCTGCGCGCCGACCTGGGCAAAGTGGCCCGCGAGCACGGTACCGTCGCCATCATCTCGGCCGGCTGGGACCCGGGCAGCGACTCGGTAGTGCGCACCCTGATGGAGGCCGCCGCCCCCAAAGGCATCACCTACACCAACTTCGGCCCCGGCATGAGCATGGGTCACACCGTGTGTGTCAAGTCAAAGGCCGGCGTCAAGGATGCCCTGTCGATGACAATACCGCTGGGCACAGGCATTCACCGCCGCATGGTTTACGTCGAGCTGCTGCCCGGTGCCAAGCTCGACGAGGTGACCGCCGCCATCAAGGCCGACCCCTACTTTGCGAGCGACGAGACCCATGTGATCGAGGTCGAGTCGGTCGACCATGTCAAGGACATGGGCCACGGCGTGCAGATGACCCGCAAGGGTGTGTCGGGCCGCACCCACTCACAGCGTTTTGACTTCAGCATGACCATCAACAACCCGGCGCTGACGGCCCAGATACTTGTCGGCGTGGCACGTGCGGCAATGCGCCAGCAACCCGGCTGCTACACCATGATCGAGATACCGGTCATTGACCTGCTGCCCGGCGACCGCGACAGCCACATCGCCCACCTGGTGTAAACCACTGTTCATAAACACAATATAAACGCGAGCCTCGGGGGATAGACCTCACGAAGCTCGCGTTTTCAGCTAAAAATCAAAATTCGTTTATTGTTTATAAATCAGGGCGGTGGCCTGTGCCGCGATGCCCTCGCCGCGTCCCGTGAAGCCAAGGCGCTCGGTGGTCGTGGCCTTGACCGAGACGGCATCGACGTCGATAGCGAGGTCGGCAGCCACATTCTGCCTCATCTGCTCGATGTAGGGCAGCATCTTGGGGCGCTGGGCTATGATGGTGATGTCGACGTTGCCTACCTTGTAGCCCCGCTCGCCGATAATCCCGACCACGCGGCGCAGCAACCGGCGCGAGTCGGCCCCCTTGTACTCGGGGTCGGTGTCGGGGAAATGGTAGCCGATGTCGTGCATGGCGGCGGCGCCGAGCAGCGCGTCGGCCAGCGCGTGCAGTGCCACGTCGGCATCGCTGTGACCCAGCAGGCCAAGCTCATAGGGAATATCCACGCCACACATCACGAGGCGGCGCTCAGGCACCAGGCGGTGCACGTCAAATCCGTTACCGATTCTGAAATTCATATCCATGTCCCGGGGTGATTAGCGGCGGCGGCCGAACATATTCTTGAGGCCGTCCATGTCAAATGTCAGCGTGAAACGCAGCGTCTGGTCGAGCGGCGAGGTCTGGGCCGTAGCCATCATGTATGAGGCATCGAGCCGCAACACGTTGAGCGAGAAGCCGGCACCGACGCTGAAATACTGTCGGTTGCCCTTGTAGGCGCTCTCGTGATAGTAGCCGGCGCGCAGAAAGAACTGCTGGTTGTAGCTGTACTCGGCACCGAGCGACCAGTTGATCTCGCGTATCTCTTCCTTCATGCCGCCGGGCGCGTCGCTGAACGACTTGAAGATAGCCGTGATGGGCGACATGTTCTCCCACGTCTCGAGCGCATCGAGATACTCGATCTGGCCGTCGGTATCGTCGCCATAGTCGCTCTGACGCGGCTTGGCCGGCACGAGCAACTTGTTGAGGTCGAGCGCGAAGGCCAGCGTGTGGTAGTCGGCCAGCGGGAACATGAACATAGTGCCCACACGCAGGGTGGTGGGAAGGAACGCCGGGTTCTCGCCGTTGTTATATGAAACCTTGGAGCCGATGTTCGAGATATTCCAGCCCAGCGACCACTGACACTCATTGCGGCCCACGATGGGATAGGTGGTGTAGTAACCCGCGATGTCGGCGGCAAAGGCCGATGCGCCCACCGTCTGGTCGCCGGCATACGACTCACTGAAACCCAGGTCGCTGTAGATGTAGCGCAGGACGACACCCATAGAGTATTTCTCGCTCAGCTTGCGCGAGTAGCCGACGTCAAACGACATCTCGTAGGGGTTAAGGCTCTGGCCCACGGCGCCGCTCTGGTCGTTGGACGTGAACTCGCCGAGCGAGAAATATCGCAGCGAGGCACTCACCGCCTGGTTGTCGCCCGAGCCCACCTTCCAGTAACCGGCCAGATTGGCCAGGAAGATGTCGTTGACCAGTTTGCGCAGCCACGGCGTGTAGCTGAGCGAAGCCGCGCCCTGACTGTAGGCGAACGCATATTTCGACGGGTTCCAGAACTGAGAGTTGGCATCGGGGTCGGTAGCCGCGCCCGTGTCACCCATCGACGCACCGCGCGCATCGGGCGCAATCGACAGCGACGTGACACCCGTCTCGATAGGGTTGAACTCGTTTTTCTGAGCCATGGCACTCATAGCCACGGCCAGCAATGCTATAAGAGATAAGAGATACTTTTTCATGTCAGTGTGTGATAGGTCATACAATATACCCTATATAGTTAACTCAAAACCATCGCATTTATTATACCCCACCGCGTTTTCGCCTAACATTCAGCACCACAAATTTTGTATATGCCGAATTTTGTCACTATCTTGCACCCGATTAACCAATTGACAACAATCACTGACAACCTTATATCCAAAATAAACAGCACATTCACCGATGATATACATGAAGAATATTTATACTTTTGTCAGCATGGTTGCAATAGCAACGGTGATGTCTTGTTCCGGATCTAATAAATTACCTTCTAAGGCTGAAAGTGAGACAGGATTTGTAGAACAAGATACCGCTTCCTGGATGCCGTTATCATGTAATGATGATACGATTTATGGTAATTACCATTTATTACAGACTGGTTTATTGCAAATATTTAGTGAAATACCATCTGAATTAGGTATTCTCATGGATGGAAATGAGGCGAAAAAGGGAAAAACGAACGGTATTTTCCCTGCGATATTCAATGCATCTATTCCTATGGACAATTTTCTGAAAGGAGATACCCTAAAATTCAGTTGGAAATCAGATACAATCATTTGGCGTAACAGCACCAGCATAGAGGTAATCACCTATATTGATGAGTTTTGTACGATAATGTCGGGTATTGATGCTATTAAGACCGATGATATATTGTCAGCCAAACCGACTAAAATATCACACGATATCAGCTATTCAGAACTAAACGATAAAAGAATAATATCCACGTTAAAAAAATGGGATGAAGCAGCTATTGATTCGTTGTTTCTAACCTCTGATAAATGCCATATTTTTGATGGGTCAGTTAGTACGTATGGACGTATAATCATTAAGAATGGCAAATTGACCGAATTAAAATATATAAATGGTATAAGAGATGTTAAATTGTGAAGATACAGCGGTAGCATTTGACGTGCATAGATGGATCTGCTCCAAAAAACTGGTCATGTGACCAATTTTTTGGAGCAGCATTTTGCGATATACCGTATTATCGCTAAGGAATAGTCACAATAAGATATATGTTTGGCGGCGGGGAGGTGGGGTTTTACATTCTTTTTTATTAACTTTGCAACTGATTTTTGTAAATTCATAAACCGCATAGACTCACAGTGGAAACGAAATATATTTTTGTGACCGGAGGCGTGGTATCGTCGCTTGGTAAAGGTATTATTTCATCGTCGCTTGCGTGCCTGCTCAAAGCGCGTGGCTATCGAGTAACTATCCAGAAGTTTGACCCCTATATCAACATCGACCCGGGCACGCTCAACCCCTACGAGCACGGCGAGTGTTATGTGACGGTTGACGGCCACGAGGCCGACCTCGACCTGGGTCACTACGAGCGTTTCACCGACATCAAGACCACCCGTGCCAACAATGTCACGACGGGACGCATATACCAGAGTGTCATCGACAAGGAGCGCCGCGGCGACTATCTGGGCAAGACGGTGCAGATCGTTCCCCACATCACCGACGAGATAAAGCGAAATGTCAAGGCGCTGGGCAACACGGGCAATTTTGACTTCATCATCACCGAGATTGGCGGCACTGTGGGCGACATCGAGTCGCTGCCGTTTATCGAGAGTGTGCGTCAGCTCAGATGGGAGCTTGGCGACAACTGCCTGTGTGTTCACCTCACCTACGTGCCCTACATCGCGGCGGCCAAGGAGCTCAAGACCAAGCCGACCCAGCACTCGGTGAAGCAGCTTCAGGAGGTGGGCATACAGCCCGACATACTGATACTGCGCACGGAGCATGAAATCTCGCCCGAGATGCGCCGCAAGATTGCACTGTTCTGCAACGTGTCGCCCGAGTCGGTGATTCAGTCAATCGACGTGCCCACCATCTACCAGGTGCCGCTCAACATGCACGCCCAGCACCTCGACGAACTGGTACTGCGCAAGACCGGTGTACCCGTGGAGGGCGAGCCCGACATGCACCGCTGGATAACGTTCCTCGACAAGCTCAGGACGGCCACCGAGACGGTCAACATAGGCATAGTGGGCAAGTATGTCGAGCTGCCCGACGCCTACAAGTCGATCAACGAGGCGCTGCTGCAGGCCGCCGCATACAACGACCACAAGTTGAAAATCACGTTCCTGCACTCTGAGAAACTCAACGCCGACAATGCCGGCGAACTGCTCGAGCCGCTCGACGGCGTGATAATCGCGCCGGGATTTGGTCAGCGCGGCATCCAGGGCAAGTTTGACGCCCTGAAGTGGTGTCGCGAGCACGACGTGCCCACGTTCGGCATCTGCCTCGGCATGCAGTGTATGGTCATCGAGTTCGCCCGCAACGGCCTCGGCCTCGAGAGGGCCAACAGCACCGAGATGGACACCACCACGCCCCACAATGTCATAGACCTGATGGAGGAGCAGAAGGGAATCAGCAACATGGGCGGCACAATGCGCCTCGGTGCCTACGAGTGCTGCCTGACACCGGGCTCGACCGCGGCCCGTGCCTACGGGTCGACGACCGTGAGCGAGCGTCACCGCCACCGCTTTGAGTTCAACAGCGACTACCGCGAGCAGTTTGAACAGGCCGGCATGATGTGTGTGGGCGAGAACCCCGCCACGCGCCTTGTCGAGGTTGTCGAGATGCCCGGCAAGCGTTGGTTTGTGGGCACTCAGTATCACCCCGAGTACTCGAGCACGGTGCTCCACCCCAACCCGCTGTTCGTCGACTTTGTCAAGGCCGCCATCGCCTACAAGCACGAGCGCGCCGCTATCACTGAAAAGTAAAGAAAAAACCTTATAAACCAATCAATTATTAAATGGATAAGAATACACTAATTGGACTGTTGCTGATGGCAGGCGTCATCTTCGGCTTCATGTATCTGCAACCCAAGACCGACCCCGCCAGGCAGGCACAGCAACGCCAGGAACAAATCGACAAGCAGAACAAGGCTGCCGAGGAGGCCGAGCGTGCCGCTCTGCTCGACAGCATCAGGCCCGACGAGATAGCCAACCTGGCCAACACCATAGCGACCGTCGGCGTGGCTGACGCTGACGCATCGGCCTACACCTACGCCACCACAGGCATCACCCTCGTCAACCGCGACGGCGTGGTGAGCGGCACGGTCATGGTGCCCGGCGCCACCGTCGACTATACAGCCGTGGCTACCTCGCAATACCCCGACTCGCTCACCCTCGAGCAGAAGCAGGCCGCCGTCAAGACCCTGCGCGACGCCATGCTCAACGCCGCCAAGTATCAGACGTTCGCCCGCCATCTGGCCGGCACCGACACCGTGGTGACGCTCAAGAACAAAGTGCTCAACCTCAACATCTCGACCCACGGCGCCTACATCAACCGCGCCGAGCTGCTCGACCACAGGTACTGCACCTACTTCCCCGACAGCGAGGGCGTGATCGACACCACCCAGGTCGAGATCATCCAGCCGATATTCAAAGACTACTACTCGTTTGAGATCAACACCGGCTCACAGCTTCTCGAGACCAAAGACCTCTACTTCACCCCCGTTATCGAGAACGACTCGACCGTGCTGATGCAGCTCGACCTCGGCAAGGGCGCCAAGTGGGGCATGCGCTACACGCTCACCGACGACGACAGCTATGTCGTGAAGCTCGACATCGTGCAGGAGAACATCGACAAGATTCTGCCCCCGTCGACTGCCACCACAGCCTTCATCTGGAGCCAGCGCCTGGGCCGCAACGAGCGCGGCCGCACATTCGAGCAGCAGAACAGCGCCGTCTACTACAAGGAGTCGGGCGAGAACCCCGACGACCTGGGCATGAAGCACGGCAACAAAGAGCTCGACCAGCGAGTTGACTGGATCGCGTTCAAGAACCAGTTCTTCTCGACCATCGTCATCCCCCACGAGCAGTTCAATACCGCCCGTCTGAGCCAGCGCGAGCTCGCCGACAACAAAGACCCCCTCTACCTCAAGGACATGTATGCGCGCGCCACACTCGACTACTCGACCATGACCGAGAACCCCGTGTCGCTCGACATCTACATCGGCCCCAACCTCTACCCGATGCTTAGCCACGTCGACAAGACCATCGCGCCCGACAACGACCTGCAGCTCACCCGCGTCATCCCGCTCGGCTGGGCACTCTTCCGCTGGATCAACACCATCATCATCATCCCCGTGTTCACGTTCCTGAGCAAGTTCATCGCCAACTATGGCATCATCATCCTCTTGCTCACCATCTTCATCAAGATAATCCTGTTCCCCTTCACCTACAAGAGCTACATGTCACAGGCACGCATGCGCGTCCTCGCCCCCGAGATCAAGGAAATCAACGAGAAATATCCCGGCCAGGAGAACGCCATGACCCGCCAGCAGAAGACCATGGCCCTGTACTCAAAGGCCGGCGCCAGCCCCATGTCGGGCTGTCTGCCCATGCTGCTGCAGATGCCCATCCTGTTCGCCATGTTCAAGTTCTTCCCGTCGTGCATCGAGCTGCGCGGCCAGCAGTTCCTCTGGGCCCAGGATCTCGCCGCCCCCGACGTCATCTTCACCCTGCCGTTCACCATCCCGATGTATGGCAACCACGTGAGCCTCTTCTGCTTGCTCATGACCGTGACCAACATCCTGTACACACGCATCAACATGCAGAACCAGCCGTCACAGTCGTCGATGCCCGCCATGAAGTGGATGATGTACCTGATGCCCGTGATGTTCCTCGTGTTCTTCAACCAGTATGCCGCCGGCCTCAGCTACTACTACTTCCTGTCGCTGTTAATCACCATCATCCAGACCTACATCTTCCGCCGCTGTGTCGACGAGAAGAAAGTGCGTGAGCGCATGATGGCCAACGCCGCCAAGCCCCGCAAGAAGAGCGGCTTCATGGCACGCCTCGAGGAGGCACAGCGCCGCCAGCAGGCCGCCCTGCGCGAGCAGCAGAAACGCAACCGCCGCTGATCGCCCCCCACCACCAAAACATTAATCCCGCACACTGAGTCTCACGGTCGAGACAGTGTGCGGGATTGCTGTTTTTAGCGAATAGGATCAGGTTGTGAGACTGTTACCTCACAATCATCTTGGCGATTGTTTGTCCTTGTTTCACGATGTATGCGCCGGGGGCAAGCTGCCGCAAGCCGGCCCGGTCACAGTTCTTTTTCAGCAAGAAGCCTCCAAGACTGTAAACATCGGCCGTTGTATTACCGTCGCTAAAAATCGCATCAATGCCCGATAGTCCGGTGATGATGCACCGGGCCTCGACGCCCGAGCCATCGTTGGCCGTGGCGGTGATGACACAAGACCCATCCGATTGGATGCTCACCTTGCCGGAATCATCAACCGTTGCCACCGCTTCATCGCTCGACGTCCAGCTCAGTGATTTATCAGTCGCATCTTCGGGCATTACAACTGCAACTAATTGGATGTAATCCCCCGCCATGCCGCTCCACACGTCGGGCGTGAGAGTTATTGACTCAACCATTACCGGCAAAACAGTGACCTCACAAGTTGCCGAAACCGCCCCGCAGCTGGCCGTAATAACTGCCTTACCGACAGCCACAGCCGTAACCTTGCCCTTAGAATCCACCGTCGCGATGGCTTCGTCCGACGAACTCCACGTTACCGTCTTGTCGGTCGCAGCTACAGGCAATACCATCGCAAAAAGAGTGAACTCCTCGCCTACTTTCAGTTGAGCGGTCAATTGGCTCAGCGTGATGCTCTCGGCCGGCGTCGGAACGACGGTCACGGTGCAGTTTGCCGAAACCGCGCCGCAGCTTGCCGTAATAACTGCCTTACCGACGGCCACAGCCGTAACCTTACCCTTGGCGTCCACCGTCGCGATGGCTTCGTCCGACGAACTCCACGTTACCTTCTTGTCAGTCGCCGTTTCAGGCAATACCGTTGCCGACAGCGTCACTGTCTCGCCTGCTTTCAGCTCTGCTGCGCTTTGGCTTAGCTCGACGCTCTCGGCCGGCGTCGGCTCTACTGTTACCGCACAATGCACCATTATGTTGCCGCAACCTACATAAACCGTGGTTTTGCCGAGGCCCACAGCCGTAACCTTGCCGTTGCCATCGACCGTAACGACTCTATCATTGGAAGTACCCCACGTTACCGTCTTGTCGGTCGTGTCTTCCGGCAATACGGTGGCCGTCAGCGTCACGGTTTCGCCCACTTTGAGCGTCACGGCCGTCTGACTGAGCTCGATGCTCTCCGCCTCAATCGCAGGAGAAACTTTCACGCTGCAGATTGCGGATACATTGCCGCAGCGGGCTCCGACCACTGCAGAGCCCTTGCCAATAGCCGTTACCGTCCCTTCCTCATCGATCGTAGCGACATATTCGTTCATCGACTCCCATGTGATGGTCTTGTCGGGCGCATTCTCCGGCAATACGGTAGCCGTCAGCCTGACCTTTTCGCCGACCATGAGCGACACGGTGCGGGGATTAATCTCAATGCTCACAGTCACGGTTACCGTGCAGCTTGCCGAGACTTCGCCACATCGGGCAGTAATCACCGCCTCGCCAACCGCTATCGCTGTAACCTTGCCGTTGGCATCGACCGTCGCGATAGCTTCGTCCGACGAACTCCACGTTACCGTCTTGTCGGTCGCATCTTCAGGCAATACCGTCGCCGATAACGTCACCGTATCGCCTGCTTTCAACTCTGCCGCTCTTTGGCTGAGTTCGATGCTCTCTGCCGGGATTGTAGCCGAAACGACTTTTACATAGCAGCATTGGTAAGAATCCCCGTATCGGGCAGTAATCGTGGCATAACCCGGACTCACCGCCGTAACCGTGCCATTAGCATCAACCGTAGCCACAGTCTCGTCAGATGATGTCCATGTAACTTGAGGCCACACATTATTATCAGTGAGCGAAACGCTTTCGCCTGATTTGAGCGTTACCCTTTCATAATTGAGCTTAGGACTGATAAAAATTTCCGCATTGTAATCGGGAATAGAGGTTTCATGACCCGATGGAGCGGCAGCGATTATATTGCTGAAATGAACCGCATAACTTCCCGGTATGCTTCCGTTTTTAGCTTTCAGACTCAGATAGAAATAATAACTTATTGCCGAATTATCAGCGGTGTAGATAACGTAATTATAAGTATTGTCATTCTCCTTGTGAACTCTCGACTGCAAATTTGAATTATTGAGGATAAGCGTCTCGGAGGCCAGTTCAACGCTTTCAGGCAGACTAACCGTAAACTGAACCGCCGATGTTTTCATAGGCAGATTGGCTTCAATCTCCAATTTTACCGCGCTTTCACCTTCAAGGTAAACTACCGGGGAGGAAAAACCGACGGCTCTGACGCTGCCCGCAGTGAGCAGTGTCGCCATTATCAGAATGAATCTTAAAAATTTCATATCGCTTAACGGATTATGAATTTATGATTGTTTACTATATATATTCCGGCCGAGGGAAGCGTATGGCGGCTGACTCCGACAGGTATTCTCAGTGATCGAGTTATGCCTTTCAGGTCATTGACTATAACGGTGGTTTCCTCGTCTGAGGTGATGATGAGCGTGCGCCCCTCGGCTCTGATGCTCATGCCGCCGGCCGCCGCGCTGTCAATCCCGGCCGAATTGCCGGTGCTCACCTCACAGTCGGGCAGACGGTATAGATTGCCGTTGAAATCGCTGGCCATCACATTGGTCAGGGTCACTGTGTGCGGCTCCACACCGATGCTCTCCGTGTGGATAGTCGCGAACACCCCATTGGCCGCGAAATTCTCCGTGCCGTAGGCAAGCATACGCAGCGCGCCCGATTCCAACCGGTGGTTGGCGGCCGAGTGACCCTCCGTGGATGCCTCGGCGAGAGTGACTGACGTAACCGTCAGGCCGTCATCGCCCGTCACGTCAAACTGCACTCCCGTAAAACGCCCGTCGTTGCCAAACGCCACGTTGATATCGCTGCCGTTCCGTGTAAGCATCAGCGGCGATGCCGCACCCGCGGCCTCGATAACGCGCCTGTGGTTGCCTGCGGCTGTCTTGGCCGGTGCGCTGTAGCTTATCACTGCGTTGACCACTTTGGTAAGGTCGCCAACAGTGAGCCTGTCGTCCCCGTTCATGTCCACAGCAATAAATACCAGTGAGTCGTCAATATCGTTGACCACTCCGCGCGCCGTCAGCACCACGTCGTTGACCGCCAGAACTCCGTCGCCGTTGGCATCGCCGGGCCTATGATGGGTGAGTACCCTGACTTTACACGTTACCCTGTTGGTATAACCAAAGCGATCCTCCACCGAGTATGTGATGGAGGCTGTGCCTGCGCCCACGGCTTTAACCGTGCCGTTTTCTACCGTGGCCACGGCTTCGTTGTCTGACGTCCACCGCTCACTGTCGGCAATAATCACCGCCTGATGCTCGGTTATTGTAACGCTCAGTTCTGCACTATCGCCGATACTTACACTTAAGCCCGGCTCGCTGATTGTGATATCCGGCAAGCCACGCCACTCCCTGATTTCAGAGAAATTAGACCAACCCTGAGCTGCGGCATAACTCTCTGCCGAGCCTTCAGGCACATAGAGGGGGCGAGAACCGATATAATCAAATGCCTCCTTATTTACAGATGGAGCCTCCGGGTTAAGGGAATATACATACCTCACGCTGCCGCAATGTTTAAACGCATTGACACCGATATGGGTGACCGAGTTGGGAATTGTCAAAGAAGTCAGACCGCTGCAGTAGGAGAAAGCATTGTCGCCGATATGTGTGACCGAATTGGGAAGATTCAAATCGCCGGTCAGACCGTCGCAGTAGTAGAAAGCATTATCGCCTATTGAGATGACCGAGTTTGGAATTGTCAAAGAAGTCAGACCTCTACAATACTCGAAAGCACTAACGCCTATTGAGATGACCGAGTTGGGAATTGTCAAAGAAGTCAGACCGTCGCAGTCGTAGAAAGTATTATCGCCTATTGAGGTGACCAAGTTGGGGATAATCAAATCGCCGGTCAGGCCGCTGCAGCCGTAGAAAGCATTATCGCCGATATAAGTAACCGAATCTCCTATGGTTACCGAAGTCAAGCCGGAGTAGTAACTAAAACGGCGGTCTTTAATAGCTTTTACAGAATTAGGAATGACAAGCTCTGTCACCTCTTTACCATCAATATATAAGGTTCTATCTTGTCCTATTTGATGGCTAACAAGTTCTTGACGAGGATCTGAATGCTCTCCCTCGAATTCTATATTACATAATCCTTCAACGCTTGCAAAATCTACCTTATCTATATAGCAATGATCAAAAGACATATCGCCGATAGTTTTGACTCCGCTTCCAATCTTCACTAAAGTCAAATCCATACAATAGTAGAAAGCACTTTTGCCGATAGTCTCTACCGAGTTGGGAATTATAATCGAAGTCAGGCCCGTACAGGAGGAGAAAGCCCCGCTACCGATAGTCTCTACCGTGTTGGGTATGGTAACCGAAGTCAGGACCGTACAGCCGGAGAATGCACCATCGCCGATAGATTTTACACCTTCTGCTATATCCATTGAAACCAGTGATTTACAACCGCGAAAAGCTTCTTTACCGATAAAAGTAACTTTTGAGAAAGGACTAAATGTTATAGCTTTAAGGTTCTTGAAATCTTTGAAACTTAAGGCTCCTATGCCTGTAATATTATAGCGTACAGGATCGTCAGGGTCGGTGAGGTCGGTGATACGTTCAGGTATTTCATACTCAATTAAAGATGGGTTATTTACACTCTGAATTATCGCTTGACGATTATTTGGATCTTTTATAAAGAGATATGTCATATTTTTATCAGAAAAGCGTTTGGTTGTAATACTACCGATAGTAATCTCTTTACTTTTTATCCATTCACCTGAAAAATATTCAGGTAAGGACGCATCTTCAGGAAGGGCGAGATGGACACGCTCAAATGGGATTGGCGGAACAGGATTAGTACCAAATCCTGTAAATTTCATTTCAGGAGGCGTAATGCTATTCATTTTAACATACGAAAGGAGATCACAGCATTGAAAAGCATCGCCTTCGATAAGAGTTACATCTTTGGGAATTTCAATCGAAGTCAAACTGCTGCACTCGTAGAAGGCAAAATAACCGATAGAAGTGATGTGATCAGGCATTTTGACCGAAGTCAGACTGCTGCAGCCCCAAAAAGTGGATTCTTCAATAGAAGTGACTGATTCTGAGATTATCACTGAAGTAAAGCTACTGCAACCGTTGAAGGCACTTCTACCTATTTTAGTAACCGAGTTAGGGATAATCAGCTCGCCGGTCAGACCGCTGCACTCAGAGAAAGCACACTCGCCGATCTCAGTGACCGATTCGGGAATATTAATCTCTCCGGTCAGGCTATTGCAGCCGAAGAAAGCACGTTCAGGAATTATTGTAACATTAGTTCCAATAGTTAATGAGGATGAATTAGGGAACAATCCACCTTGGTCATTTACAACCTTCACCCTATTACAACTGCGACCTAAATATAGTTTAGATGCAAAGCAGCCCACAAAAGCATCACAATAAATGTCTAATTGACACTCGCCATCCTCAAGAAACAGTTCTGACAGGTACCCGCAGCCTTTAAACGCTTGGCTCTCTATTGTCGTTACTGATGCGGGAATAACAATTTTGGTCAATGCGTTACAATCCATCAATGCCATCGTTGCCACGGTGGTTACCGTTGATGGAATGACGAAATCACCTGAGAGTCGCAAGGGCGCAAAATAGAGAGTCGTCATATCGCTTGAGTAAACACAACCGTCGTCGGTGACTAAGGCTTCGGTGGGGTATTTTATTGATATACCCCACTCAAAAGGTTTTTTTAGATGCTCGGGATAAGCTGATTTTTCAAGAGAGTTGCAGAGCCAAAAGGCATCCTCATCCATATTTACCACCGAAGGAGGAACGACTGCTGATCTCAGGCCGCTGCAGCCGCGGAAGGCCTGAACACCGATATCGGTCACCGTCGACGGGATATAGACCTCAGTCAGGTCGGCACACTTGGCGAAGGAATAGTCGCCAATCTCGGTCAGGGTATATTCGGTTGTGCCGTCCGAAGGATTTGACGGCAGCCACAGCCGGCCCGTCGCCACATTGCCGGAGGCGGCCGAAGTACCTGACTTAGTTCTGCACGTCCGTGCGGCTTCATCGATAACCGTGTAAGTCACGGTCTGCCCATCGTAGGTATGCTCGAAGTCGCGCGCCATTGCCGGGAGTGCCATCAGCACCCATAGAAGCAAAAAAGCAATTTTCTTCATTATTTTATTATGGATTTAAATTTTTCTATAAGTTTGTGCGAAACCGTCGGCAATAGCTTTATCAAACCGATGGGTGTCGCATTTGACATAAGAGTAGATGTATTTGCTCCTATTTCTAAAAGATAGGCAAGAAGTTCTTGTAAGTTGATTTCTTTTTTAAGCAACTTTTTTGCTTCAGACAAGAGTCTGTCGCACTCTTTGCTGCCATCGGATGTTTCTCGAAGAATTATTTCAAGGTCCTTCATTCCAATCCTTACAATCTCGTTATTGAAAGAACTGTCAGAAAAACTATTCTTTTCTTTGAGAATATTATCGATGAAACGACGCAGAGCAACATCTTCCACCACGAACTCTATCTGATTTCCGGCTTTCTTAAACACTACATTCTTGAGCCGCTCATTGAGCTGGCGTAGTTTTTCCGTCCGATAATCGGCATCCAATATTGGCGCATATTTAAGGTCTACCTCATAACGCAGGCGTTTGACCTTACTTTCGGGGATACGCAAAATTCTGCTCAACTCAAAATTCCTCTTTCCTTTATTGCCGGATTCAAGCAAAGCGTAAAAGAGCAGAACTTCGAAATCATTCTTATTCATTGAGCCAAACTTCCGGTAATACTGTTCCAGTTCATCAATGAGAATCTTTTTGCCCGACTCTGTAAGTACAGCATCAGTCATAACTTAATAAGATGGAGCCGCGGTCATCCTCTCGTTGGCTGCCAAATGATTGGTTTATAACAAAAAAGCGTAGGAATCTGTACCTGTTACCGTCCTACTAACCGAGGCTTCTCGCATTGCCCTTTACAAGTCGGACGGCAACGCAGAAGCCCACGCCAGTATATGCTGATATTCAGAATCCTTCACAGGATCCTGAGGTTTACAAGCTTATCGGTTTACAGGTTTAACCTATAAACACACAACCTATAACCCTCATCATTTTGCGATGCAAAATGATGAATAGGCATATCCACGGGCATCTACCGTTGCTCAATCCTTGACTTGTAAAAGAAAGTTTGCGAGACATTTCGGTTAGTCAAGAATCAGCGCGGATAAACGCTTTTATATGTATGTCAATACATCCCACCCTAAACACCCCCTCCGGGACAAGGGGCGGTTCACGGTTGAACCTCACCCTACCGGCGTGGTTTGCAGGCAGTCTGCAAGGGCAAATTTAAGTATATTTTTTTGTATGACAAAGGATAATGGTAAAAATCACCGAAATAGGCCATGAATTATTAAAACAAGAATCCCGCACACTGAGTCTCACGGTCAAGACAGTGTGCGGGATTGGTGTATATATTATTAATGTGTCAACGGGTGAACTGCCAGGAGTCGAACTCGAGGAGGTTGTCGCCCGCGCCGGCGAACACGAAGTAGAGGTCGTGGATGCCGTCGCGCTTCTTGATTTTGCATCGTTTCTCGGCCCAATCGGTGCCGCAGGCAGTATCGAGCGTGCCGATAAGCTCGCCGTTCACGGCATCGAGGCGTATCTCGATGCGCGAGCCGGGCTTGCCGCCCCGCACGCGCGCCGTGAACTTGGAAGCGCCGTCGCCAAAGTCGACTTCCCTGACCTTGATGTAGTCGCCGGGGTCGATGTCGTTGACATAGACACAGTGGATGTTGTCATAGCCGATGCCGACGCCTTCCTCCCACGCGATGGTCTCGCCCTGCTGGCGCACGTAGGGATTGAGCGGTGACACACTCCTGAGGACGCCGCGCTTGTCGTGGTGAATGTAGGGCAACGAGCCGTCGGCGTTGAACTCAAACGGTACGACGCTGGTGGTGCGGTGTTTGCTGTGAGAGGTCGGCAGACCCTCGTCCATATAGAAGAAGTACCACCGGCCTTTGTACTCGCACATGCCGGTGTGGTTGCCCATGCCGCCGTGCTCGAACGCGCGCATCAGCTCGCCGCCATAAGTCCAGGGGCCGAGCGGAGAGTCGGCCCACGCCCAGTATGTGTCCTCGGGGCAATGAGCCGCATAGGCCAGATAGTATTTGTCGCCACGCCTGGCGAGCCAGGGCGCTTCCTCGTAGTCGTCGCCGAAAGCGGCCTTATCCTTGATTTCAAACACCTGTATCTCACCGTCATAGCTTATCATGTCGTCGTTGAGCCGGACAGCATAGAGGGCGTTATTGCCCCAGTACATATAGGCCTGGCCGTCATCGTCGATGAGTACCGTGGGGTCGATGTCCTCCCACCCGTGGCCGCTATAATTGGTGTCGGAGGCGTAGGTCAGCTGGTTCTGACCGCCGAGCGGATTGGTGAAGGGGCCGTAGGGTGAGTCGGACACCAGCACGGGGATGCCGCTCGTTGACGGATAGAAGTAAAACTTACCGTCACGGTAGGCCATCTGCGAGGCATTGGCGTTTTCGTGCTCACCGAACAGGTGTATGTTGAAAATCGGCGCGTGGTGGGTCCAATTGACCATGTCGGTGGTCGTGAAGCAGAGATAATCGTGCATGACGAACTGTGTCGGGGTCGCCGTGATGTCGTCGTGACCCGTATAGAGATAGAGCGTGTCGCCGACAACGAGCGGCGCCGGGTCGGCCGTGAACTCGGTCTGCGAGATAGGGTTCTGAGCCAGTGCCGCAGAGGCCGCGAGCAACGACAGGAGGGGAATCAATTGTTTTCTTTTCATTTAGTTCAGTTGGTTTTAACGTGAGAACTGCCAGGAGTCGAACTCGAGGAGGTTGTCGCCCGCGCCGGCGAACACGAAGTAGAGGTCGTGGATGCCGTCGCGCTTCTTGATTTTGCATCGTTTCTCGGCCCAATCGGTGCCGCAGGCAGTATCGAGCGTGCCGATAAGCTCGCCGTTCACGGCATCGAGGCGTATCTCGATGCGCGAGCCGGGCTTGCCGCCCCGCACGCGCGCCGTGAACTTGGAAGCGCCGTCGCCAAAGTCGACTTCCCTGACCTTGATGTAGTCGCCGGGGTCGATGTCGTTGACATAGACACAGTGGATGTTGTCATAGCCGATGCCGACGCCTTCCTCCCACGCGATGGTCTCGCCCTGCTGGCGCACGTAGGGATTGAGCGGTGACACACTCCTGAGGACGCCGCGCTTGTCGTGGTGAATGTAGGGCAACGAGCCGTCGGCGTTGAACTCAAACGGTACGACGCTGGTGGTGCGGTGTTTGCTGTGAGAGGTCGGCAGACCCTCGTCCATATAGAAGAAGTACCACCGGCCTTTGTACTCGCACATGCCGGTGTGGTTGCCCATGCCGCCGTGCTCGAACGCGCGCATCAGCTCGCCGCCATAAGTCCAGGGGCCGAGCGGAGAGTCGGCCCACGCCCAGTATGTGTCCTCGGGGCAATGAGCCGCATAGGCCAGATAGTATTTGTCGCCACGCCTGGCGAGCCAGGGCGCTTCCTCGTAGTCGTCGCCGAAAGCGGCCTTATCCTTGATGTCAAACACCTGTATCTCTCCGTCATAGCTTATCATGTCATCGTTGAGCCGGACAGCGTATAGGGCGTTGTTGCCCCAGTACAGGTAAGCCTGGCCGTCATCGTCGATGAGCACCGTGGGGTCGATGTCCTCCCATCCGTGACCGCTATAATCGGTATCTTCGGAATAAATCAGAAAATTCCTGTCGCCCAACGGATTGGTAAACGGCCCATAGGGCGAGTCAGACACCAGCACCGGGATGCCGAATGTCGAGGTGTAGTAATAATACTTGCCGTCACGGTAGGCCATCTGAGCCGCGTAGGCACAGTCGCGTGTACCAAACCCCTCGTTATTGAAAATCGGCGCATGGTGGGTCCAGTTGACCATATCGGTGGTCGTGAAGCAGAGATAATCGCGCATGACGAAGTTGTCGGGGTCGGCACTGATGTCGTCGTGGCCGGTGTAGAGATAGAGCGTGTCGCCGACAACGAGCGGAGCAGGGTCGGGCGTGAATTCGGTCTGCGAGATAGGGTTCTGAGCCACCGCCACCGAGGCAGCAATCAGCATAAAAGACACACAAATTGGTTTCATAAGTAAAATCATAGGTTATAAGTGGTTACATTTTTACCGTGACACGCTTGCCGGTGTACTTGACATCACGGCTCTTGCCGTCGGGGGTGGTCACACGGAACGTTCGTTCGGCGGGCATGCCGTCAAACGCGCCCTTGACAGCGTCGATGGTGAGCTCGCGGCGGCGGTCGTTCCAACGCATGGGAATCAGGGTAAATTTACCGTCAAGATAGTTGTAATTGTCGCCCTCGTCCTCATAGAGCGTGAACCCGGCATCGGCTCCGGGATAGAGATTGAGCGTCACGAGCTCCCACGGTTTCTCGCCCGAATACTGTATATCCTCGCCCATCGGCAATATACTGCCGGCCTTGACAAAGAGAGGTGAGTGAGAGATAGGTGCGGGGGCACTGATACTGTGGCCGCCGGTATATTTCTCGTTAGTCCAGTAATCATACCAGTCGGCACCGGCGGGCAGATAGACATCGTAGGTCTTGTCCTGAGTCCAGTCGACCGCGGGCCAACCGCCGACGGCGTCATTGCCGGCCTTGTTCCAGCCGCTCGTCTCGTCGGTCCTGACAATCTTTTCCTCGGTAAACAGCGGGTCGACCACAGGACACACAAGCAGTGACGGGCCGAACATGAACTGGCGATTATTGTCCCACGTGTTCTTATCATCCTTGAAGTCCATAAATAGTGCGCGCATAAAGCTGCCGTCACCGACACTCACATTATAGGCAGTGCTGTAGATGTAAGGCAACAGCCGGTAGCGCATCTTGACGGCGCCGACGAGCGCGTCATATACAGGCTCGCCCGGCTGTCCGTAATAGTACAGCTCGCGGTACACGTCGGTACCGTGACTGCGCATCATGGGATTGAACAGGCCAAACTGCATCCAACGGGTGTACAGCTCGCGGAACTGTGGATTTGATACCGCCGAGTTATCGCCCCACGCGCGGTTGTAAGCGCCGGCAAAGAATCCGCCTATATCGGTGTTGACGTTGGGGTTGCCTGTGAGCGTATGATTGAGACACAGGGGCACCTGATTGCGAAGCGATTCCCACGAGCTGGCGACGTCGCCGCTCCATGTGTTGGCGCCATAGCGCTGCTGACCGGCAAAGAACGAGCGTGTGAGAATGAACACGCGCTTGGTCGAATCCTCGGCACGCTGGTGAGTGTCAACGCCGCCAACGGTCATGAACGGGAAGAGATTGCGCACGGAGCGGAACGAGCCAAGTGTGCACGGCTGGTCGAGGTCTGAATCCTTATACTGAGTGTGGTCGGGGTCGGTCGAGTCCATCCACCACGCGTCGACACCCATGTCGTGCAGTCGTTTGAGATGTTTCCAGTAGATGGCGCGGGCGGTGTCGCTGTAACAGTCATAGACCCTCACACCCGACGGGTAGTCAAGGCGCGGAGGCCAATCGGTGAGACCCGACTCGGGCCATGTCGCAAACGAGAAAAGCAGGTCTTTAGCCTTCAGCTCCCTGTACTGTTTAGTCTCGGGGCCGAAGCTGGCCCACACACTGATACTGAGACGGGCGTTATTGTCATGGACGAAGTCAATCATGGACTGAGCGTTATTGAACTCGGGGCTGATGAACTCCATAGCGTTCCATGTGTAGTTTGAGCCCCAGTACTGCCAGTCCTGAATGATGCCGTCAAACGGGATACCCAGCTCACGATATTTCTTCACAACCTCCATCAGCTCTTCCTGCGATTTGTAGCGTTCGCGGCTCTGGTGGAAGCCATAAGTCCACAACGGCAGCATGGGCACGTGGCCTGTGAGGTGGCGCATGTCGGCAATGACACCGTCGGCATCACCGCCATACATGAAATAGTAATCGACCCTGTCGCCGACCTGACTCTCGAGTTCGAGAGTGTCATTATCGTCGAGCGATGTGGGTGAGTAGTTGTCCCAGTAGATGCCATAGCCTTTGATGCTCTGGAAGAAATGGGCATAGTCCTCAAGATTGGACTGCTGCATGAGACGATGTTCGCCACGCTGCGACATCTTTCCGTTCTGCAGCATGCCTACACCGTAGATAGGTTCGTCGGCATCGAGTGCAAAACTCTGCATAACCTTATATGAGCCGACATCTATACCCTCGGTTATAGGGGTAAATCCACTGCTACCCTCGGCGAGCAGCAGTTCGCCGTCGGGGCGATAAAACGAGACCTTGCCCGAGGCTTCGTCGACCGACACGGTGAGAGCTGACGTGCGGTAGGTCGAGACCGCATCATTCTCACTCTTTTTTACCTTTACATTCTCGGGGAGGGCCGTAACGACAAGCGACTGTCGGTCGGAGGGCTGCACCCCGTCGGGAGTCTTGACGACCCTGACAATAGAGGGTGTGAAAAACTCAATGCTGACATTGTCGGCCCACAAGGGCACGATGGCCATTGCCGCGGCAATCGGTAGCAGATAATACTTCTTCATGGATATTATGAGATATAAAATGTGTCGTGGGTCAGAGTCTCACCGTGGTGCTCTTACCCGTGTAACTGATTGTTTTCGATTTATTCTTACCAATGGTTCGCAGGTTAAAAATACGTTTAAACGGAGCGCCCGCGTATGTGCCGCCGTCGTCGCGTATGGTGAGCTCGCGACGGCGGTCGTTCCACGTGAATGTGACACGCTGACACTCACCGTTCTCAAAGTCGTAGTTATCACCGGCATCGGCATACAGCACAAACTCGGCATCGGCGCCGGGATAGACTGTCACAGTGAGCAAACGGCCGCCAAGCTGACCGCTGTGCTGCACTGGCGCGGCGGTAGGAATGATGCTGCCGGCCCTGACAAAGACGGGGATAACATCGACGGGCGACGCAGCGGTCACCGAGCGGCCGCCGTCATAGCGCGCGCCTGTGTGATAATCTATCCAGCCGCCGGGCACGGCGGGCAGATAGACCTCGCGGGCATCAACGCCGGGATAAGTGACGGGGCAAACCATCATGTCGCCGAACATATACTGGTCTTTGATGTCGTAAACAGCGGTATCGCCCGCGAAATCGAACGCCAGCGGACGCGCCATCGTGTAGTCGCCGCCGTGCTGCATGGCCGCCATGCTGTAGATGTAGGGGAGCAGCGTGTAGCGTGTATTTATCATTTTCAGGATGGCGTCATACCAAGTGGTGCCGGGCTCGCCGAACCGCCATATCTCGCGCGGAGTGTCGGTGCCGTGACTGCGCAGCACGGGCAGGAATGTAGCCCACTGGAACATGCGGGTATAAAATTCCTTGTAATTATCGTCGGACACACCGTCGGGGAACTCACCCTTGTAGAACCAACGGGGATCGTCGCGGGTGAAGAAGCAACCGACATCGACCGTCCAGTAGGGGTTGCCCGTGGCCATGTAGTTGAGGCCGGCGGGAATCTGCTGACGGAAAGACTCCCACGAGGCGTGTGTGTCGCCGTTCCACACAATCGTGCCGTAACGCTGCTGTCCGGCAAACGTAGAGCGCGTGAGGTTGACGACACGCTTGCGGTCGGTGGCCTGACGCTGATGCTCATAGATGCCGCGCGAGTGATTGAGCGAATACAGGCATGCGCGGCCGGCACCGAGCGTCTCGGACAAGATTTGGTCGTTCAGGAGCCAACGGCGGTAATGGTCGTCGCGCGAATAGGGGCGGCCGTTCTCGTCGGGTTCGGGCAATTGGTTCCAGTCGCCGTCGAGCGGCTCGCTGCTGTCACACCACCAGGCGTCGAACCCGTTACTGAAGAACTCATTGTAGGCATACTCCCAGTAGAGATCGCGGGCGGCAGGGTTGAAAGCGTCATAGACCGAGTGCTCGAGCATGTAGCCGTGCGCGCGGAAGTCCTGCTCCTCGGGGCAATACTGGGGGTTGGCCCAGATGCTGACCATGAGCTTCGCGTCGAGAGCATGAACCGAATCAGCCAACGCCTTGGGGTCGGGATAGAAATCGCGGTTCATTTTCATATAGCCCCACCCCTGTGGCCAGTAGTTCCAGTCCTGCACTATCATGTCGAGGGGCACCCGGCGCCGACGGTATTCACGGACGGTGCCGATGATATCGTCAGATGACACATAGCGTTCCTTAGACTGAATGTAGCCGAAAAGATAGAGCGGCATCATCGACACGTCGCCCGTGAGATAACGGTACCCGGCAACGACATCGCGCGGACGCGTGCCCTTGATAAAGTAGTAATCGAGTATGTCGGCGGCTTCGAGCTCCATTCTCATTTCATAACCGACGGTATTCTCAATGGGCGAACTCTTATACTGCATTGAACAGCCGGCGTCAAAAAGGAGGCCGTAGCCGCCGGTCGAGACAATGACCGGCACGAACGCCTTGAGATTGTGCTGGGTGAGATAGAGGGTCTTGCCGAGCAGGTTCATGTAGTCTTCCATGTGTGAGCCGAGGCCATAGATGCCCTCGCCGGCCGATGTGAGAAATCGCGCCACATACCGCGTCTTTGAGCTGACGGTATCGCGCCTGAGCACATCCTTGACCGTCACCTTGCCGTTGGCGGTGTCTTCCATGCGGGCCGACTCGTCGTCATAGACAGTGACCGTGGCAAACTCCCGGGCCGCCACGCGAGGCAGATAGGGCTGTTCGCGCAGCAGCGTGTCGCCCGTAGCGCGGTCTATGAATGAGATACCGCCGGGATAATCGGGAATCGCGACAATGAGCGAGTCGGATGTTATGACAGTGAGACCGGGGCGGCGGTCGACAGTGACACTGACCGTGGCGGGTTCATAAACACACACACCGGTAGCGTTGTCGGTCACGGTGCCGTCGGGGTTCCACCTCACGCGCACTATCGAAGGGGTGACGAACTCGACCAACGGCTCAGATGCAGCCGCTGCCAGACTCAGTAATGCAATAACGATAACGACAAGATGTCTCATAGGTGTGATGGCTGATAAAAAATGCTCCAGGAGAATATCCCGGCGATATACTCCTGGAGCAAAGTTAGTTTTTTAGACCCAAAATCTAAACAAATACTGTATTTTTTACATACACATTCGTAAACTTATCTCACAAACATGTATTTAACCGTATTCACTGTGGTGTCACAGGTTACTCACCGCCGCCGTCGATGGTAAGAATGTGGCCGTCGGCATCGTATGTGAGCTCGCAGACCTTGAGGCTGCGCAGCCATGACTTGCCGCCCGAGGGGACGCTGTCGTGATGGAACAGGTACCACTTGCCGTCATACTCAATGATGCTGTGGTGGGTCGTCCAGCCCACGACAGGTGTCAGAATAACGCCCTGATAGACGAAGGGGCCGTAGGGGTTATCGCCGACGGCATAGCACAGCAGGTGGCTGTCGCCGGTAGAGTAAGAGAAATAATATTTACCCTTGTATTTGTGAACCCACGATGCCTCGAAGAAGCGGTGAGGGTCGTCGGCTCTAAGCGGATTGCCATGCTCGTCGACCACCTGTACGGGGCGCGGTTCCTCGGCAAACTGAAGCATGTCCTTGGTGAGGCGCACGCAACGACTCGGCAGCGACGGCTCGGCACCCTCGGGCAGCTCGGCGCTCTCGAGAGCCTTGTTGTCGCGGTAACGCTGCAACTGACCGCCCCACAGGCCGCCGAAGTAGAGGTAATACTCATCGCCCTCCTTGAGGACACATATATCCATCGAGTAGCTGCCGCGTATGGGGTCGGGCTGAGCGATGAAAGGCCCCTCTGGGCGGTCGGCGACGGCGACACCGATGCGGAAGATGTCGTTCTTGTCCTTGAGCGGGAAGTAGAGGTAGTATTTACCGTCTTTCTCGGTGCAGTCACAGTCCCAGAGCTGGCGACCGGCCCAGGGTATGTCGGCGATGTCGAGAGCTTTGCCATGATCGGTAACACGACCCGTCATGGGGTCACCGTCGATCGACAGGACGTGCATGTCTTTCATCACATACTGGTCGCCGTTGTCGTTCTCGACGTTCTCACACTCCCAGTCGTGAGAAGGATAGATGTATATGCGGCCATTGAACACGTGAACGCTCGGGTCGGCCATAAAATCATCGGGGAAAAGGTATCGTTTTTGTGGTTTGAGGGGTTCCATTGCTATTATATTATAAGATAAGTAACTGTTGAAAATTAAACGATATTAAGGACTACGTAACTTCGAAAACTCATCTTTTACACTATCTGCGGTCGCAAAGCGGTATAAATTCAAATACTCATCGGTCGTTTAGCTCGCTAAACTCCCTCTTCATATTTGGATTTCTCCTCGCTTTACGCCTCTCATATAGTATAAATTAATTTTCAACAGTTACTTAGTGATATCAGTTATTCATTATTTGCCGGCGAGTCTCCTGGCCATGAACGGTTTCATGTTGCAGTCGCGGTCAAACATGAGTGGGTAATCGGTGCGGCCAAACATGGGGAAGTCGTTTTTCCACGACATGCCGTCGTGTGTGCCCCACCATGTGACACGCGAGATGACATCAGAATGTTTCTTGTAGATATCCATCACGCTGTCCATGCGGGCGTTCCACTGCTCGCTCACGTCGTCGGGCAGGCCGTCTTTGTAGGGATTGAGGGCAGCCTTGAAATCAACATTGTCGGCGATGTTGGCACCCCAGTGAATGGTGGGGAGGGCCGACATGTCGAGCTCGGTAATCATCACGTTGACCCCGGTGGCGCCGAATGTCTCGATTGACTTCTCATACTTGTCAAGGTCGGGATAGTCGAGACCTATGTGGCTCTGCATGCCGATGCCGTCGATGCGCAGGCCGCGGTCTTTCAGCTGCTTGACAAGCCTGACATAGGCATCGCGCTTGGCCGGCAGAAACATGGAGAAGTCGTTGATATAGAGCTCGGCATCGGGGTCGGCCTCGTGGGCATATTCAAACGCGAGCGGTATAAACTCCTCGCCAAGTATCTCGTAGAAGGGTGTCACGCGATATGAGCCGTCGTCCTCGATAGCCTCGTTGACGACATCCCAGCCTTTGATTTTGCCTTTGTAACGGCCTACGAGTGTGGAGATATGGGTTTTCATGCGCTGTTTGAGCACGTCGGGAGTGACATATTCGCCCTTGTCGTCATAGACAAACCACGGGGCGAGCTGTGAATGCCACACAAGGGCATGACCGATTATCGCCATGCCGCGGTCAAGTCCATACTTGACAAAATTGTCGGCATCGTGCCAGTAGAACACACCCTCACGAGGCTGAATCTTCTCGTGCTTCATGCAGTTCTCGGCAACAATCGAGTTAAAGTGCATGGTGATGACCGAATCGGCTTTGGGGTCGCGTCCGCTGACATGCTTAACCGGCACGGCGGCGCCTATAAGAAAGTCGTCCTTATAGTAATCCTTGACCGTCATGGGCCGGGGTTGAGAGGATGTGCAGGCCGTGTACAAAATCATCGACACGCCGCACAGGGTCAATATCTTTTTCATCCTTAGATACAGTATATTAGTGTATTGATTAGTCAGACTCAATCTTTGCCGTGACGCTCTTCGATAGCGCGGTTAATCTCGTCGATGCGCTTGTCGTCGAGCTCATATTTTGATATGATATACATGGCGACAACGAGAAGGATGGCGGGAATGACAGCCACGAGCCACAGGATGCCTTCCTGGGCGAGCGGTGTCTGCTGCTGAAGCTCGTTCATGTAGTAGGCGCCGGCCGCATTACCCACCGACATCATGGCAAACGCCGTGATGAAGAAGAGCGCAATGACACGCAGGGGACGGTTGCGGAAGAACTCTTTCCACAGGTCGCTCACGCGCACATTTTCCGACTCCTTGGCATCCATCACGACACGTTCCTTGCACTCGAAGAAGCAGAACACGAGAAGAGCGAACCCGACCACAGCATAGATGAGCATAGCGTTGAGCCATGCACCCGAGTTGACCGGCAGACCGCTCGCCTGCTCGGGAGCCGCTATATAACCCGTCCACGCGAGGACAAAGCCGGGTATCACACCGCCAAGAGCCATGCCGGCCTTATAGAAGATGCCGGTGAGGGCGTTGACGATACCGCTGATGCGCTTGCCGTGGGTGTATTCGCCGAAACTTATTACCTCGGGAATAAGAGCCCACATGTAGCCGGTGGCAACGATAACGCCTGTCGACTTGATGAACTGGGCGATATATATAAGCCACATATACTGCTGCATATCAAGGAATTTAGTAATGCAATAGAGCATCGCCATGCCAAAGATAGCCACCGACAGGAAGATGTAGAACATGCCTTTCTTGCCGACAGCTTTCTTAATCATTGGCACCATAGGCATGAAAATGAACGCCGGGAGAGAACCCAGTCCCATAAAGAGGGCGGTCTCAACGGGCAGTTCCTTCTGGCACGCGAGGAGCGCAATCACGATTGGCACGCCTGCCGACACGGCAAGTCCGCCAAGATTGGCCATGAACATTCTGACCGATGTGAGTTTGGTGATCTGAGATGTATCGCGTGTAAGCGAGGCGTTGAGCGCGCCATAAGGCACATTGACAAGTGTGTAGCACATCGACAGACCGACGTAGGTGATGTAGGCATAGAGCAATGAGCCCGAGAAACCGTTCCAGAAGCAGAGTATGGCGAAGCCCGTGAGCGGGATGCCGCCAAGTATCAGATACGAGCGGTACTTGCCCAGGCCGGGATTGTGCCTGTCGACAAAGGTGCCTACAAGGGGATCCCAGATAACATCAATGATACGGACAATCAGGAACATCACCGCGGTGACGGCCGGGTCAAGACCATAGACATTGGTGTAGAAGAACAGCAGATACATGCTGATGGTCTGATAGATAAGATTCTGAGCAAGGTCGCCCGAACCAAAGCCTATACATTGAAGCATCGAGACTTTGTAAAAACCTTTGGTACCGGCTTTTTCTGAAACGTTGGTCATGGATATTGAATTTGGTTTTGATTATTGCGTAACAATCACCACACCGCCGTTACACGGTATGTTGATTTTGACTTTTCCTTTTTTGTCGGCCTTGATTTCCTTATAAGACCCGTTGAGAGTCTTGTCGTCGCTATACATACCGAGCGATGAGGCAGCCATCTCGGCGGGGAGCTGCAGTGTGGTGACTAACGGCTCGGCCTGAGCATTGATACCGGCGAGATACCAACGGTCGCCGCTGCGACGCGCCATGATGACATATCGGCCGGGATAACCGTCAATGAAGCGCACCTCGTCCCATGTCGTGGGCACGTTTTTCATGAAGTCGACCGCCCACGAGGGTGCATCGGTGAGGTTGTTGGGAGCCATGGCAAAGTGCTGGACAGGACTCTGGAACAGGACGGCGGTGGCGAGTGCAAAGACATCAGACGTCATGCGCTTGGAACCGCGCGGGCTGTTGTCGGATGAATAATACTTGTTAAGGGTGCTGCCGCCAAAGTCCATGCTGCCGACTGTGTTGCGTATGAAGGGATGGATGCAGGCATTGACAGCCTCGGCGTCACACATGCCCTGAGAGAAGTGCAGATTCTCGCTGGCGAGCACAGCCTCGCTGGCGGCATAGTTGGGATACATCCTGTCCCAGCCTCGCGGCAGTGTGCAGCCGTGAAAAATCACAAGGATGCCATAGTCGTTGGCGTCGGCAAGAATGTCGTGGTAGAGGCGCATCATGTCCTGTTTATCGCCGCCGAAGAAGTCGACCTTGATGCCGCGTATGCCGTTCTTCTGCATCCACTTCATGGCCTGGCGGCGTTTGACGATATCGTTCATGATGCCACGCGGGCCCTGGGGAGCGTCGTTCCAGCTGCCGTTGGAGTTGTACCACAGGTAGAGGTCAACGCCGCGGCTCTTGCCGTAGCGCGCAAGCTCCTCGATACCCTCGTAACCTATCTGCGTGTCCCAAAGGGCATCGACAAGGACTGTGCTCCAGCCCATGTCGGCGGCAAAGTCGATATAACGTTTCTGCTCGTCAAAGTTGCAGCTGGGATCCATCTTTATGATCCAGCTCCATGCTCCCTTGCCATACTCATAATCTCTTGACGGCTCATAAAGAGGAGTGACGACGTCAAACGGTATGGTGGTCTCGACGACGGGAGCAAGCGACTCACCGACGGTGACCGTGCGCCATGGAGTGTAACCGGGAAGGGCTATGGCCGCACCGGTCGAGCCGAATCCGTTCTGCTCACCGGGCTGGGCATAGGCTATCTCATAGAGACCGCCGTCCTTGCCCGTGAGGTGGGCACCGCAATAGTCGCCCGCGATGCCGGTCTCAGACACGAGCGCCCAGCCTTTGTCACCGTTGTGGAACAGACAGGGGAACGAGTAGCCGTTACCCCACCCGTTCTTACCGGTGGTGTCGTCGAGCGTATAATTGGTCTCGTAGCTCGGGGCCGTGCGAGCAAAACCGCCCATGGGGGCACTCTGAGGGCACAGGAACGTCGTGGTGCCCTCGGGCATTGTAAATCCAGTGGCCTCGCTCTCGACGACACAGCATAGGGTCTCGCCCTGTGGGAGCAGACGGTAACGGAACGCCAGGTTATTATCACTTACCTGCATTATGAGGTCGAACACCGGCTTGCCATCCTTGGCAAACGTTATGACGCCGCGATTGGCCGTGTAGTCGACATGGCTCGCCTTGATGTTGCCGAGCGTGTAGCTGTCGGTAACGTTCTCGACGGGCGCGGTGGCGCTGATGGCGAGCCCCCGGGATAAATCGCCTATATTGGTGACGAGACCTAAGGGAGAGGGAAGAAGGAATGACTTGCCGTCATAGTCGACCGTATAGACAGGGGCGCCGTCGGCGTCGCTGACGGTCACGACCGTCTTGCCGTCGGGTGATTGCAACTCATAGGTTGAAGCGCCGGCCTGAAACGACGTGGCCATTGCGGCAAAAATAAATGCAGGCAGGATAATGTTGGTTTTCATTAAATAACAGGTTATTTTTTTAGCGGTTAACAATGATTTTGCGCCCCTCACAAAGATAAAATCCGTGTGACAGACACGAGTCCTGAAGATTGTCAGCCACCTTACGTCCCATCAGGTCATAGACCGCGTGGTCGGTAGCTGTCCCGGTCTCATCTGCAAATATATCAATAATTCCGCCATTCGGGTCATTGTTTGTCGCAAAAACCTGCTTAATGCTTATCGGAACACTTCCCAGTCCCCAGAAACCGACACGGTAAACTGTGGCTGTGTTCAGGGGGACGATGCCACCGTTGTCGCCGAGGTCTTTCATCATGCCGTTAAGCTCGGCGATGATTATTTTACCGCCGTTGAATTTACCCTCGTATGACTTGTCGAAGTAACCCGGCTTGTCATAGACTCTGAAATCGGTCCAGCCGTCGGTGTTCTCGTTGAGTTCGGCAATGATGTAACGGTAGCCCGAGAGGTCGATGGGTACCTCATACTCCCAGCCGCCGAAACCATACTGGCCCGGACGAAACTCACCCGTGGAGGCATCGAACGTGCCTGTCTCCCAAATCGATGGGTTGAAGTACTTGAGGTCGAAGACAAAGTCGCCCTCTGAGGGCTTGGGCGTGGGGATATAGGGCTCTTCCTCGACGTAGTCGACCACCGGGTCGTCGATGCCCATCGTCTCGAGCATGCTTGTGGCATAACGGCAACCGAGCACGCGGTAACCGTGGGCCGTGAAGTGGAGGCCGTCGCCCTTCTGGGGCAGATTGGCGGCCGAGATAACGCGGGCGACGGGGAGCGTCTGAGGCAGTGTCTTGATAATACTGTTCATGCCGCCGCATACACCACCCTGAGCCGTTGTCACTACCTCGCCGGCAAGCAAGGGTATAGAGTTGGGCTCGAGGCCGAGGTCATTGAGGATGTCGTCATATATCTTCTTCACTTTGGCACACCACTGCTGGTCACCGTTGTTTGACTCGCCCTGGTGTAAAAGGATGCCCTTGATGACACCCTGTTCCTGTGCCCGACGGGCACATGCTATGAGGCGTACATAGGGGGCGTTGCCGTAGGCGCTCATGTAGGACTGGAACCAGCCGGCCTCAGATGACAGTGTCGACGGGTCGAAGTCCTTGTCGAGATGCTCGATGCGACAGCCACCGATGGCGACAGCAATAACGCCGACCTTGACGTTGTCGGGGAGGTTGCCCACCATTGTACGGCCGAAGTAATCCATCGGCGTCAGACCTGTACCCTCGCGCACGAGCGGCGGCGTGGCTGTGTACCACATTCCCATCTTACGCGCGGGATTGTTGAAGTCAACGGCGGCCATCATCTTGAAACGCTCGGGCACATCCTTGCGGTCTACAGGCTCGATGGCAGCGTTGCCCTCCATGTTTGACTGTCCGATACAAAGATATATGTGGAAATCAGGATCGGGAGCCGCACTCGCAGCCGATGCCATGCCAAGCATAGCCACGCCGGCCAGAATTGTCTTAAAACAGTTCATTTTTTTCAACGATTAGTTTCTTACGATTATCTTTTTACCTCCAATGATGTACATTCCGGCGGGCAGACCGTCGGCAGCCGTCGCAGCCTCGACAGCGTGGCGCACCACGATGCCCTGCATGTTGACAACATCGACAAGCGTGTCAGACTCATTATCAGCAGTGACTTCATCAATGCCCGACTGGTCGGGATTGTTGGTGGGATAAATGCTCTTGACCTTGAACTGTTGGCCTCCTGTAGTCCAGAAACCGGCAATATAGATGTGTGAACGGTTGAGAGCGTTGCCATTGTCTTTCTTGGCAGTCGTGAGATCCATCACAACCCTTTTACCGCCGTTGAAATTGGTCATAGCGGGTGATGTCCAGTAGCTGTTCTCGTCGTACATGCGGAACGAGATGCCGCAGTTGTCGGGGGCGTCGAGCTCGCAGACGATGTAACGGTAGTCGGAGAGGTCGAGGCCATTGGCATATTGCCAGCCGGCAAAGCCCCACTGGCCGGTGGTGATGATGCCGGTCGACTCGTTAAATGTGCCGCTACTATATATCGACGGGTTGAAGATGCCCGATTTGAACGGGAAGGGGGTTGAATTGAATGTAATGTCGCGTGTGCCGGTCTTGCCATCGATGGTGTAAGACATGTGCACGGTGGTCTTACCGGGCCGGAGGGCTTTGAATTTAGCGTCGTCCCACTCAATAATGTCGGAGTTGTCGACGGTGACGTCGATGTCGCCTGTCACGTTGAAGTCGATGCCCAGGCCACGGTCGGCGATGATAGCAGCGGCGACATTGCTGCCTGTCAGGATGGTTTTCTCACCGACCGAGGCGTCGCCGCGAGGCGAGAGGTAGAGGTCAACGTTCCTGACGTCGGGTAGCTGGTCGCCGGCATACTCCTTGTACCAGTGATAGCCCGACCATATACAGCCGTCGGGGTCGTTGTACATTGTGTATTTGCCATTGGTCGAGGCTTTGCCATCGAAGTTTTTCATAAGCTCGGGGCCGGTGAAGAGCATCCAGCTCACGTTGCCGGTGCGGTCGGCAAGCAGCTTGAAGTTGGCTCCGAAGCCAGCACCGAGCATTTTGCCTGTGATACTCTTACCCCACGATGCCTCGTAAACCGACGGGAGCCAGTCCATCTCGGTAACGAGGATGGGAGCGAAGGCTGCGCACGGCTCAATCTGGGCTTTCCACCCGGCTGCAAATGACTCATAACCGCCGCCGTATGAACCGCCAAGCTCATGGCTCGGCTCGATGGCGTCACTGCCATACCAACCGGGATAGACGTGCACGGCATAACCGATGTTGTCGCCCTTGACGGGATACTTGGCAAAGCCGGCATACTGTGACTGGTAGCCGGTGCCGGGAACCCAAAGAATATTATTACAGCCGTTATCGCGCATCAGATCAACGATCTGCTGGAAGAACTGAGTCAGATTTTTGTTGCAGCCGTCGGTGTTTGAACGGTACTGGCCGTCGGTGTCCATGATGTTGACCGGCTCGTTGGCGAGCTCAAACATGATGTGAGGGTTGTTGGTGAGACGCCGCTGGGTCGAGATATAGCCCCACACGCGCAGGAGGTATTTATGGTAGGCGTCGTTGACCGCGATGTCGTGAGGACACACGCCCGGGGGACGCATCACGACATACAGACCCTTTGAGATGGCATACTCGGCCATCGGGATAAACACCTGTGTGAGATAGGTGCGGAAACGATTGAAATCAAATGCCGAGATGTCGTTCTCGCCGGTGGTGCTGACACCGGGAGTGTTTGACCAGTAGGGATCCATGTGCATGCGCACGTAGTTAACTTTCCAACCGGCATTGACCACGCCGTCGATGATGCCCTTGTTGTACTTGAGACAGGCGCTTACATCATAATTAGACCATTTGGAGCCCTGCTCGTTGAACCAGGGGCTGTAAGTCTGGCCAAAGCCGTGCAGAAGGACTTCGTTGCCATTCTCGTCGAGAAGATAGCGGCCCTCGATGTGCAGTTTTGGCATTTCCATACCGGGCCATGCCGACACTTTGAAAGCGACCAGCAGCCCTACCAACATGAAGATGTATTTGATGCGATTCATCACTGTATTTTATTTATTTGAAGTTCCAATAATCAAAGTTGAAAAGTCGGGGACCCTTGCGTCCCTTGAACAAGAAGTACAAATCGTGGGCACCGGTCTCGTCAATCTGAGCGGGCACCTCGATATAGCGCCAGTTTTCCCAGCCGCCTGTGCCGGGGACGTCGACGGTGGCTACAACGGGGCCTTCGAGGCTGTCGAGGCGCACCTCAATCTGTCCGCCGCGCAGGGCGCTTGCCACCGACACGCCGAGTGTCCTGGAGCCGCCGGCCTTAAAGTCGACGTTTTTAAGCATTGTGTAATCGCCATCGTGAATATCGCTGATATACAAACCGGTAGCAGAATTGGGCTCGGTGGTGACACCCTGTGACCATGCCATTGTCTCGGCCTCGACACGATGATAGGGGTCGAGAGAACCGACAGCAGGAGCGCCCTCGGCCGTGGGCATTATGACGGGAATGGTGCCGTCATCGTTAAAGCGGAATGGCTCGACCGCCATGCTGCGTGCAAAGCCGCCTCCGCCGGGCAGAGTGCCGGTGTGATAGAAGAAGTAGGGTTGACCCTTGTACTCGATGATGCCCGAGTGGTTGGTGAACGACCCTGTCTCGTCAAGCTGAGGCATGATAACGCCTTTGTACTCCCACGGGCCTGTGGGCGATTTGCTCATCGAGTAGGCTATGTGCTCGGGGATACCGCCGGCGGCATATACCATGTAGTAGTTGTCGCCACGCTGAAAGAACCATGGGCCCTCGGTATAGGTCGAGAAATACTCTTTGTCGGCCTCCATGGGAACGAACTTGGGCTTGCCGAACCCCTCGGGCGTCTGCTGTATCGTGCGCACTTCGCCGTCAAACGATATCATGTCGTCGTTGAGTTTGACATAAAAGAGTTTGGGGTTACCCCAGTAAAGGTAGGCATCGCCCTTATCGTCGATGAAAACAGTAGGGTCGATGTTGGCCCAGTCACCGTCGACTAGGGGCTTGCCGATGGCATCTTTGAACGGGCCGACGGGGGTGTCACCGACGGCGACACCGATGGCCATGGCGCCCGACAGGCTTGAGTGAAGGGGAACGTAGAAATAGAATTTGCCGTCACGTTCAACACACTGCGGTGCCCAGGCGCGGTCGTCGCCCCAGGAGAAGTCTTCGATGGCGAGGGGCGAGCCGTGGTCGGTCCAGTTGACCATATCGGTCGTTGAATAGACACGCCATTCCTGCATCCAGAAGAAATCGGCACCGTTCTCGTCATGCCCGGTGTAGACATAGAGTGTATCGTTGTGAACCATAGGCGCGGGATCGGTCGTGTAGCATGTCTGCACTATGGGATTGAGTGCAGCGGCCGTCATCGTGACCGACAGCAGTGCGGTTAGTAGCGGGAGTTTCTTCATGGATAATAATTGGATGGATAATAATTGTGTATGCAAGGATAAGTGGGGCGTCAGGCCGTCTAATTCTTAAAAATGAGCGGGACAAACTGATCGAGGCAGCGGCGCCATGTGAGCCACTCGTGATGAGTTCCGGGCGACGCGTAGTAGACGTGATTGATACCGGCGGCGGTAAGAGCCTCGCTTATGCGATCGCTGCCAAAGTGTTCCTCGGTGCCCATACCGAAGAACAGGGTTTTAACCTGAGCGTTGAAAGCATCGGCATCGGTGAAGATACCGTCGTAGGCTTTTTCGAGACCGCCCTCGCCGAGGAAGAAAAGCGCACCGCTGAACGAGCCGATGTGACTGAACTTGTCAAGATGGCGCATAGTGGTCTCGAGTGTCTGATGTCCGCCCCACGAGAGTCCGGCCATAGCGCGGTTGTCACGGTCGGTCTTGACACGGAAGGTGGACTCGATATAAGGAATGATGTCGTTGAGAAGCACGGGGGTGAATGTGGCGCCAAACTGATCGCGGGTCTCCCCTTTGCGCGCACCGTGAATATAGCCGCAGTCGCCATAGTCCATGACCACAATCATGGGGACGGCGGTGCCGGCAGCTATGTGGTTGTCAAGTATCTCGGCCATCTTACCCTGTGTGTGCCAGCCAGTCTCGTCTTCGCCCATGCCATGTTGCAGGTAGAGCACGGGGTAGGTTGCCGACGTGTTGGTCTCATACTCGGCAGGGGTATAGACAAAGCAGCGGCGCACGGTGTCGTGGGTCGACGAGTAATAGCGGCACTCGCGCACCTGGCCGTGGGGTATATCTTTATTATATGTATAATAGGCGGCGGTAACCTCGTCCTCGGGAATTTCGATACCCGAGGAGAGGCGTCCGCAACCGTAGAATGTCTGTGACGCGGGGTCGTTGACCGCCACGCCGTCAACGAGCATGAAATAATAATGAAATCCCTCGACAAGCGGATTGGTTGTCACCGTCCAGATGCCGTTCTCATCCTTGGCCATAGGATACTTGGTGCCGCAAATATCGAGCTTCACGTCGGCAGCCTCGGGGGCGAACAACTTGAACGTGGCGCGGTTAAGGCTGTCGACACACGGATAGGCGGCCTCGGGGACGTTGGTCGATGCGGGAACGCCCTCGGCGGGACGCTCCACGGCCGGGGCGGAAAGCCCTAAGACAGCAATGAGAGCGGGGATGATTATGCGTTTCATGCTCAGAGTGGATTTAATGCTTTAACGTATGGCAACTTTCTTGCCGTTCACGATATAGAAGCCCTTGGCAAGGCCCGAGAGCTCGGCGGCATTATCGGTGTCGAGAACTTTTACGCCCATGAGGTTGTAAACGACAGTGCGGTTGGTCTCGGGAACGAGGACTTCGCCGACACCCGAGTTTCCATTAGACTCGGTGTAGAGAGTCATGTTGGTGAGGTAGAAAGTGCCTACATACTCGCCGAGGCTTGCAAGCCAGCGGGCGGGGGGATTTGACTCGTCACCGTCGGCAGCAGCGTCGTAGGGCTCGCCATAAATGATGACGTGCTCCCAATTCTCGGTGATGTTGAATTTAGACATGTTGCCACAGCCCTGCCAGTCTCTCTCGGCCTGGAAGCCCGAGCTTATAGCCTTGGCGGCATCACCCTTGATGTCGAAACCGATGTAATATTTAACACCGGGAGTGAACTTATAGTCGAAGGCCAGCTGAACTTCCCAGCTGTTCATTTTCTCGGGATTGGTGAATTTGAGGCAGGTCTTGCCGTCTTCCTCGACAGTCTCGCGGGTTGACTGTCCGCCCCAGCCGCCTATAACCTCACCGTTGCCTGTATAGAACGAGGCGAGAACGTCGCCGGTTGTGGGCAGCTCGACTGCATCGGCATGAGAAACTTCGACCCAGGCGATGTGTATAGTGCCGACGAGTGTACCCGACTGGAAGAGGACGAAGCTGTCGCCGGTCATATCGGGAGCGGCAATTTTGACGCTATACTCGTGATACTCGTTGTCACCGGTCACTTTGATGACGTTGCTCTCGGTATTGCCCCAGGTGCCGAGCACGGCGGTAATGTCGCCGGCTGCATCGCTCTTGATTTTGGCGCTCAGGGTATATTCGACGCCGGGGGTTACAGCGAAACCGCCGCTGACCATGTACTGTATAGCCCAGAAATCGGTGGCCTCGGGGTTGGTGAGTACCAGCGCGCCGTCCTTTATCTCCATATTCTCCTTTACTGCATCGGGCGCCCAGTTGTTATAGGCGGTGACGTTGGCATAGTCGGTGAATGAGTCGATGACGACCTCGGCATTGGCGGCACAGGTCATGCCGGCAAGTGCTGCAATTGAAAGTAAAAGTTTTTTCATAAGCGTGGATTGGATTGGGTTATAAAATAATCTAATATGAATTTAAGGTTATGATTAACAGGCGGCCGGCACGTGTCACCGGCCGCCTGTTATTTAAGTATGGGTTGGATTACTCGCCTTTCAGACCCTCGGCAAAGCCGGCATAGGTGGGTTTGCGGTCATAGTTGAGGTTCCACAGGCCGATGGGGCTGTTGGGACGCCAGCCCGAGCCGTCGGGACTGTCGGTCTGAGCCCACTGGGTGATGCCATGCTGCTGAGCTTCGGGAATAATCTCGAAGTACTTCTGAATGATGAACTTGTAGTATTCACCCATGAGCTTGTGCTGCTCGAGGGTTACATCCTCGGTAGCTACATCATTGCCGTTTTCATCAACGAGACCCATATCGAGCTCGGTGATGCGGCAGAGCTTACCGGTGGCGGCCATGAGCTCGAACATCTTGACTACATGCTCCTGTTTGCTTGCCTGTGTGGCGGGATCCATGTAGTAGCTTACGTGCATCTGGCTGCCGATACCGTCGATCTTGGTGACGCCGTCGCTCTCCCACTGCTCGATCCAGCTGATAAGGCTCTTGAGTTTCTGGTTGTCGTCCCAGTCTGACTCGAGGTTGTAGTCGTTGACAAAGAGTTTGAGCTCGTCGGGATCACCGCCTGCCTCCTCAAAATACTGACGGGCATACTTAACGGGGATGCGAACGAAGTCGTCGCCCAGGTAGTCCTGCCAGAAGAAGTCGGTAGCATTGCCGGGGGTGCCGTGCTGCAGGTCGTAACGCTGACCCCAGGGGCCGCCCGATATAGCCTCGTTGACAACATCCCAGCACTTGACATAGCCCTCGGTGTTGTCCATCATGCCCTTAATCCAGCGGGCCATCTCGGTCTCAAGAATCTCGGCTTTCTCCTCGGGAGTAAGCGGGATGGTGTTGAGCTGCTCGACCTTGCACATCGTTACCGAACGAACGTCGAGGATAGCGTCAGATGTCTGAGGCTTGAGAATGATGTCGTAGGCGCCGCCATCGACCTCATTCATCTTAATGCGCACCAGGTTGTCACCTTCCTCAAGAGGAACATTGCCGCTGATGCTCTGTGCGTCACCGCCCCAACCGTTCTGCATGGTAACCTGAATACCTGAAGCCACGGCCTTTGACGACTTGATGTCGAGATACATGGCATAGTTGCCGGCGGGAAGGTTGTTGTCACTTGCGGGCACGATGAAGAACTGTGACCAGTCGCCGGTGGGCTCGAAGTGGATGCAACCGTTGATAACCGGGGGCTCGCAACCCATTGCATAGAAGGGGAAGGGGCCGTCGGTATAGGTCTTGCAATTTATCTCGGTCTCTACCTCGACGGCATTGGCCTCCTTGTGATGGAGTTTCACCCACTCGATCTCGAGTTTGCCGTCATAAGTACCGGGCTGGAACACGCTGAAGCCAGTGGTTACAGACATTGCACCAAGATTAACCGAACACTCTGACCATTCATCGGTAAACTTGAGCGGAGCGTCAACAAGCGCACCCCAGTTGCCGAGCTGAACGTTGAGCTGGCCGGGCGTAGAGCCTTTAATCTTGGCGGTAACGATATATTCCTTGCCTTCTTCAAACGAGAGACCGTCCATTACAAAGAACTGATACCAGCTGCCGGGATACTCGGGAACGGTAAGAATACCGTTGTTAATCTCGGGCTCGTAACCCATTACAAAGTAGGGGAATTTATCGAAATTCTTATACTCGGTGAGGTTGTCAAGAACATCTTTCGAGTCATTGGGGTCAACCTCGGGAACACGGTCGGCGATGAGCTTGTTGAGGTACTTGACATTCTGCTGAGCGTGCCAGCAAAGTGTGTGACCGTAAATCTCGATACCTGCCGAGCGAGCAGCATCGACAAACTCATAGACGGTGCTGAAATCCATATCACCCTTGTCGTTGACAACCGAGGCATACTTCATGGCGTTGCCGGCGGTCATGATGTCGAAGTTGTTGTTGGTGAGACGGTAGAGCATGCCTTTTTTCACATAGTCATAGGCCGACACGCCTGAACCGAGCTTGAATGTGGGGTGAGCAGTCCGGTCGATATAGTCCTTGAGCGAGCCATAGGCGTCAAGATACTCATAGTCAGCGACACTCTGTGGTTTCTCGACCTGATAGACGTCGATGTCGGTGTCGGCACAACCTGTCAGCATGAAAGCTGACAGGCCGATAGCCGCTGATATATAAAATTTTCTCATTGGTCAGATTTATTTCATTTTGAAAGAGAATTCTTCAAGTTTATTCTGGCGGTCACGCAGACACATCACCTCGTCGATCTCGGCCTTATAGGTGGCGGTGGTGCCGTCCTGGTCGTTCACGACATAGTCGATAGTGTAGGTGTATTTGAGCTCCAGGCGGTCACGATCCTCGTCACCGAAGGCTTTCTTCTCGCCCTTGGCAGTCCACTTACCCGTGCCTGTAGCCGTACAATTGGGTGTCTCGGTCGAAACAGTCACGTCGCCGTTGTCGTCGATGGTGAGAATGAGGTCACAGGTGATGTTCTTCTCTGAGGCCTTACCCTCGGCATCGGTGGTTGCCACGGCGTGAGTGTAGGTGTAGACAGCCTTATTGATGGCCTTGGTTGTGAGATAGCGCAACGAGGCTTTCTCCCACATCTCGGTCTGGCGGCTATTGGTGGTGGCGACGCCGTCGTTGACAATCTTATCGGTGCCCTTGCTCAGCCAGCAGCCATGATAGGCGTTTTTGTACTTGAGCGCATAGAGGACATAGTCCTGGGGCTTGACCGACCAGTGGTCGCCGTTAAGACGGTCGGCGTTCTCACCAAACTCGGGCTTGGCCTGCCCTGAGAGAATCGAGTCGGCAGACTCGGTAAGACGCACGGGAAGCACATAGTTCAGCTCAACTGCTGCGGGATCATTGAAGAAGGCATCGGTGAGCTCAACACGGAAGCCTCCGAGAACCTCACCCTTGCGAATAGTAATGTGGTCGGTGTAGACATTATAATATTCCTGGGGGAGAGCCTTGATCGCGCTACCGTCAGAGAACACGATGCGGTCACAAAGGCTGTTGTCGATGACAAACTTCACGTCGTGGTTTTTGCGGTTCTCGTTTACACCGCCGAGGGCTGCATAGACCTCAATCGCATGCTCGTTGTCGATATCATTGTCGGCAAAGCGCTCCTCACCAAGGGTGATTGTGCGTATGGGCGACTGACGGGCAAAATAGATGGTCTGATAATCAAAATCAGGAAAATCTACATCGCTGTTGTGACAGCCGGTGAGTAATGAGCCGATGGCAAGTATGGGAAATAATATTTTTTTCATTACAGTATTGTGATTTTAGGTTTTGTGATTACCATCCGGCATTCTGCTGGAGATTGCTGAACTTCAGAGTCTCAGAATAAGGGATGGGGCCGTAGTACATGTGAGGCTGATAGTTGCGGGTCTCGACGGTGAAGGGGGTGTAGACGCCGTCAACGATGGTGATACCCATGGCGGGCTCGTTGAGTTTCTCGAGCGACACTTTCCAACGACGCAGGTCGTAGAAGCGGAAGCCCTCGAAGCAAAGCTCAATGCGGCGCTCGTTGCGGATGAGCTCACGCATGGCCTCCTTGCTGGCGGCACACTCTCTTAGATAAGCGTCGCCATTCTCAAAGCCGAGACCTGCACGGATGCGTATCTCGCGTATCACGTCATAGGCCGAGAATGAGTGTGAACCTGTACCCTTCGGGCCCCAGGCCTCATTGGCAGCCTCGGCATAGTTGAGCAGGAACTCGGTGTAGCGCAGGCGTGCGTTGTAGTGCAGCTGGTCGACACGGTTGCTGGGGTTGCAGTTTACGTCCTGACGCAGGTGTTTCTTCATGTAGTAACCTGTGCGGGTCGATGTCGAGATCATGTCGATACCGTCGTTGGTGTCGTCGCTGATGGTGCTGATCTCCTTGTTGTCGGTACCGGCACGGCCACCGTTGTACAGGATGTACTGGGCGAGGCGCAGGTCGCGGCCGGCATAGGGATTGGTCTTGTCGTATGAGCTTTGGGGAGCATCGATAGGATAACCATTCTCCATGGGGAAGGCGTCGACGAGGTTCTGAGTGGGGTTCATGCGGCCGTTACCGTACAGTGTCGGGGGGAAGTAGCTCTCTTCACGATCGTGGCTGTTGCCTTTGACATCGCGCCATATCACCTCGTCGGGACAACCGCCGTCGGTAAGATTCTGCATGTCGGGGTCACAGTACCATGTGCCGCCAAGGACGGGAACTTCCATCAGGTAGCCGTCGCGGTCGATAAGCTCGGCAGCGGCATCGGCAGCCTCGGCCCAGGTCACACCCGAAGCCTCGAAGGCGGGGCTGGCAGCGAGGAGCTTGATGCGTGATACAAAGCCCTTGATGACACGACCGCTCACGCGACCCTGGAACTCGGGGCCAAACACGCGGGCAATCGACGAGGCCGATGCCTCGGGATACTTGCCTGCGAGCTCGGTGTAATACTCCTCGCCATACTCGGTGGGGAGGTACTTCAGGGCAGTCTCGAAGTCGCTGTTGATGTCATTGATACACTCAACGAAGGTGTTGCGGGGCACGTTGAAGTCGCTCGAGGCGTCCTCGGCAACCTTTACGATGGGATAACCGAGAAGCTGGCCCGACTGGTCAACACCGGCGTGAGCCTGCAGGAGGAAGTAAGACATTATACCGCGCAGGGCGTGAGCCTCGCCATAGAAACGGTCGTGGAAAAGGGCATTGGCCTTGGGGTCAGATGTCCAGGTGACCTTGTCGAGCTCAGAAAGGAAGATATTGCAGTACTGGATGGCACTGCGGCATGTCTCCCAGCGGTTCATCGGGTTAGATACCGATGTCCAGCGGCCGGCAGCCATCTGGCGCCACGAGTTATCGGCCTCGTTGCTTACAGCATCGTCGGTGGCAGGCTCGTTGAACTGGAAGCCGGGGATGTACATGTAAACGTTGCCGAGCACGTTCTGGGCATAGTTAGCATTTTCCTCGAGGTAGTCGAGGGGGAGATTATTCTCGGGCGACGGAGTGAATACATCCTCACACGATGCCAACGTTCCTACCATGAGGGTAAGGAGGCCGGTTTTCAATATATTATTCATGTCGATAAATAGCATTAGAAGTTAACTTTAACACCGAAGTTATAGGCACGGCACTGAGGTGCATAACCGATGCTTGTCTCCTGGTACTCTCTCTCATGACAAACACGCAGCAGGCTGTTGCCGTTGACATAGAGCTGGAGGCCCTTGACAAACTTGCCGGCAAACATCTTGGCAGGGAAGTCGTAAGTGAGCTGAATCTGGTCGAGCGAGAAGTAGTCGCTGCTGCGCATCCAGAAGTCAGAAGTAACGAAGTTGAGCTCACCGCCCTGAGTGGTGAGACGCGGATAGGTAGCAGTCTCGGCAGTCTCGGGAGTCCAACGGTCGCGCACGATGGGGGTGTACTTGCGGCCACCATAAACCCAGACATTGCTGTTGTTCATGATGAAGTTACCGCCTGTGCCGGCTGTGGCAGCCACAAAGAGGGTGAAGCCTTTATACTTGCCGGTGAGATTGAGGCCGTAGCTCCAGGGGTTGCCCCAGCGGCCCAGTGTCACCTGATCGCGATAGTCGATTACGCCGTCTTTGTTCATATCCTCATACTTGAGGTCGCCGCGCTTGGTGTTGTTGTTGATGACAGCACTGTTGGCAATCTCATCGTCGGTCTGGAAGAAACCGAGGCAACGGTAGCCGCGCAGGGCATCAACCTTGGCGCCCTCGCTGCGGAGCCAGTCAAACTCAACGTTCTCACTGATTTTAAGGTTCTTGGAGTCAACATACATTACATTGGCACCGATACCGAGCTCGAACTCACCGAACTTCTTGTTGTACTGCACACCGAGGTCAAAACCGGTGTGGCGACGCTTGTTGTAGTTGATCCAGGGAATGAATGAGCTCTCGGGGTAGTAGGTCGACATGTAGTTGGGGAAGAAGTCGGTCGACTTGACGGGGAGGCCGTCGGTAACGATGTTGAAGAAGTTACCGTTGACCGTCAGCTCGTTGTTAAGGAAACCGGCTGTGAGACCCACGTTGAACTCTTTGCGCTTGATGAATGTGAGATCGGGATTGGCACCCTGACGTGACTGGAATGCCTGGTTTGAGCCGTGGCTGTCGTTCCAGCCCCACCAGTTACCGTCGGCGGTGTACTTACTGTCCCACATGTAGAAGCTCTTGTCCTCGTCCTCATCGGTAGTGCCTACCACCATGTCGATGTCCTGGAGGAGCATACCGTAGGTGGCATTGAGGCGCAGCTCGCTGATGACGTCGTTGTCCTTGAGGAACTCTTCGTTCTTGAGGCGCCAGCCGATGCTGCCGACAGGTGAGAAGCCTGCACGGTGACCGGGAGCAAACTTGGCCGAGTAGTTGACCGAGCCGTTGAACTCGGCATAGTAGCGGCTGTCATAGTTGTAGGCGGCACGGAGACCGAGGTTGGCGCTGGCATTGTGGTGGTAGCGGCCGGTGTAGCTGCGCTTGTAGGCCTGGCCTACGAGGTTACCCTCGACGTTGTGAACGCCCTCGAACGTGCGCTTGTAGTCAAAGTGACCGGCGAACATAAGGGTCTGACGCTCGGCCGATGATGACACGTTTTGTGTGCCCGAGTTGAGGTCGTCGCCATACTTGGTGAGGTAGTCGATCACATCCTTGCCACCGTAGTGAGTCCAGTGTGCCTCATAAACGGCATACTGGGGATCGATCGATGTAGCATAGTAGGTGTGATAGTCGACGGCACCCTGTGCGGTGAACGACAGGCCGGGAGTGATGCGGCCCATGTCGACACGCACACCGGCGTCAAACTGCAGCTGACGGGTCGTGGCCTTGGTGTAACCACCGGCATACATCGACGCGAACGGGTTGGTCTGATAGTTCTGGGTACCACCGATAAGATACTGGCCGTTGATGAGATAACGCGAGTTGTTGGCCAGAATCCAGCTGTTCTCGTCGTTGGCCTCGATAGCCGAGATGGGAATGAGGGGAACGAGGGGCGATGTACCCGACTGGGTGGGAGTCATGGTAGCGGCTGCGTTCCAGTAACCCGAGTGGTCGTAACGGTTGTCATAGAAAGTCACGCTGGTGTTTACCCAACCTGTAACCCACTCGTTGAGGTTGAGGTCGATATTACCACGGACGCTCAGACGGGTGGTGCCGTTCTTCTTACCCTCGCCAAAGTTGAGGAGGTCGTCGGTGTGATACAAGCCTACCATAGCGTAGAACTTGGCGAACTTACCGCCGCCGATAAACTCGGCCTGCCCCTCATACTTCATCCAGTTTTTCTTGAGGTACTCGCTCGAGAAATAGTTGATGTCGGGGTAACGGAAGGGGTTGCTGCCCGAAGCATAGTTGTAGATATCGAGATCTGAGAACGCGTCGTTCAGTCCGTCATTGTGACGGGCCTCATTATATAATGTCATATACTCGGGCGAGCTCAGATACTGCTGATAGCGTTTGGGAACGTTGAGCGACACGTCGCCGCGGACGTTTACACGCAGGCCGTCAACGTTACCGCGCTTGGTCGAGATAAGGATTACACCCTTGGCGGCCTTGCTGCCATAGAGCACGACGGCCTGTGCGCCTTTGAGGAACGAGATTGACTCGATTTCCTGGGGCAGGATGTTATTGGCATCACGGGGCACACCGTCAACGAGAACGAGAGCGCTGCCCTGACCCCAGAGATCGCCATTGTAACCGTTGACGAGGCTCTGCATGTTTGACAAGCTGTAGTCGGTGTAGCTCTTCTTCTCGAGGTCGACCATGTTGACTGTCGAGACACCGCCAAGAATGTCGGCTTCGTTATCGACGGTGCGGAATGCAAGATGCACCTTCCCCGACAGCGAATCGCCGGCCTCGGTCGTGGCGGCCTCCTGTGCCGATGCAACCGGCGCTGCGATCAGTGCAGCCGCCAGCACAACAGGATTTATTATGTGATATGATTTTTTCATTATTGAAATTCATTAGGGGTTAGGATTACCAGCCGGGATTCTGGCCGAACTCTACATACATCGTGGTGTCATCGATCTTGAGGGGGAGCCAGTAGTGCTTGTCGGTGAAGTTACGGGTAAGTATCACTTTCTCGGTGAAACCGCTCACCTGGCTCTCGGTGGGATCATCGACATTTATACCTTTGGACGAGTCAGTCTCAATGCCGGTAAGATCGCCTACGCGTGTAAACTCCTGTGAAGTCTTGATGTTGTAGGGATACTTGTCAAGAAGCAGCCAGCGACGCAGGTCGTTGAAGCGGTGGGCCTCAAATGCCAGCTCGACGGCGCGCTCGCGGCGCAACTCGCTCATGAACATGTCAAGCGAGCCTGTGAACTTGGCGTTGATGTGATCCACGCCGGCACGGTCACGGATGGTGTTGATGGCGTCGACAGCCGAGAGTGAGCAGTTGGACGACTTGCCCATAGGAACGCCGGTGGCATTGCAGGCCGACTCGGCATACATCAGGTAGATATCGGCCAGACGCATGTAGGGGATGTGCAGGTGGGTGGTGTTGCTGTATTTGTAACCGTCGTCCCACTGATTGAACGAGTTGAGCACAAACTTGTAGTTGAGGTAACCCGTGCGGCTGCCGTCGGTGGCACCGCGCAGGGCGGCATCGGTGTAGAGGGGAGCGTAACGCACGGCCTCGATTACCTTGGCCTCGTCGGCTTTCTCACTTACCATCTCGACGAGCTTGCAGCCGTCAAAGCGGATGTCGTGATAGAAACGGGGGTCACGGCCCTTCCAGGGATGGAGTTTGTCGAAGCCCGAGTCGGGGTCGTCGAGAGGGAGACCGTTGGCCATGCCATAGTAGTTGACATAGTTGGCTGTGGGCTGATAGCAGACACCGTTATTGGTGATCTTGAACGAGCCGTAGTCCTTGGTCTGACCCCAGTTGGAACGGTTCCAGTCGAGCGACGGCGAACGATAGATAGCCTCGGTCGAACCGGGCATCAGGCCACCCTTACTATAGGTGAGGAACAATTCTTTGTAATCCTTGAAGTCGACAAGTGAATACTGTGTCTGGCCGGCCTCGACGAGAGCGAGCAGCTCACCGAAGGCCTCGGCGGCGCGCTTGCAGAAGTCGGCGTTATAGGTCGAGCTGCCGGTCGATTCCTGGTTCATGAGCGGGCTGCCGGCAAAGAGCAGATTCTTGCCCAGATAGCCGAGAGCCATGATCTTGTTGATGCGCAGGTCGTTGTTACCGCGTGTGGCAGCACCGGTAGGCGTGTCGTCCCAGTTGATGGGCAACAGCTTGGCAGCCTCCTCGAGGTCGGCGGCAGCGCGGTCGGCGGTCTCCTGATAAGATAGGCGCGGGAGGGTGAGTTTACCACCGGCAAGCACCTCGTCGATATAGGGCAGACCACCGAAATACTGCATGAGCTGGAAGTGGAAGAAACCACGGAAGAACAGGAGCTGCCCTTTGATGATGTTCTTCTGCTCGGCCGTGGCCTCGGTGAGAAGGTCGAGATTGGCGAGACCGATGTTGGCCTTGCGGATGCCATACCAGCTGCCTTTCCACAACGACGTCTGCTTTGCAGCCTGGCCGATATTATCATATTCGGCGGGGTCAAAGTCGTTCAGATCCATGAAGCCGCAACCCCAGCCGTCATACTGTGCCTGCCAGCCCCAGAAATCGCCTTTGTCAATCTTGTCACCCATCATGTAGGTCTCGTTGACACCGATGATCTCATCTTCACCCCAGTTGAAGGAGTTGTTCCAGTAGATGGTCGAGAAGTTGGGAACACAGAAGTAGAGCTCCTCGACAAAACCCTGGAAGTTCTTGAAGTTCTTGAATGCCTCCTCGGCCGAGAGGTCGCTCTCGGGAGCCTTGTCAAGATAGTCGGTACAGCTTGACATGGCACCGCTCACAATAAAAGCGGCAGCTAAAAGAGAAATATATTTCTTGATTGTTTTCATGTTGTACGAGAATTAGATGTCAAACCTGATTCCGAGATTGAAACGGCGAACGGTAGGATAGGCACCCTGAGAGGCGTTACCTGTGCCGGCGAAGTTTGACTCGCGGTCGTCGGGCATGCGTGTCCACTGCAGGAGGTTGTTGCCGTTGAGATAAATCTTAAGAGAGCTGAGGCCTACGCGCTTGATCCAGCCATCGGTCCATGTGTAGCCGATCTCGGCGTTCTTGAGTCGAATGAACGAGCCGTCATAGTGGTTGTAGCGGTTGTCCCAGCCGTTGTAGTAGCTCGGAGTGCTGTTCCACACGGGGAGAGGACGGTCAATGTCGGTGGCACCTACATTCCAGAAGTTAACACCGGCATAGAGGGTGCTCATGTTGCCGCGGTAAGACTCGAACACAACGGTGCGCTGCACGTTGGTCACGCCATAGACCTGAACATAGAAGCTCCAGCCTTTGTAATCAAAGCCGATAGTGGCGTTATAGGTGTTCTGGGGTGTGCCGCTGAAGCCATAGGGAGTTGAGTCGGCCGAGTCAATGATACCGTCACCGTTGTAGTCGACCATGATAGGCTGGCCGGGCAGTTTCTGGAGGTCGTTGGTATTGTGCTTGGTCATACCGATAACCTGGTCCCAGGTGTTGGCATAGCCTGCATCATATATAATTTTATCCTGACCGATCTGGAAGCCGGCAGCCTTGCGGTAAGCCTCTTTCAGCTCGGGCTCGTCTTTCTCGAGAATCTTGTTCTCGGCGTGAGTCATATTGAGGTTGGCCCACAGGTGGAAGTCGCGGCCGAAGGTGTGGTTGAAACGGAGCTCAAGCTCGTAACCCTTGCTGGCAACACGACCAAGGTTGGCTGTGGGAGCTGTACCGCCGAAGTATGAGGGGATAGCGCGGTCGGAACCCGATATCAGGATGTCGTTGCGACGCTCCTTGAAGAGCTCGATGGTACCGTTGAACATGCCGTGCAGCAGGCCGAAGTCAACACCGAGGTTCTGCTTGAGAGCTTTCTCCCAATGTATGTCGGGGTTACCGATCTTAGATTCCTTATACCAGGTGTAGGGCGATGTCTGACCCGAAGTAATCGAGAGGTTCTTGCTGCCTACGATAGCCCACTGGGTGGCATAGAGCCAGCGGTCCCAGACGTTGTCGTCACCGACCTGACCGATCGAGTAGCGCACCTTGAAGTTGTCAAGCCATGAGCGGCTCCAGTTCATGAACTTCTCCTCGCTCAGACGCCAGCCCACAGCTGCCGAGTTGAAGAAGTCAAAGCGGTGTTTGCGGCTGAATTTCTCTGAACCGTTATAAGCACCATTGTACTCAAAGAAGTAACGGCTTGCATAGTTGTAGGTTACACGGAAAGCCCAGTCCTCACGGTAGTTGGGGAACTCCGAGCCGGTAGCGCGCTCATTGCGGTTGAACACGCCCATCGCGGTTAAATCGTGGTCGCCGAAGCGGCGTGCCCAGAAGAGCTGTGCCTGATAGAAGAGGTTACGGGTGGTAGCCCAGTTGCGCACGGCGCCGGCCTTGGTGCTCCACTTCATGTCCTCGAAGAAGTCAAGGCCGTTTGAACCGGTCTTGGGATCCCAGGTTACTTCGCCGGTAGCGGGGTTAATCCATTTGTGCTTGGCCGAGTACCAGTTCTCGTTGATACCGCGCTCAGCCTCGACCATGACGTTGTCCCACGAAATGGTAGCGCTGGCACGAAGGCCCTCGGTGATGAACGAGAGATCCTGCTCGAGAGTGAAGTCGGTGTTTATGCGGGTAGTCGTCGTGTACTCCAGACCGCCGGTTGCCACGCTCTGCATCGAGTTGGGAGCGCCCTGTGAGTTAGCGGGATAATAACCCCATGTGCCGTCAGAATAGATGGGACGGTAAACGTCGGGAGCCGAGCTGTAGGCTGCCTGCCACAGCTGGGTGGTGAACCAGTCGGTGTCGCTGTGACCCCAAGGGCTCTTTTTTTGACCGTGCGAACCCGACAGGTTGACCTTGAACAAGGTCGAACGGGTAATCTGGAAGTCGAGATTTGAACGTATGTTGATACGGTCATAACCGAAACCGCTGTTGTAACCGCGGCCTACGTCATACGTGCGATAGAGGTCACCCTCGTGCAGATAGTCGATAGCGGCATAGTATTTAACGAACTTTGTACCGCCGCGCACGTTGATGTTGGGGTTGTAGGCCATTGCGTGACTCTTGAAGAGTTCCTTCTGCCAGTCGACGTTGGGATAGCGCTCGTACTCCTCGAGATTGGCGGGATGAGCATACTTGTCGATGATCGAGAGGGGAGTCATGTCAACCCACGAGTCGGGCTGGAGGCCAAGCTCGCGTTCGATGATGGTATTACGCATGTACAGCGCCTCGGGCGAGCCCTCGACACCGGGGAGCTTGGAGGCCACCTTGGCGGCGGCATTCATCGATACGCCGATAACGGCACGGCCGTCCTGACCACGCTTGGTGGTGATAAGGATTACACCGTTGGCGCCTTTCACACCATACACGGCGGTAGCCGATGCGTCTTTAAGTACCGAAACGGTCTCGACCGAGTTGATATCGACCGATGTCATGGGACGCTCGACGCCGTCAACGAGTACGAGAGGGTCTGAACCGTTCCATGAGGTCTGACCACGGATAACGATCCTCGGGTCTTCCTCACCGGGCATACCGGTCGAAGCCATCGTCACGACACCGGGAAGATTACCGGTAAGGGCGGCACCGACGCTCGATACACCGCCGGCACGTGCCAGTGTAGCGCCTGTTGTCTGGGCGATAGCACCCACCACCGAGGCTTTCTTCTGCTGGCCGTAACCTACAACCACGACTTCATCGAGAGCCGAGTCGGCAGTTGTCATTACGACATTGACAACCTTGCGGCCGTCAATCTTAACAACCAACGGCTCCATACCCACATAGGTGAAGCGCAGTTGATCCTTAGCCGGATCAGGTACATTAATCGAGTAGTTGCCGTCAAAGTCGGTAGGAGCACCAACCGACGAGCCAACTACCATTACAGTAACACCGATCAGGGGCTCACCCGTGTCATCGGTGACATTACCGGTGACAATCTCGGCCCGGAGCGTAAACGACCCGGACAGGAGCATTGCCATCAGCAAGCAGATGCAATGTAGCGTCTTTTTTACATTTTTCATTGCTATTAAATTTAAAGTAAAAATTGATAACGAATCATTGGTCTTTGAATTTGAGCCGGGACGTACCCGACGTTAAGTGAAACTAATTGTTTTACAGTTGTTGATAATTGGGTTTGTTTAGGTTAGTAATTATATAATAATGTGTATAGATTTCAGATTATTCGGCCGCCGAGGCATACATGCCCACTACCGTGCCCGTAAAACCGCCTGCGACGGCTGTCGAGGTGTAGCCTGCATCGACATTCTCGGCCAGTGTCTTCCACTCGTGACCATCGTCGGTTGAATAGGCAAAGTCGAAGTTCATGCCTTTACCCTCGACACGCAGGTCGACATTCGACAGGTCGGCCGGGACGTCGACCTCGGCAAGAGTCGTGTTACCGCCCTCGCCTATGCGACGCACTTCGAGCTTGTGCGCGCCATCCTTCATGCAGCGGCACAGCAGGTACTGGTGAGTCTCGTCCTTGAACAGCAGCATGCCTGCCACCTGGCTCTCGGTCTCGGGCAGGAACGACATGTGAGTGTCAGCGGTAAAGTTATGGTGTGCGATTGGACGGCACACGAACGGGAGCACGGCTTTGTCGCTTGACTTGACATCACCACACTTTATTGTGAGGAAACCGGGATTGGTCGAGAGCGAATAATAATCGGTGGCCGGCCCGCGCAGGGTCATCCACTTCACGCCGAGAATAGAATCGGAGAACTCGTCATTGTGGGCGAAGTTACCGAACGTAACATTCTCGCCGCGCACGGCTCCGGGGACATCGACCACCAGAGGCACGGCCTCGTCATGGCCCAGGAATACGGGCCAGCCGTCCTCGTTCCACTTCACCGGCATGAGGAAAGTCTCGCGGCCGAGATTTTCCTTGTCACCCTCAACCGGGCGACATGCCAGGAACACGCCCCACCAGTTGCCGTCGGCATCCTCGATGATGTCGGCATGGCCGGCACATGTCACGGGGTTCTCGCGGTTGGGGTCAAGTGTGCGCTGTGTCAGAATGGGGTTACCCTCCCAGGGGGTGTACGGGCCGAAGGGCGTGTCACCGCGATATATCACCTCGCTGTGCCAGCCGCATGTGCCGCCCTCGGCAGTCATCAGATAATACTTGCCGTTCACCTTATATATATGGGGGCCTTCACACCAGATGGGTTTCTCCTCGGGACGGCAGCCTTTGTTCACGACAATCTTACGCTCACCTACACACATGTCGGTAGCCGGGTCAAACTCAACCACACGCACCGTGCGATGGCCGGGGTACTCGGGCTTACCCTCGGGGGCGTCATCATTATTAACAATGTAGCCTTTGCCATCCTCATCAAAGAAGAAGGCCGGGTCGATGCCCTGCACCTCGGGAAGCATGATGGGATCACTCCACTCGCCGAACGGATCCTGAGTCTTAACAAAGAAATTACCGTCACCGACATTGGTCGTGATCATATAATAGGTCTTGTTGGCGGGATTATATGAGATTGCAGGAGCAAAAATACCCCCGCTCACATGCTGTTTCTCGAGATTGCGCAACTGTGACGGGCGACTGAGCACATGGCCTATCTGCTCCCAGTTTACGAGATCACGGCTGTGATAGAGAGGTACACCGGGGAAGTAGGTAAAGCTTGACACCGCGAGGAAGTAATCACCCTCGCCGTTGGTGCATATCGACGGGTCAGAATTCCAACCCGCGAGCACCGGGTTATAAATCGAGCTTTGCCCGGGAAGAGGATTGGCTTTGTAGTAGTCGTCATTGCCCTGATAGTTGAACGAATCAAATATCGCAACCGAGCTCTGAGGCTCCATCCCTTTGGCATTAGACGCACAACCGCCGTTAATCATCAGCAGGGGCGCAGCCATCGTGAGAAAGAATGTGATGTTAGGTTTCATTTGTTCATAATTTTACATTACAAAGTTATATTTAACGTGTCTTAACCACGTTTTCACTTATGCGCTTTACGTATGTTTTGGTATATTGCGCCACGTGTTTTGTCTCATAAGCGTATGTTTTTGTAAATATCAATTTTAAACACCATTAATTATCAACACTTTAACAAACACAGCCACAAATCACGCAGTAAAAAAAAGAGAAGAGATTCCATTACTCACGCAATGAAATCCCTTCCACTAAACCTAATCTAATATAACCTTAAAATAAATTACCGTTAAACTTACAGTTTAATATATGTAGTTGTAAGTATATACCTAACATAATTTTTATAATCAATACTCATTGGTGTGAGTGTAAAACGAGTCGACATCAATATAACCTCCTGTCTCACGGGTCGCATAATTGAAGATTGCGTAGCGCGTGCCCATGAAAAAGCGGCGGTAGTCAAATATCATCTTGAACGGCTCGCCGAGCGTTGTCCACACATCGCCGTCAAGGCTATATGAGAACGTGGCTATGTCGCGGCCGGGATTGAAGTCAGTATCGATTTTAAAGTAGACCGTGTCGGCCTCAAAGGGAACGCGAGCCCACTCGTCGGCATACACATTTGTAACCTTGTGTCCGTCGCCAAGCTCCACCGAGGCCGTGCCGCACACTATATATTTGCCTTCATCATCGGCCTCAACCGCCAACACTCCTGAGTCGCCGTTAAAGGCAGCGAAACCGGCAACATCACCGGGTTTCATGCCCGAGGTCACAAATTTCACAACAGCACTGCCACCCGGGCCCTCCATGCGCTGGCTTATGGTATTGGGCGCCTCAAATATATTAGACACCACCCTGGCCGTCTTGAGTCTCAGATAGCCGGGATTTTCGGTCAACGACCATGCCGAGTCGACAGGGTTATGATTCCATTGCCACAGGACAGACATCTTTCCGTCAGCAAAATCATCCGATTCCGACACCCGGCAAACACCGTCAGCATCGAGAGTCTTTGTCACCACCGCCGGCACCTTACCGTCGGCATCGCCCAACATAGGCACACCATCGACAAACCGACACGGGTTGAGCGTGAGCACACGTCCCACACCACCGCGATCCTGAAATATCATACCCCAGAAATTACCCTCGGTATCATCGACAAGACAGCCCTGACCTACATAGGGGAAGCCGCCGAACTCCGACTCGAGAACCACATGTTTGGTATATGGGCCGGTGATACTGTCGGCCACATAACACAACTGTCGGCGCGGCCTGCCTGCAGGCCATGAGATAACAAACGCATAATACCTGCCATCGTGCTTGATGACGCGGCTGCCCTCGTGCAGTCCGGTCTCGGTGCCGTCGGGCATAATGACAATCTGATCTATGCCGCCCGGCTTCACGCCATTGAGATCATCATTGAGCTCGCGCAGTCTTATGGGGCCGCCGTTATAGAACACATAGGCCTTGCCATCGTCGTCGAGCAGCAGCGAGGCATCGTGAAAGTGATCGGTGCGCGTGAGCAGCTCCCACGGCCCGGCTGGATTTTCGGCTGTATAGATATATGAGCGGTAGGGCTGGTCGTTGGGCGAGAACAAGACATAGAAACGTCCGTCTCTCCACCTTATCGAGGTCGCCCACTGCCCTTTGCCATAAACGGTTCCGTCAATGAGGTCATATCTCGGTGTATCATCGAGTCGGTCAAAGACATAGCCTATCGTCTGCCAGTTGACCAGATCCTTGGAGTGCATCACGGGGCATCCCGGCATGAGATGCATCGTAGTGCTGACCATGTAATAATCATCGCCGACCCTGATAACATCGGGATCGGGGACATCGGCCCATATAACGGGGTTATGAAACTGACCGGCCTCGGCGCGTGTACCGCCACACGACAGCAGCGCCGACGCGACGACAACCGACAGGCTAACACAGGTCAATGTTTTAAAAATCTTCATGGCTCCAATTTTGATAATGCAAAATTAGATTTATTACGCCATGTAGGGATGCTCACATGTTACAACAATATATTTATACGCAAACCTCGCGTACAAATCGGTAAAACATACATACCGTTTGGTAATCGGCTACCTGTGCGGGTGCGCGACAATCATATCTGACACACGCGTGCCGGGTGTCTTTTTGTCGCGGGGGTGAATGTCGTTCCACTCGCCTATATCGCCGTTCTTAATCCACTCGGCATCGTGAGTCTCCTCGGCCGCGAGTCGCTGGGCATCGCGCATCTCCTGCCAGCTGCGGCGTCCGTATGTGTCAGACGGATGCAGGAAGTCGGCCAGCTCCACGATATAGAACGGCAGAGCGTCATCGGCAAATGTCGCGCGCCAGTCGGCCATGAGAGACTTCATCAAGGCGGCATACTGAGACCGAATATCCACATCCGACTCACCCTGATACCACACCACACCCCTGAAAGGCAGATGTCTCATCGGAGCAATCAGGCCGTTGTATAGCACTGACGGCGTCTGGAAGAAATCGGTCACCGACGGTGTCGGCGGCATCACACACCCCGTCTTGTGGCGCCACTCACCTTCGAGCGAGACCTCATCACCATTATTAAAAATGAATTTGTGGGGTTTTTCGGGCACAAAATGAGGCACACCGCCGTTGCTCACAACACGCACGCACACAAGATTATCACCCTCGGTCAGCACACCGGCGGGCACACGATAGATGCGCGGCGGATACTGATAGGCCGTGAAACCGACAAACGTGCCATTGACCCACACCGAGTCGGCATCGACAATGCAGCCGAGACGCAGCTCAGCCTCTTCACCGGCATGTTCCGTGGGGATTGACACGGTCTTTCTGAGCCAGTGCGAACCGTTGACAGGTTTTCCGTCACTGCTACCCCACTCTTTGCCAAGCAATTCGGTCGTCGACCAGTCATCGTCATCAAGCGTCGGAGCGTTCCATTTCAACGAGTCGTGATAGCCGGGGTCGTCGCGGTTCATAATTGCGTACCATAGATTTTGAGCCCGGCGTTCGGCCGTCGAGAGATTGCCGCGATAAGCATCATCGGCCGCCAGCTCAAGACGGTGAAGCCGTTCGGGATAGGCTGCCAGCGCATCGCGGCTCAGCCATGCCTCAATTCTGGAGCCGCCCCAGCTCGAGTTGACCACCCCCACGGGGACATGACCGTTTTTCTCATAAAGGTCTTTGGCCATGAAGTAGACGAGCGCTCCAAACTTCTCACTCTCGCCGGGCACCGCCTTTTTCCACACAGCCGGGGCCACCTCATAATCCTCAGTTTCAAATGTATAATTCTTGGGGGTCTTAAATTCACGTATATAAGGATTAGCATAGGCGGCGACCTCGTCTTTATAGAAATCAAGCACGCGATTTACAGGGAGTTCCATATTGCTTTGGCCTGAACACAGGTACAGGTCGCCGATGAGCACATCATTGACCGACACATCGTTCACCGTGAGCACGTGAGGGCCGCCGGGCTTCATGGGCGGCAACGTGGCGAGCCAACAACTGTCGGCACCGGCTACAGCCGACGCCTTTTTGCCGGCAAGAGATACCGCCACAGTCTCACCCGGGGCAGCCTTCCCCCATATCTTCACTGGCTGTTGGCGTTGAAAAATGACACCGTCTGAAATTACCGACGGCAACTTCACGCCGGCATTTGAAGCAGCGCACACAGCCAGAACGGCCAACGACATAGCCGCACGTTTAATCTTTACAGTCATTATATCAAAATATTACATTTATCATTCATTATTATCGGCATCAGGCTTACCGATAAGCTGTGGCGGGACGACCGGAGGCTTTCCCGACTCCCACTTGGCACGATACTCAGTCGGCGAGACACCTACAAACTTCTTGAACACCGACGAGAAGTGAGGCTGTGACGTGAATCCGAGAGCATAAGCCACCTGTGTGACCTCGATATCACCTTTCTGGAGCAGCTCACATGCACGTCTCAGACGTATCGAGCGTATGAAATCACTGGGCGTCATTCCGATCATATCTTTCATCTTGCGATGCAGATGGGCGCGGCTCACGCCCACCTCCTGAGACAGCTTCTCGACATTAAGCGTGCGGTCATCGATATTGCGGTCTATGATTTTCATCATTCGCTCCATGAGAGCCTCATCGTTGCCCTTGTACTCGGGCGACGCGATGACATCCTCAGTATCCTGCACGCCCGAGAACTTGCCTTTCATTCTCAAACGGTTATCTATCAAATTGGCTATCAACCGTTCAAGTTCATCCACGACAAACGGTTTACCGAGATAGGCATCGGCACCGCGCTCCCAGCCGGCCATGCGGTCGGCCACAGCATTCTGCGAACTGAGCAGCACCACAGGTATATGGTGAGTGTCGGCATTTGACTTGAGGCGGTGCAGCAGCGTCAGGCCGTCGACACCGGGCATCTTCACATCGCTGACTATGAGGTCGGGCATCGACTCGCTTATCGCCTTCATAGCGTCAGCACCGTTCTCAACACCTTTAACCCTGTATTTCACACCCAGCTGGCTACAAATATAATCACGCAGGTCGGCATCATCCTCAACCACAAGCACATACTTCATCATCGACGACTTCTGGCCCGATTTTGCCTGTACACCCGGCCCGAGCGTCGGCACGATACGGTTGCTGACCCTGTTTACATCTCGGGGTGTGCGATCCCGACCGGTGATAAGCTCATCTTTGCTATAGCACGAACCGTCGACCGGCAGCCTTACCGAGAATACACTGCCCTTGACTCCGTCCTCACGGTTCTTGCCCATGATGACTCCGTGATGAAATTCCACAAGCCGGCGGCACAGGTCGAGACCTATACCGAAACCGTCCTTATCATAGGTCATATCGTGATCTCTGTAAAACCTCTCGAATATGCGGGCCTCCATCTTGCTGTCAAGACCTATGCCGGTGTCAATGACCGACACCTCGACGGCCGGCCCTATAACGCTATCGGTCAGCTTGCCGACTTTCACCGTAATGTCTCCGCCCGAGGGGGTATATTTTATAGCGTTTGAAATCAGATTTACCAGGATTTTATCGAAATTATCCCGGTCAACCCATATCTCAGGCACGTCGCCTTCCTCGATGAAAGATATGTTAAGCCCCTTGTCGGTGGCCTGGGGTCTGAACATCTCGACCAGCTCGCTTATGAACACGCCTACATTCGTGCGCCGGCACGACAGGCGCATTTTTCCCTTCTCGAGTTTACGTATCTCGAGAAGTTGGTTCACAAGACCAAGGATACGCTGACAGTTACGGTACATCAGCTTCAGTTTCATCTTGACATCATTGTCAAACGGCTGCTTGAGCAACGATTCGAGCGGACTGACAATGAGCGTCACCGGGGAACGTATATCATGAGATATATCCATGAAGTAACGTATGCGCGCGTCATTTTCAAGTTCCTCACGCTTTTTCTTCCTGACAGTCCACACCAACATGAACAGGGCGACCATCACCAGCGCGTAAAACAGTTTGGCGACATCTGACAGGTACCAGGGCGACGAGATACGTATCGTCAGTTCAAGAGGCTCAGACAACACATTATTTTCCACGCCCTTGATCTGCAGCTTGTATTTACCGGGGTCGAGGTGAGGCAAATATATCATATTCTCGCCGCGCCGGGTGGTGTTCCAGTCGTCATCGGCGCCATCAATATGCCACATATACTGCACATTGGAGCCATCCCTGAAATCGCGCGTCGCAAGCCGCAGCGTGAGAGCGTTCTCCTGATAGGGAAGATACAACGACGTCGGATTGCCGAGTTCACCCTCGATAATCTTGCGGTTGGCAAACTTCGTTGCCGAGGTCACCTTCTTGCCGTTCAGATATATGCCAGACACCCTGATGCCGCGGTCAAAGTCGGTCGACAGCAGCGAGTCGGGATTAAACGAGGTAATGCCCTTGCTGCTTGCAAGATACACAAGGTCAGATTTATCAGAAAATGCCAGCCTGTTGAACGAAGTCTCAACAAGACCGTAACCGCCTCTGAACGAGGTGAAGTGACCGTCATCGGGCGACTGATACGACAGTCCTCTCAGCGAGCCTATCCACAGTCCGCCGTTGTTATCTATTGCGATTGTGCGCACGTCGCTGTCGAGCAGCCCGTCCTCGGCCGTGTACTTACGCAACACCCCGTTCGACAGGTCAAGATGTATCAGGCCATGACTTGTAGCGACGACGACACTGTTCTCATCGACCGGCGCTATATCAAACGACGCCCCCGGCAGGAATGGGGCCTGGTCTATCTCGATAAACTCGTTGCTGTCAATGTCATAGCAGGCAATACCGCCATAGAGAGCCATCCATATCTTGTCGTCGGTGCGGCACAGGTTGGATACAAACGGATTAAAGAGCGGGCCGTTGACATTGTCACACTCCAGCCATCGCTCACTGTGAGTAACGGTATTATACAACATCACGCCTTTGCCGAATACAGCGACCATCAGCTCATTCTCGCCGGCCGGCACGGCTGTTATCAACGGGTACTTACCCGGCACATCAAGCAGTTTCCTCAGTCGGCCGTCGGGCAGAGACATCTCCCACAGGCCATCGTTTGACATGCCTATTATAGCTTTGTCATCGGGTGTCATCGTGACCGAACTGATAACACCGCCGGTGCGCACCGACGAACTCATCAACAGCTTACCGTCGGGCGAGAAAAGCGCCAGCCGTCCGGGATCAAAAGCCACGAGCACATTGCCGTTCCACGTCGTCAAAGCCTTTATACCGCCGCCAAAGTCGGGGAACACATCCGACAGTTTACGGTACATGAACGGCAACATATTTACGGGCACCATAACTATACCATAATAATTGCATCCCAGCCACAGATTGCCGTCGGGCGAGCAATATGCGGCCCCGATATTGGAATGGCTCAGATCCATAAACGACGAGTAAATATCGGTGCACGGCACCACCTCGTCCGAGCCGGGTTCCACTACCCAAAGCCCCTCACCGGGAGTGCCGACATATACCCCCCCCCATTTATCTTTGACCGACAGGCAGTTAACCCTAAAATTGGCCGGTTGGGAGAGTTTTGTGATAGAGTTATCGGCGACATAAATCCTATATACATTATTAATATCGCTTACCAGCAGATTACCTGTCGCCTCTATGGTCAGTCCGGTGATGTAATCCAATGCCACCTTGATCTCGGTTGACTGCCCGCTGCGCGAGATAGCAAACACGCTGCCGTTCTGCGTTCCGACATACAGTCGGCCGTTGGCCGAGCATACGAGAGTGTTGTAATCCTTGGCCGCGTCATTGTATGGCATATAGTTGAACGCCTCAGGCTCACCGTCTTTCTCGGTAATGGCATACATGCCCACTCCCGACACGATAAATGTCACCGTGCCGTCGACCTGTTCGGCCAGCGCGATGACATATCCGTAGAAATTTTTAGACGGCAGCGGTATAATCCTGAACGAATCTGACTCGGGATCATACAGATTGAGACCGTTGGCAGTGCCTACCCACAGCCTGCCCTTCGAGTCGTACAGCAACCCGAGCACACGGTTGTCGCTTATAGCCCCATCGGTATTTGATTCGGCCGTGTAAATATCACAGTTGGCACCGTCAAAACGTAGGAGCCCGGTGTCGGTGCCTATCCATAGATAGCCCGACTCATCCTGGCAAAATGAGGTGTAACCGCCCGTCACCGTCTCGGGTGAGGCGAACAACCAGCCGGTGCGCAGTCCCATACGTTCCGACACCGCTGCCGACACGGCAAACGGCTTGATTACTGAGGCTGCTACTATCATTAACAGGATACAGTACTTTCTCATGATATTAGTATTAGACTGCAAACATACGGAAAAAGTCAGTAAAAAATTCAATTATGTCTCTTTGGGAGACATAATTATACAAATTGACATCACAATGAGACATTTTTATATCCCGAATATACAGATTACAACCCTCTACATACATACATTATTTGAGCGGTTTTAAAATTTTCATAACTTTGCAACTGACAAACCAACCAATACCCGATATCATGAACAACATCCTCAATCGTCTCCTGATGCTGTCGGTAATTGTAACCGTCAGCTGTCAGCTTTTACTGGCGGTCGACAACCGGGGAATAACCGACACTATCGGCGGTGACGGCATGTTAGCCCTGCTGCAACCCGCTCCCGGCAACAGCAGCGTGAAACCGTTGCCTGTCTTTGTCGACCCCGACGATGCCAAGGGTGTGGAAATTGCCGCCCGCAATCTCTGCGGCGACTTCGGTAAAGTATGCGGGACCGAGGCCACGCTCGTCACGACCGGCATAGGCGGTAAGGGCGATATTATCATCGTGGGCACGATTGATTCCAAATTGATAAAACCACTGCTCGACTCGGGCGCCATCGACCGCAGCGAGCTCGAAGGCAAGAACGAGAAATACATCATGACGACTGTCGCCTCACCCTACCCCGGCATATCTAACGCACTGGTGATTGCCGGCAGCGACCGTCGCGGAGCGATATACGGCATATATGAATTGTCAGAACTCATCGGTGTCTCTCCCTGGTATGACTGGGCCGACGTCCCAGTCGGGCACAAAAATCACCTATATATTAAGGAAGGGACATACACAGCCGGCGAGCCGGCCGTCAAGTATCGAGGCATATTCCTCAACGACGAGGGGCCGTGTCTCATGAACTGGGTGAAAAACACCTACGGTACATCATACGGCGACCACCGTTTTTATGAGCGTGTTTTTGAGCTCATACTGCGACTGCGCGGCAACTTCCTGTGGCCGGCCATGTGGGCATGGGCGTTCTATGCCGACGACCCCGAGAACAGCCGTCTGGCCGACGAGATGGGTGTGATTATAGGCACGTCCCACCACGAGCCAATGGCACGCAATCACCAGGAATGGGCACGCCGGCGCGCCGACTTCGGGGCGTGGAACTATGCCACCAACCAAAAGACCATCGACAAGTTCTTTAAAGAGGGTATCAGCCGAATGAACGGCACCGAAGACGTGGTGACTATCGGCATGCGCGGCGACGGCGACGAGGCCATGAGCGCCGATGCCGATGTTGCACTGCTCAAAAAAATAATATCAAACCAGCGCAAGATTATCGCCCGCGAGACCGGCAAAAGCGCCGACAAGACCCCACAGGTGTGGGCCCTGTATAAAGAGGTGCTTGACTACTATGATGCAGGCCTCCGCGTGCCCGACGACGTGACACTGCTGCTGTGTGACGACAACTGGGGCAACGTGCGCCGTCTGCCCACAGCCAAGGAGCGTACCCATCCCGGCGGCTGGGGCATGTATTACCATGTCGACTATGTAGGCGCGCCGCGCAACAGCAAGCTGCTCAACTGCACCCCCATTCAAAACATGTGGGAACAGCTTCAGCTCACCTACGACTATGGCGTCGACCGCCTGTGGATTCTCAATGTCGGCGACCTCAAACCGATGGAATACCCCATCACCCTGTTCCTCGACATGGCATGGAACCCCAAGGCGTTCACTGTCGACAACCTGTTGGGTCACACGCTCGAGTTCTTTGAACAGCAACTGGGGCCCGATCAGGCAGCCGAGGCAGCCCGCATATTCAACCTGCTGTGCAAATACAACGGACGCGTCACTCCCGAGCTGCTCGACCGCAACACTTATAACCTCAACACCGGCGAGTGGAAAAATGTCGCCGACGACTTTGCACGTCTCGAGGCCGAGGCCCTGCGTCAATACCTGACACTCGCGCCCGAGTACCGCGACACCTACAAGGAGCTCATACTCTTCCCCGTCCAGGTCATGGCCAACCTGTATGAGATGTATTACTCACAGGCCATGAACCACGACCTCTACAACCGGGGCATGGCCGAGGCAAACACTTGGGCCGACAATGTCGAGAAATGCTTCACCCGCGACGCCGAGCTTATGAACGAGTACAACCACATCATAGCCGGCGGCAAGTGGAACGGCATGATGACCCAGAACCACATAGGCTACACCGACTGGCACGACTGGTTTGACGGCGACACGCTGCCCGAGACGTTCCGCGTCGGTGACACCGACCCGATGGCCGGCGGCCACACATTCAGCCATTCAGACGGCTACGTTGCTATCGAGGCCGAGCATTTCATGAACGCGACCAATCCGGCGGCCAATGCCGCGTGGACGCGTCTGCCCTATGTGGGCCGCACTCTCGGAGCCATCGCCGTCATGCCCTACACCGAGCCTGTTGACGGCGCGAGCGTGACCTACAGCTTCACACTCCCGGCCGGGACCGACAGCGTCAACGTACACGTCATCACCAAATCTACACTCGCCTTCGCCCGTCTCGACGGCCACCGCTACAACGTGTCGGTCGATGGCGGCGAGCCCGTGACCGTGAATTTCAACGGCAACATGAACGAGCGCCCCGAGAACATCCACACCAACTACTATCCCGTCATAGCACGCCGCGTGGTCGAAAAGACCGCGGGCTGCAAAGTCAACGCCGGTGCCGACACCCACACGCTCACTCTCACGCCGCTCGACCCGGGCATCGTATTCGAGAAGATTGTCATCGACTATGGCGGCTACGCCCCGGCCTACCTTTTTGGAAATGAATCAAAATGCACTAAATTATAATCATTCACTAAAAAACAACCTGATCAGTATGGAAAAGAAAGAGTACTTTCCCGGTATAGGGAAAATCAAATTTGAGGGTACTACAAGCTACAACCCCCTGGCCTACCGCTACTATGACGCCGAGAAAATGATTCTTGGCAAGCCCATGAAAGAATGGCTTAAATTTGCCATGGCATGGTGGCACACACTTTGTGCCGAGGGTGGCGACCAGTTTGGCGGCGGCACGAAGAAATTCCCCTGGAACGCAGCCGAGTGCCCCATTCAGCGCGCAAAAGACAAAGTTGACGCCGGCTTTGAAATCATGGAGAAGCTCGGTATCGAATATTTCTGCTTCCACGATGTCGATCTCGTTGACGAGGGCTCATCGGTCGAGGAGTACGAGGCCAATCTCAAGGCCGTCGTAGCCTACATCAAGGAGAAGATGAAAGGCACCAACATCAAGAACCTCTGGGGCACAGCCAATGTGTTCGGCAACGCCCGCTACATGAACGGCGCCGCCACCAACCCCGACTTTGACGTCGTGGCCCGCGCGGCAGTCCAGATCAAGAACGCCATCGATGCCACTATCGAGCTCGGCGGTCAGAACTATGTGTTCTGGGGTGGCCGTGAGGGCTACATGAGCCTGCTTAACACCGACCAGAAGCGCGAGAAAGAGCATCTGGCCACCATGCTCACCATGGCACGCGACTATGCACGCGCCAAGGGCTTCACCGGCACATTCCTCATCGAGCCCAAGCCCATGGAACCCTCAAAACACCAGTATGACGTCGACACCGAGACCGTTATCGGTTTCCTCAAAGCCCACGGTCTCGAGAAGGACTTCAAGGTGAACATCGAGGTTAACCACGCCACCCTCGCCGGCCACACATTTGAGCACGAGCTCGCCGTGGCTGTCGACAACGGCATGCTCGGCTCGATCGACGCCAACCGTGGTGACTATCAGAACGGCTGGGACACCGACCAGTTCCCCATCGACAACTTCGAGCTCACCCAGGCCATGATGCAGATCATTCGCAACGGTGGCCTCGGCAACGGCGGCACCAACTTCGACGCCAAGACCCGTCGCAACTCGACCGACCTAGAGGATATCTTCATCGCCCACATCGCCGGCATGGACGCCATGGCACGCGCTCTCGAGTGCGCCGCCAACATCCTCGAGAAGTCACCCTACAAGAAGATGCTCGCCGACCGTTACGCCTCGTTCGACAGCGGCGAGGGCAAGGCATTTGAGGAGGGCAAACTCACTCTTGAGCAGCTCGCAGCCATCGGCACCAAGGTCAACGAGCCCGCTCAGACCTCGGGCAAACAGGAGCTCTACGAGGCCATCGTGAACATGTACGTATAATGCTCGCAATACCTGCACTAATCACATGTACCTATTAGGATATGACATAGGCAGCTCGTCGGTCAAAGCGGCGCTGGTCGATGCCGTCACCGGCAAGTGTGTCGCATCAGACTTCTTCCCCAAGAACGAGGCGCCGATCAAAGCCCTGCGCCAGGGCTGGGCCGAGCAGGAACCTGCCAACTGGTGGAAATACCTCAAGGAAGCCACCGCCGCGGTTCTCGCCGGGAGCAAGATTGACCCGGCCACGATCAAAGCGATCGGCATCAGCTATCAGATGCACGGTCTCGTGGCCATCGACAAGGATCACAACGTCCTGCGCGACGCCATCATCTGGTGTGACTCGCGCGGCGTGCCCTACGGCGACAAGGCTTTCAGCGAGCTCGGGGCCGACACCTGCCTGCCCCGACTGCTCAACTCGCCCGGCAACTTCACCGCAGCCAAGCTACGTTGGCTCAAGGAGGAAGAACCCGAGGTATTTGAGCGCATATATAAGGTAATGCTGCCCGGCGACTACATCGCCATGAGGCTCACAGGCGAGATATGCACCAATCCCGAGGGACTGTCTGAGTACATGCTGTGGGACTTCAAGGATAACGCACCGGCACGGTTCCTCATGGACTACTACGGCTTCCCGGCCGACATATTCCCCGAGGTCAAGCCCACGTTCAGCGAGCAGGGACGCCTCACCGAGAGCGCTGCCCGCGAACTCGGACTCGCCGCCGGCACCCCGGTAACCTACCGCGCCGGCGACCAGCCCAACAACGCCCTGTCGCTCAACGTGTTCAATCCCGGCGAAGTCGCCTCGACAGCCGGCACGTCGGGCGTGGTCTACGGCATCAACGGCACGGTCGACTACGACCCCCGTTCGCGCGTCAACAACTTCGCCCACGTCAATCACTCGGCCGGGCTGACACGCGTCGGCGTCATGACCTGCATCAACGGCACAGGTATTCTCAACACCTGGATCAAGCGCAACGTTGCCCCCGACGGCATAAGCTATGCCGAGATGAACGACCTTGCAGCCACCGTCCCCGTCGGCAGCCAAGGGGTCACCATCCTGCCGTTCGGCAACGGTGCTGAGCGCGTGCTCGAGAACCGTCAGATTGGATGCTCAATGCACGGCATCAACTTCAACATCCACAACCGCTGTCACATAATACGCGCCGCCCAGGAGGGCATCGTGTTCTCGTTCATGTACGGCATGGAGATAATGGAGTCGATAGGCATGGACATCAAGCGCATACATGCCGGCAACGCCAACATGTTCCTCAGCCCCATCTTCCGCGACACGCTGGCATCGGTATCGGGAGCCACAATCGACCTGATCGACACCGACGGCGCAGCAGGCGCTGCCAAAGGCGCCGGCATCGGCGCCGGGATATATGCCGACAACAACGAGGCATTCTCGTCGCTCAAAGTGCTCAAGGTAATCGAGCCGGCAGCCGACCGCACGCCCTACCTCGAGGCATACGCCCGCTGGAAAAGCGTGTTGAAACAACAGCTCGAAACTGTCTGATTAGGTTTTACCAATACAACACGAACAGGCGGTACCTCAATTTGACGGTATCGCCTGTTTTATTTGTATCATTGTACCTCAACGGCTAAAAAAACGAAATCCAACGACTCTTCACGAGCCATTGGATCCCTAACCTATGATTCACTTATTAAAACAATTATTATCGTTTATTTAATCGGCTTGTATTCAACAAATGCCTCCATAGCCTCATAGCTTGCCAGACCTAAGTCCTGATACAGCTTGGCTGTAGCACGGTTGCGCTCCTCGGCACGTTGCCAGAACAGGCGGTCATCATCACCCAGGAAGGGCGCGTTCTCCATCTGTGACTGGTGTTTGAGAATTGAGTTACGCTTGAAACGCAGCTCCTCGGGGCTGATGGGCACAGCCATCTCGATGTGGTCGATTTCCCACTCGGCCCAGGCACCGCGGTACATCCACACGCGGCAGTCCTGCATCCAGGGCTGATCCTGCAGCTCGTCGATGGCAGCCAGTACGGCGTCGGTACATACACGGTGTGTACCGTGGGGGTCGGCAAGGTCACCGGCCACGAATATCTGATGAGGTTTCACATCCTCGATAAGTTTCTTGACGATATTGACGTCGCGCTCTGACAGCTCACCCTTCTTGATAGTGCCGGTCTCATAGAACGGCAGTCGCAGGAAGTGGATATGGTCGGGCTTCACGCCTATAAAGTTGCAGGCGATGGTAGCCTCGGCCTGGCGTATCATGGTCTTGATCTCACGAATCTCGGGCAGGTCGGTCTCACCGGCTTTCTTGTTGGCCACGAAAGCCGACAGGTCGGCGCTCAACTTCTTGTAGCCCTCGGTGTCAAAGCCAAACTGGGGCGCGATCTTGTCGAACATCATGAAGTAGCGCATCATGTCCTCGTCGCCCACGGCGATGTTGCCCGAGGTCTCGTATGCTACATGCACATCGTGGTGCTGGTCGACGAGACGCTTCAGCGTGCCGCCCATCGAGATGACGTCATCATCGGGGTGAGGGCTGAACACGATAACGCGCTTGGGATAGGGAGTCGCGCGCTCGGGACGGTAGGTGTCGTCGGCATTGGGTTTGCCGCCGGGCCAGCCGGTGATAGTGTGCTGCAGCTCGTTGAACACCTTTATGTTAACATTGTAAGCCGAGCCATAGAGAGCTACGAGCTCGCCGAGACCGTTGTCGTTATAGTCTTTGTCGGTGAGTTTCAGAATCGGTTTCTGGATAAGCTGGCTGAGCCATACGATAGCACGGCGTATGAGCTTGTCGTTCCACTCACACGAGGTCACCTTCCAGGGCATGCTCAGGCGTGTCAGTGCCTCGGCTGCCGCGAGGTCGAGAGCTATGCGGGCGTGATTGTGAAGCTGGAGGAACGAGGCGGGAACAGCGTCGGTGACGGGGCCTTCGATAGCCTCGGCAACCACCTTCGAGCGGTTTTCGCCCCAGGCCATGCTCATAACGCGACCCGACTTCATGATGTCGCCGATGCCGAGTGTGATAGCCGATGTGGGGAAGTCATCAACGCCATAGTCCTTGCTCAGCGACTGGCGCACCTCGCCGCTCAGCAACACCAGGCGGCAGTTGCTTGTCGACAGCGAGCCGGGCTCGTTGAAACCAAGCGCACCCATCGGGCCAATCTCACAAATCGTGAGGTCAAGGCCACCCTCGGCCTCGATGCTTGCCGTGTACTCGCGGCAATAGTCATACATGTTGTCCTTTGTCACAGCCGGGTTAAAGGTGTGAATATTCTCGGGCTTGATGTTGATATGGTCGAGTAACACCTGCTTGAGTCGCTCTATCGTGCTGGGGCCCTGGGGCTTCAGCGGGAAGAACTCATTGAGGTTGAAAATAACTACATTTTCAAACGATACCTTGCCCTGCTTGTACATCTCAATGAGCGATGCATACACCGGGTGGGTAGAACGGCCGGCACCAAGAGCAATTACACACTTGCCGTGATCGGCCACGCTTTTCTCGATACGCGCCACGACGTGACGAGCCAGATACTCGCTGCCCTCGACAGGTGTTTCAAAGATACGGGTGTAAGTCTTTTCTTCACGGGTAAGTGCTGCAATCTCTAACTCCCCCTCGGGGGCATAATATTTGCTGGGGATATGTTCCAGCTTGATCTGTGAACTTAAGTTAGTTTTCATTGGTAAGTACAATTCTACGACACAAAAGTATAAAAAATTTACCAACCATAATAAAAAACCACCTAAAAAATCACCCTATTTAATAAATTTTATTCAAAAGTATCACCCCAACCGCCTTACATATATAATATACGCCTCTCGAGAGTCGACTGCATCAAATTAATTTGTTCAGTTGCAGCCCATACGCCATTATCGATTACGGCAATACGGCGTCGGTTTTTCATATCTATTATTATCACGCTTTCGGGCGTCGGTGAATACTTACTTAAAATCATGTATTGTATTCCTGAGTCAATAAAAGTTTCAAATTTCCATTCAGGAACAAGTTGCTCTTTGTCAACATACATGAATGTGCCGATTTAAACTAAACTTCAATTGTGGACTCGAAAAGTCAACAGACTGTTGACTTTTTTATACCATCTTCGCGCCGACTTCATGTTAGGAAGTGACAACCGAATCTCGCCGGAAAACGCTGCACGCAAATCTGATTATCTGACACCAGCTCTAACCATATTAAACTAAACACTGTCACCTAAGTTGTATTTTCGAAGTCTTAGTATATCCATTACTAAATACCTCTTCCTTAATATATAATCCCGGAGTAAATGTATAATTCATAAAATCGGTGAGCGACCCTTTAAACAACGGTATGCCATCTAATGTAAATAAGGTAATTTCTTTTATGATATTATAATCGAATATATCGTCAGATGACACATATTTAGAACCGGCTTCCTCTTTGTTGCCCTCATAGGTAGGCGCATATTCCAGTGTTTCTGAGACTGATCCATATTTATTTGAGACAATAATAGTAACCCAGCTATAATACAATTTTGTGATATTCCCGGTTTTTATATGAGCTAAATATGGTTCATCAAAACGATAACTTCTAAGAGTTGTATTATATTCTTCCTCAATTTCAACTGAAACATAGTCAGCACCGGCATAATGAACATTGAAATCCAAAGAAAATTCATATTGGCCGTTATCGACAATAGTAATATCACTAATAGAGATTATGGTTGGCTTTAACTCCAACGATAGTGTAAATGGAATTGCGTTGCATTGTTCACCATTCAATGTGTATTCACACTCTATTCGGCCTTCCAAGTCTCCATTTATGGTTACAAAATTTTGCTCAGGAGATTGTACAGCAGGTATAGAGAAGGTCTCATCAGTTCCGTCGGTTATCTGAACATAATCACCAATTTCATTCTTTAAAAGAAATTTCCACTTATAATTATCGACATTTTCATCTCCCATCAAAAGAGAAAATACGTAGGACTCATAGGCAGAACCTATACCATTGCTTGATATGTCATTACACTGAATAGAGAAGCCCGATTGAGGCAAAGATGAAGTATTTGAATTGACACTTTCAGTGCAGCGTATATATTCTTTTGCGATATCGGGAGATGAGGCCCGGGTGCCCGGTACCCCCGCAAGCAAAATCGAAATCAACAGCAATAGTCTCATAATAAGCAACAATTAAAACAACAATTCTCGTTATAGTTGCAAACTTAAAAATATATTTTGAATTGGCAAAAAATATTTTTACATTCGGCCCGCGGGTTAGGGTTAAAAATTTTTCGTATTGGATTTATTTCGCTAAATTTGCCGTTATAAGCATATACATTAATTATACATGGACAAATATATCGTATCGGCACGCAAGTACCGCCCGTCAACGTTCGCAAGCGTGGTGGGGCAGACGGCACTGACGTCGACGCTCAAAAACGCCATCGCCACCGACAAGCTGGCCCACGCCTACCTGTTCTGCGGCTCGCGCGGTGTGGGCAAGACGTCGTGTGCGCGCATCTTTGCCAAGACCATCAACTGCGAGAACCGCACGCCCGACGGCGACCCGTGCAACGAGTGTGACTCGTGCCGCGCCTTCAACGCCGGCAGCTCGCTCAACATCGTGGAGCTCGACGCGGCGTCAAACAACAGCGTCGACGACATCCGCGCCCTTGTCGACCAGGTGCAGGTGACCCCCACCAACGGCCGCTATCGCGTGTTCATCATCGACGAGGTGCACATGCTGTCGTCGGCAGCGTTCAACGCCTTCCTCAAGACGCTCGAGGAGCCCCCGAGCTATGTAGTATTCATTCTTGCCACTACCGAGAAACACAAAATCATCCCCACCATCCTGTCGCGATGCCAGATTTATGACTTCAACCGCATCACTATCAGCGACATGGTCAACCACCTGGAGTATGTAGCCAACAGCGAGGGCATCAAGGCCGAGCGCTCGGCACTGGGCGTGATAGCATCGAAGGCCGACGGCGCGATGCGCGACGCCCTCTCGATATTCGACCAGGTGGCAGCCTCATCGCGCGGCGAGATTACCTACCGCAGCACCATCGACAACCTCAACGTGCTCGACGCTGCCTACTTCAGCCGACTGGTCGACAGCTTCCTGGCATGTGACGTACCGGCAGCGCTGCTCACCTACAAGGAGATACGCGACCACGGCTTTGACTCACACGCCTTCATCAACGGTCTGGCGGCCTACATACGCGACCTGATGGTGACCCGCGAGGAGTCGACACGCTCGCTGGTCGACACCGACGAGGCCACGCTCAAGCTCATGAGCGAGCAGGCATCCAAGTGTACGCCCACATTCCTGTATCAGGCCATGAGCCTGTGCAACGACGCCGACCTCAACTACCGTCAGGCGTCGGCCAAGACCTTCCTCGTCGAGCTGCTGCTCATCAAGCTGTGCCAACTACTCAGCCCCTCCCCCATCTTTAGTGGCTACGGAGAGGGGCAGTTAAAACCCATCGCTGTGACATCGACCCCGGCCGATGCCGCCGCGACCGCCACGCAACAGGCCGAAACACCCCGTGAAGCCGCGCCGTCACAACCAAAGGCGCTGAGCTCACAGCCGGCGGCGTCCCCGGCCAACACCTACACACCACCGGCAGCCCCGATGGCGACACGCCGTCCACGCACACCGCTGGTGCACACCGTCAGCATACGCAACGGCAGCGCCGCGCTCAGGCAGGAGCAAGCCGAGGCGGCGACACCCGCCGTCGAGGCGCCCAAACGCTCCAAAGCCTACACTACCGAGCAACTCGTGGCGCTGTGGAAAGATTACATGATGCTTGACCCGACCAAGCGCATACTTCTCAACACGATGCGTGCCAGCCTGCCCGTGCCGAGCGAGGACGGCCGACCCGACATATTCACCGTCACGGTCGAGATCGAGACACAGCGCGAAGAACTCGAGAGAGAGATGCCATCACTGCTCGGTTTCATTCACGACCGTCTCGAGAACGACCACATAGCGTTCGACATCGAACTCAACCAGGGAGCGTCGAGCCCGTCGACATGGAGCGAGCGCGAAATCATCGAATATCTGATGACCGAGAACAAAAACTTCAAAAAATTAGCCCAGGCGCTCAAACTTTCTTTGACATGACGGTGTTCTTATTAATGTTTTAACTCATTTTTCAACTATTTATTAAATTGACTACTACTTATGGGTAAGTTTCTTTCTGATTTCAAAGCGTTTGCCATGAAGGGCAACATCATCGACATGGCAGTCGGCGTTATCATCGGCGGTGCGTTCGGCAAAATCGTGTCATCGCTCGTTAACGACATCATCATGCCCCTCGTGAGCATGGCAACCGGCAGCGCCACCTTCTCAGGCCTCAAAGCCACACTGAGAGACGCACAACTCGACGAGGCCGGCGAGGTTGTCAAGGAAGCCGTTACATTCAACTACGGTATGTTCATCCAGAACATTGTTGACTTCCTTATCATCGCTTTCTGTATCTTCGTTGCCATACGCATGATAATGAAATTCAAGAAGAAAGAAGAAGAGGCACCCGCGCCTGCTCCCGAACCCTCAAAAGAAGAAGTGCTCCTCACCGAGATACGCGACCTCCTGAAGCAGCAAGGCGAGAAGAAATAATCGCCTGTCCGTCATATAGATGCACCCTATATACCTCATAGGCTACATGGGCTGCGGCAAGACCACACTGGGTCGTGCCGTGGCTCATGCTGCGTCCATGCGGTTCGTCGATCTCGACGAGCTTATCGAGCAGGAACAGGGCATGACCATCAGCGAGATATTTGCCACGCACGGCGAGGAGACCTTCCGCCGCCTCGAGCGCGAGACCCTCGGGCGCGTGTCATCACTCAGCGACGTCATCATTGCCACCGGCGGCGGTACGCCATGCCGCGACGGCATGATGGAGCTGATGCTCGCCACCGGCACCACTGTCTACCTCGAGACCGACATTGACCGGCTGCACTCACGCCTCGCCGTGGCGCGCGCCACCCGGCCGCTGATAGCACGGCTCAACGACGACGAGCTGCGCGAGTTCATCATCTCGTCACTCAACGCCCGCCTGCCCCACTACACCCGCGCCGCCGCGCGCTTTGACTCGACACAGCTCGAAGACGAAGAGCAGATTGCCGCCACCACCCACCGATTTATAAACCAATTCATTACCCGATGAACGATAGCTACACCACCCCGCTTGAACAAGCCGCACAGGTGGCTACATCGCGCCGCCGGCTCACGATAGGACTGCCGCGCAGCGCACAGTCGGCCGAGCGCCGATTTCCGCTGACCCCCGAGGCCGTCAACATACTCGTTGAGCAGGGCTTCACCGTCAAGATGGAGCGGGGCGCCGCCGATGTGATTCACTATACCGACAACCGCTACTCGCGCTGCGGCGCCGCCATTGTCGACCGACGCTCAACCCTGCAGTGTGACCTTGTCATACACCTGTCGCCGCTCTCGGTGGCCGATGTCAACGACATGAAGCGCGGCGCCATGCTGCTGACGCTGTTCCACTCGTCGGCCAAGCTCACACGCCCGCTCGTCGACGCGCTCATGCGCCACGGCATCATAGCCATCGCCCTCGACCTCATCAAGGAGCCTCAGGGTCACGCGCTGTTTGCCGATATATTGAGCGAAATCGACGGCCGCGCGTCAATAGCCATTGCGTCGTCACTGCTGGCCGACGCCATTCGCGGCAAGGGTATCTTGCTTGGTGGTGTCGCCGGCATCGTGCCGTGTGAGGTAATGATACTGGGCAGCGGACTGGCCGCACGCGCCGCCGCCATGTCGGCTATCGGACTGGGCGCACAGGTGCGCATGTTTGACAGCGACACCTACTCGCTGCGGTCGGCGCTCGCCGCCCTCGGCCCCGGAGTCGCAGGGTCGGTACCCCACCCCCATGTAGTAGATAACGCGCTCCGAAGCGCCGATATCGTGATAGCCACCACAATGAGCAACGCCCCGGCCATTGACAGCGACCGTGTCGAGCTTATGAAGCGCGGCGTCATCACATTCGATATATCGTCAACCCCGGGCAAGGTATTCCCATCGATGCCTACCGTCGACCTCGCCGTGGCGCGCAGCTGTGACAACACCCTTGACGGCTACCGCGTGTGCTACATCAACGCCGGCAGCGCCGTGCCACGCACGGCAGCTATGGCGCTGAGCAACTCGCTCGTTACCATGCTCCACGACGTCGTGACGTGTGAGGGCATAAGCAATGCCGTCAAGCTCACCCCCGGCTTGCAGGGTGCCACCCTCACATTCAGCGGCCACGCCGTCAATCCCGAGATAGCACGCATAGCCGGTTGCCGTCCCACCGACCTGGCCTTATTCCTGCAACTGTCATGAGCTCACATCGCAGGAAGTATTACGTCGTTTGGGCCGGACACGATACCGGCGTCTTCGACAACTGGGAAGACTGCCAGCAACAGATTAACGGGTTCCCGGGCGCCCGCTACAAGAGTTTTGACTCAAAAGAGGCTGCCGTCAATGCCTATCGCGGCGACCCGTCGGAGTATATCGGCATCATACGCAAGATATTCACCCACCCCGCTGCTCCGGTCAACTATGACGCCATCCCGGCCATCAGGCAGGACGCGCTCGCCGTCGACGGCGCCTGTGCCAAGAACCCCGGCCCGATGGAGTACCGATGCGTGCGCGTAGGCACCGGCGAGGAGGTGTTTCACATGGGCCCGCTTGACGACGGCACCAACAATATAGGCGAATACCTCGCCTTGGTACACGCGCTCGCCATGCTCGACAAACAGGGCGACCACCTGACCCCCGTCTACAGCGACAGCCGCACGGCCCAGGCGTGGCTCAAACGCCGCGGCCACAAAAGCTCGCTGGCCCGCACGCCGCGCAATGCACGCATCTTCGAACTGCTCGACCGTGCCGATGCCTGGGTGCAGACTCACGACATCCTTAACCCCGTGATAAAATGGGACACCGAAAACTGGGGCGAGATTCCGGCCGACTTCGGTCGCAAATAACACATGGAGATGTCTGACAATCAAGTACCCGTAGGCCGTTTCGCGCCATCGCCCTCAGGGCGTATGCACCTGGGCAACATCTACGCCGCCGTGATGTCATGGCTGTCGGTGCGCCGTCGCGGAGGCCGATGGATTCTGCGCATCGAGGATCTTGACCCTCAACGCTCGAAACCCGAACACGCCCTGATGATTGAGGACGACCTGCAGTGGCTCGGCCTTGACTGGGACGAAGGCGGCCTTGACAATCGCGGCCCCCACGGGCCATACGTCCAGAGCCGGCGCCACGACATCTACAGGCAGTATCTCGACCGCCTGGAGGCGACAGGATTCACCTACAAGTGCCGGTGCACACGCGCCGACATCATGGCAACACAGGCGCCTCACCAGTCGGACGGCCGCATCATCTACTCGGGGCGTTGCCGCCCGGCCGTGATGCCGTGCCACGACACCGACCCGTCGGCCCCCGGCGCCACACGCCTGTATGTGCCCGACCGCGATATCAAGTTTGACGACCTGCTCGCCGGGCCACAGTGCTTCAATCTGGCCCGTGACTGTGGCGACTTCATACTGCGCCGCGCCGACGGTGCATGGTCTTACCAGCTCGCCGTCGTGGTTGACGACGCGCTCATGGGCGTCACCGAGGTAATGCGTGGCAGCGACCTGTTACTCTCGGCCGCACAACAGATTTATCTATATGAATTATTGGGATTTGAGCCGCCGCGATTTGCCCACCTGCCGTTGCTCACCAACGAGACGGGACAGCGCCTCAGCAAGCGCGACAACAGCCTGAGCATGGAGGCATTAAGACAAAACAACCGGCCTGAAGATGTTCTCGGCATGGTAGCTCACGCCGCCGGGATTATTGACCGGGCACGACCGGTAGCGCTCAGTGAACTGCTTTCTCCCGGTGTATAAAAACCAGAGAACAAATCTTTTTTACTTTAAAAATTATCTCCTATTGGACCTGCTTGGATAGATGGTGCAAATATACACCATATCGGGATATCTACAAAACAAATTCATGGAAAAATCAAATTACACATCGATTTTTCCATGAATTATTATTTTTATAGAACATTTTGTCACCAAGCCTGTAGCTCGTCGACAAACATCAGTGCGGGCCATCCGCCCTGCGGGTGATCGGCAGGCAACTTTGCTACAGGCGCTATGACAACGCGCACTTTTCTAAGGGTACAGGGTGAAAATTCGAGCGTGTGACACTCGATATGGTGATCGGCCTTGGGATCATCGGGAGGATAGGTCTCGGAGGCAAGTAGCGTGAACGTCTCGCCGTCGGCCGACCCGTAGACCCGGGCCTCGACTGCATCGGCAAGCGCATCGACAGGCTTCACGACCGTGCGGAATGACACCCTTGACAACTCGGCTGGCTCGGGTAGCGTCACAGTTGCATCAAAATTTTTAACCGAAAATCCAAGCCAGCGTCCCGTGCGGAAGTAGCGCGTGCCCTTGAGGCCGTCAACGAGCTGAGGCGCCCCCTGGAATGCGTACACATAGTAAGGCTGGTCGACGAGTTCTACCTCGCCGAATGTCAGTTTGTTGACTTCGAGTGTATCACACACGGCACGGCCGGCGCGACCGTCGGCCGCGAAGCTGTTCACTTTGATTATACAGTCACGGTCAAGATGCACGGTGCCGTCATAGAGCGGCGAAGCCTTGGCAGGCTCGGAGCCGTCGAGCGTATAACGTATCTCATAGCCGGGGAGCGCCGTACACGTCATATCGAGACAGCGGTGGGCGCGGTCGGTCTCATACTTGACGTTGACATTGCTCACGTGGCGGGCATAGTTGTAGCCGCGCGAGTCGTAAGTGTCCATGAGGTGCGGGATGCGGGCGCGGAAACCCTCGTAGTCCTTGCGGTCGGCATCGACCCACTGCACCTCGCTCAGCGCGGCCATGCGCGGCAGCACGTTATAGCACACGTGGTCAAATGTCTTGATATATTCAGTCCACAGGTTGGCCTGCACGCCCATCACGAGGTCGGCGCGCTCACCCTCCCACTCGGCGGGACAAGGCTCGAGCGAGTAGACCTTCTCGACCGACGTCAGCCCACCCACAGCAAACGGCTCATCGGGGCCGTCGGGGCTCTGAAAGTAATCGAAATAGCAGTATTGTGACGGCGTGAGTATGACGCGATGACCACGGCGCGTACCCTCGACGGCACCTGTGACACCATGCCACGACATGATGATGGCGTCGGCCGGAGCCTCACACTCGAGGAGCTCATCCCAGCCTATAGGGCTCTTGCCGTGGCGGCGCACTACATCACAGGCGTGGCGTGTAATGTAAGCCTGGAGCTGTGCCTCGGGGCTGACGCCGTCGCGCTCGGTGAGGCCGAGCTCGGCGATGCGCGCCTGACACTTGGGGCATGCCTGCCACCTGACGCGCGGACACTCGTCGCCACCTATATGTATATAAGGCGCCGGGAACATATCCATCACCTCGTCGAGCACATCGGCGATAAATTCGAGCGTCTTGTCATTGCCGGGACACAGCACATCCTCGTTAATGCCCCAGCGCCCCCACACGCTGTAGGGGCCGCCGGTGCAGCCAAGCTCGGGATAGGCTGCAAGCGCCGCGAGCATGTGACTCGGCAGGTCAATCTCGGGGATAATCTGTATGTGACGGTCGGCCGCATATCTCACCAATGAGTCAACATCGGCACGGGTGTAGTACCCGTCGACCGGTGTATGATCATACTCGGGCCCCGTGCGGCCTACTATGGTGCTGTCACGGTGTGAGCCGATGGTCGTGAGGCGCGGATAACGCTGTATCTCAACGCGCCATCCCTGGTCGTCGGTGAGGTGCAGGTGCAGCGTGTTCATGCCGTGCAGGGCCATCATGTCGATGTAGGTTTTGACATCGGCCACCGGGAAGAAATGACGCGCGACATCAAGGTGCATGCCGCGGTAACCGAACCTCGGCCTGTCATAGACACTGACCGCCGGCAGCAGCACACCACCGTCTGACGGCTGCGGGAGTGACTTTACCAACGTCATGACACCCCTGAAGACGCCGGCCCGCGACGAGCCGTTGATCATGATGCTGTCGCCCGTAACACTTAGCGTATAGGCCTCGGGGTTAGGGTCGGCAAGCGTAGACGAGAGAACGATGTGGCCCGACGACACGCCGCCGGACACACCGGCAATCATATCGCGCAGCAGACGCGCCTCGCCGGCAAGCGAGTCGGGCGACACGATATCAAAATCACCACCCAACAGGAACGGACGCCCCTGCTGCATGACAATATCACGCGGCAACGGAATAGTGCGGTAGTCGGCCACGTTTTTAAACGGCTCAGTCGCCGTGAGCGGCAATGTGGCCGACACGACGACTGAAAACAATAGGTTTCGAAGCATAATCAACGGTTGCGGTATGGACGCGTGGTTACGAACGTGGCAAACTCGTGATAGAGCTCGACATCGGCCGAGTTGGACGAGTGTTTGAGCGTGTGGACGGTATTGTTGTGCTGATAGTAGGCAAGACGCTGGTTGTCCCACACCCCGTTAGCCTTGAAAGCATCCATGTAGTTACGGAGGCGGTAGGCCTTGCCGCGCGAGGCCAGGGCGTTGTCGTCAAACTCCATCTCCATGCCCATGCCGGCAGCCTTACCCATGTTGCAGGCCTCGTTGAGGCGCGAGATTGGCACTTCTTCGCTAAAGAAGTAGTTGGGCTGCAGATAAGCATAGTCGAAGCCCCATGTAGCCCACTGTGAGTAACCGTCGGCGGTATAGTAGGGAATCCAGTTGAACGTGTAGTTGAACCTGTGCATATACTCGGCCACCTTGGGCAGAATAGTATATGTGTTGGTCGACTTCTCGGCTATCCAATAGAAACCGGCGAGCTCGATGTTCTTGAAGTTGGCCTTGTCAAAGAGCTCACGCACGCGGTCGATGTACCACTTGCAGGCGGTGACACGGTCGGCATCCTTGGCAAAGTCGAGCTGCTCGCCATTGACACGACCCCAGTAGGTGGTCGACGACGAGTTGTTGCTCCAGTTCTGACGCGTGATAGGTTCGGGAACTGTAATCACCACGCGGCGTTTGTAGGGAGGCTCACCGAGGCGCTTGATCGCGTCGCCGACGGTCTCGTCAAGCGCATAGAGGTTGTGCCCCTTGAGGAAGTAGTAGTTGATAAGGCGCTCCCAGTCATACTTGGTGGCTGAGTTGAGGATGGTGCCGCCCGGATCCTTATAGCCGGTGGCGAACGTTACCATCTGAGAGCCGGTGCCATAGTCGGCGAACTCGAGGAAGAGGAACGAATCAAAGAACCAGGTCTCGTAGCCCGACTTATTCTTGTAGGTCACGTAGCTCTCGATGCGGTCTTTATCCCAGTTGGGGATATAGCGCTGAGTACCGCCGCCATAGAACAGTACCATGTCGGTGTAGTCGAGTATCCTCGTGCGCTCCTGTTCCCAGGAATACATCTCGTCACTGTTGTCGGGGTCGGACGGTTCATTGGGATTGTTGGGGTCGACAGGATTGGTCGGCACGATGATGTAGTCGGGCTCCTTGTCGCCACATGATGACATCAGGGGCAACAGAGCGAGTGAAAGCAATACACTGAAAATGTGTTTCATATACAGGTAGAGATTAATTGGAATAAGAGGGCGGTGCCACCATTTTGAGTATCAAATCATTACAGCTTACACATCATATAACTTCATCTTACTGTCAGTTGAATGATGAAGAAAATGTGTTGATACTTGATACCGGTCATGCAGCACCGCCCCTGTGTTATGGGGTAGGGTTATAAATTATTTCTTGAAGAAGCCCATAGTCGATACAACGGCACGGTTGTAGGGCGACTGGGTACCGTCATTGTTCTCGATGACAGCCTTGTTGATGTGCTTGTCGCCGACCATCATGCCTGTTGAGCCGCCACCGTCAAAGTTGACTGCGTCAACACAACCGAGGCCCTTCATGATCTGAGCGAGCTCCAGGAGGGTAGCGCCACCCGACTGAGCCGTGCGGCCGTCACAGATGAATAGTATGATCTTGCCATCGGCGGTGCAGCCTGCAGCCGTGCGGTCGGGGCTAACGTTAGTACCGAAGATATCGTAGGCAATGATCTCGTAGTTGGTGAGGTAGCTGTCTACGTCAACAGTGCTGTTGGGAGTCATGGTGAAGTCGAAAGGAATCTTGCCGTCGATGAGGAGCAGCGGGCCGGCGCTCAGAGCAAACTTGGGAGTCCAGGCAGTAGGCTCGACGGGGAACTTGGCGCCAACCTTGCCATACTTGTTCTTGCCGACTACACAGGGAGAGGGAGTGGTATAATATTTGGTCTTGCTGTCGCCATCGGTACCTGCCCAGAAAGCGCGGGGCTGGTCGGCAGCGTCAACACCGAAGATACCACGGGTAGCATAGTACATCTCGTTATACTCGGGGCTCGAAGTGAGCAGCGAGCCACGGACTTCATTAATCGAGCCCTCGTTCTTGCCGTTTACGACAGCCAGACCGGTGTGGCGCTCCTGGTAGAAGTAACCGCCGTTGACCATGATGTAGCAGTCGCCGTTGAATGAAGCAGCCTGGTCGTCAATAGTCTGAGCCGAAGCAGGAACGTTCACGCGGAACTCGACATCGCTGTTCTTCACGTCGGCGATAGCATACCATGCCTCGAAGTTGTGGCCATTGAGCTTGGAGGTGGTGCTGTAAACCTCGATAGCCGAGGGGATGCCGGGTGTCGATACCTTTGTCCACTCGAGAGTGATAGCGGGATATTCTTTGGTCATCGATGCCTTATAAACGGGGCTGTAGTTGACGCCGCCATCAGTCTTGGCATAGGCACGCACACTATATTCAACGCCATACTCGAGAAGAGTGTTGGGAATAACCTGGAATACCTTGCCGTCATCGGCCTGCTTGGGGCCTGAGATATAGTAGCCGTCGACTGTGGGTGTACCGTCGGCGCTCCAGCAGAGACCCCACTCGGAAACCTTAGAGCTGTTGAGGACAGTGTAATTGCCATAGATGCAGTTTGTACCCGACTTGAGTTCATTTACCTGAACATTACCCATGCCGGCATAGCTCTCCATATCAAAGAGAACCGAGGTGAGACGAGACTGCTCCTTGGCGTTGACAGCCTTCACACCGATATAATATTTGTAGCCCTCGGCGAGGCTGGTGGTGGTAAACGATGTCTCATTGGCAGCGACCTCGCCTATCTGCTTGAGGGTATTGGCAGGCTCGTCGGCGCGACGTGCCATGATTACATAACCGGTCTCGGCTGTGGCATTATCGGTCCATGTAAGTTTGATCTCGTCGGCGCTCAGACGCTCAACAGCTACGTTGGAGGGAGACTGCATGTTGCTGATTACAGCGTCGAAGCCGTCAGAGCAAGCGGCCAATACGGCCAAACTCGTTGCTAATGTGATAATTGATTTCTTCATGTTAACTTATTTTAAGGGTTTTACTCTATCTTGTTGTATTTAAGCGTCAATTACCTCTCACAGTGTTAAAAAGTATTGACAAATATATTGAAATTAATTGATTATCAAAAATATTTAGCGTAAAATTTCATTAAACAGCTCAGATTGCCTTCTTGGCGGCATCAAAAGCCTTTACTTTGATTGATTTTCCGTCGGGCAGAGTTACCTTGCGGTCGGTATCGCTCATGTTGGCTACAATGTAGAATCGCTTGCCCTTGACATCGGTCCACTCGGCACCCATTACCACGGGAGTAGGCTGATAGTTGGGGACATCGAACGTGGGATTATCGCCGCCGGGAGTAAACTCGGCCATGAAACGGCCACCGAAGAAGATATCATGGTTGTCCTTGCGGAACTTGGCCAGATTCTTGAGCATCAGAGCCTCGTTGCGGTTGGCCTCGTTCATGAGCAGCTTAGGCTCGACCCAGCCGAGCTGAGAACCCCACAGGAGTGACTTCATGGTCATGTAACGCAGTGAGCCGTCGTTGATTTTCCAGGGCACGTAGGTAAAGCCGCTGTAGACACAACGGTCGCTGTAGATAAGGGGGAAGAGGGGCACCATGCGCATATAGCTGACGTGGGGCGAATTGACCACGAGCATCATGTCAAAGAGGTCGATGTAGGGCTCGGCATTCTCCTCGGTTGTCATGGCCTGGTCGGGGGTATAGAACGACTCGCGCATGTCGGTGAGCACCTTGCGGTAGGCCTCGGGCCACCATGAGCCGCCGCCCTTTCCGTGACCGTGATTGTCGGCATAACAGGGCTCGGCCGCGGCACAGCCTATCTGATCCATGTACACGCCGTCGGTGCCGAGGCTGTCGAGAATGTGACGGTTGAGGTAGTGGAGCTTATCCTGCCACAATTGGCTCGCGGGACATGTGACGGTATTGAGCACCTTGGAACTGTAGACCTCGGTGTAGAGAGTTCCGTCGGGTTTGCGGCACGATGCCTCCTTGGCGTTCTCGGCCTTATAGCTGGCGGTGGCGGGATCCCACAGGCGGCCGTTGATATAAGGTGTTACATGAGCACCCATCTGCTGAGCCTCGGCAATCATCTCCTTGAAGTCGGGCTTGGCGGGGAAATACTCGGGATAGTGGGTATCGAAAGGATAATTGTGCCAATAATACCAGTGGAGGCCTACACCCTTGCCATAATACTTGAGGGCCTCGCGCACGGCAGCCATCGTGGCCTCGTCGACATCACCGGGACGCAGCCACATGTCGGCATGCTCGACCCAGGGGGCGATGTGACGGTCGCGTACGTTCTTTGCAGCCCACTTGGTGTCAAGCACCCAGGGGCGATACCACTCGAGGGCTGTCTGCTGCCAGCCGGCAGGGTTATAACCGGCCTCGACTGCATAGGGAAGGCTGAACTTACCGCCCTTGCTCCAGTCATAGTTGGCTGTGACTTCCTGCTGGAATGTCACGTTGTCGCCTTCCATCTTCATGCGCATCACCTTGTTACCGCCATCGGCATCACGGGGTGCGAAGAATACGGTGCCCTCGTTGCCGGCAGGGTCGTGCATCATCATGAGCTGCATCGAGCCGGTCACCGAGGGGTAGCGGGTCTGGAGCTGTCCCTCGCGGCTGAGGTTGTACTCACAGCCATAGGCTATGGGCATGATGGCTTTGCCGCCCTTGATCTGCTTGAATGTGATGCGCGGGAACTCGACATCGGTAATCACCCAGTCCTCGGGCAGCGAGGCGTCGATGTAGAACGACGGCATGGCGGCATCATCGGCAAGAGCCACAGTCACGGTCACGGGCCAACGGGGGGTATCGTCGAGCACCATGTCCCAGGTGGCCTTTACGGCCGGCACACCGTCACGGTCGGTTATCTCGGTACCGCGGTACACGCCCCACTGGGGACGCAGCTGGGGATTCTCGCCTACCGGGCCACGGTAAGTGAGCTGCCAGGGATAGGTAGTCGAGCCATTGGCAGGCAGTAAGTTCTTGCCCGACATATTGAATTCCTTGAACTGAAAATCATTTCCACCGCCAAATGTTAGAGAGGCGTTCTCGTTGGCCAGGACAATGTCGCCTGCCGCGGTGCGGCTCGCGGTTGTCTTGGCTTCGGCCGCAAAGGAGAGAGCGGCAATAAGCAATGAAGCTACAATCGGTGATTTTGTCATCTCGTTATACTTATTGTTTTGATATTTGTGATTCTTGTTGATTGGTCAGGACGTCGAGAAACCAGTCTCGGGCCTCATCATGAGGCAGGGCCACGTTGAGCACCCGACGCTCGGACGCCGGGAGCACGGCACGCCCGTTCTTGTCGCGGCGTGTCTTTAAGCGTTTGCCGTCAAATGTAAACAGCTCGACTGCAGGCGAACCGGCAGGCAGTGTCACGGTCGACTCGCCGTTGCCGTTCCAGTATATTACAGCGGTGTGAGTATCGTCGACAGGATAGGTGAACGCGCGCACGGGCATCGTGGCATTGAGCGAGTCGGCTGTGAGCTGCGATACCTGATGCACCTCGACATGGCCGCCGCGGCGCGGCATTATAGTCCACTCGGTGTCGGGGTCACGCATGGCGAGTTTCAGGCTGTCGGGGATGGTATGTGCAAGTTTGGCCGTCTCCCACAGGTTGATAGCCTGCAGGTTATCGGGTGTGCGTGGATGACGCTCGAGGTCGGGCATATTGGCTACGAGCGATATGGGCGAGTTCCAGGCGAGGGCCTTAGAGCAGATATAGTCGTACATGTCGGGCTGCATGCCTATGGTCTTTTCGCTCGGGGCGAGATAGTTGACCCACCCGAAGTTGACCGATGTGAAGTCGCATGCTACCTGGCGGGCACATCTCAGTGTGTAACGTTTCATGGCCGGGCGTATGCGCTCGGGAGGGAAGATGTCGAACGCATTACCGCGCGAGAGTATGTGCCAGCCGTAGTGTGACTTCTGGGCGCCCTCCGACCACATCGGCTCGGGCTTCATGGCATTGAACACCTCGAGCTGAGAGCGCGATACATTATACCAATAGGGCATAGGAATATCCTCGGCACCGTCAAAGTAGACGAACCTGAAGCCACAATCGGCATAGATCTTGCCGAGTCGCTCGGCTATCTCGCGCTGTATGCCGCTGTTCTGATCGATGCGTATGAACAAGGGCCAGTCGTCGACATCAAGGTGACGTGCCTCTGACGAGGCGGCATGGGCCGAAGGCTTGGAGTTGTAGCAGCCGCGCTGACAGCCGGTGAATGTGTAAGGAGCGGTCTTGGTAACGTCGGTGAACATGATGAGCTCGTCGTCGAGCTGCAACAGGCGGCGTCCTTTCTCCATCCTCACGCCCTCGGGGCACTCCTCGACAGTGATGACGGTGGCAGCCTCATCGATAGGCTCGGAGAGGGTGAAACGTGCCACGACATTGCCGCGGCGGTCGGGGGTACCGTCATTGATATAGGGGTCGGTGACGGCTATCTTGGAATAGTGTATGTGTATGCCGGGAATCATACCGGCCTCGGTAATCTTGCGGGTAATCTCCTGGAGGTCGGCCATGCCGCGCGGATATTCGGGACGCCAGTCGTAGTGACCGCATGCCTTGGCAAAGTCAAAATAGTACACCACCATAGTCTTGAGACCGGCCTGACGGGCAAGCTCGATGTTGCGGTCGATGTTGTCGACTGTGACATCGCGCAGCTCGTAGTAGCTCATCGGATACTCGGCGCGGCGGCGGCTCTCGACGCCACGGGGCATGTCATAGTCGCGCTCGAGCACGTCGATGCGGTCGAGCAGGCTGTCGGGCCGGGTCACCATAAGCGCGGCGCCCGAGTCAAAGAGCTTCACGGCGGTGTGAGTGGCGGCGAGCAAGGTGGTGTTGTCGCGCTCCACACGCGAGTCGATATAGGTGGTGGGATGGGTGCCGACGAGAGCTACAGCCACATCGTCGTCCCACATGACGTTGAGCCACTCGCCAAACCGCTCGAGCTTCTTGAGCGGCAACTGCATGATGGTGAGCTCATCGAGCTCGGTCTTGCGTTTGACGCCATAGTCCTCGATGCGGTAATCACGGTCGACGGGGGTGAAAGCGATATAGTCGGGAGTGATGTCGACCTTGATTTTGACGATGTCGTATGTATCGGTGAACTCGACGCACAGCGTGTCGCCCGACATATAACATTTATTGGACGGGAACGAACGCGGTTTGGCCGGGAACATCAGGAAGTTCTCGTTATCGTATGGGCGGTACTGGGTAATCACACATACGGGAGCATCGACCCCGGGCTGCAGACACTCACGGCCGGTGGATTTCTGCACAAGGCTTTTAACCATGCCGTCGTCGCCCACGGTGAGCGCCATCTCGTCGTTCTGCAACACGACATCGGCAACTGCCGGCAGTGTCATTACTGCCGACAGCACCGGGGTCAATATATATTTACCAATATTCATTAATTCTGTTGTCAATATATATCAAAATCAACTAATCACGATACTCGGTCTCGCTCTCACGGGTTTTCTTTTTGATCACCGGGCCGGCGGGTTCGGGATGATGTGCCGCATCGCGGTGGTCGAAGTAATAAATGCCGAGACTGTCAAACAGCCTGTAGGCGTCGCCGAGGCGATTTTCAAACGAGGCGTAGTCCTTATTGGCCGGCAGAGTCCATGCAGCCTCGGAGAGTGCACACAGGCGGGGCCATGTCATGAACTCGACGCGGTCGCTGTTGTGCATCAGCTCGCTCCAGGCATTGGCCTGCATGCCCGACACATGCTTTTGCATGTCGGGGGTAACGCCTATCGATTCAAACCACGGGTCGGGAAAGGCATAGACGTCCTCGAGGGGGCAGAAGCCGTCCCAGATACGGCCCACCGAGTGGGTGTCGTGCTGGACGAAGTCGAAGTAGAGCGGTTTGCGGGGACACATCACGGTGGTGTAACCGGCCGAGAGCGAGCGTGTCAGATACTGAGGCTTGTCGTGACGCCACCACATGATGTTGGTCGACTTGTCGACATCGAGGTCAATAAGCTCGTCCCAGCCAAGCAGGGTCTTGCCAAGATGTGCCACCTCGGCTATCATGCGGTTCATGAAATAGCGCTCACACTGCTTCACGTTGGTGAAGCCCTCGCGATCCATCAGAGCCTTGACATCGGGGTCGACTTTCCAGGCATTGATGCCATAGGCCACCTCGTCACCGCCTATGTGGATATAGGGGCCGGGGAAAAGCCCGGCAATCTCGGCGAGAATGTCGCTTAGGAAGGTGTAGGTTCCCTCCTTGCCGGGATTGAATGTAAAATCGGGGAAAATGCCCTCACCGCCGCCGTTGAACTCGGGGTAGGCACGGTTGGCGGCCGTAGCGTGGCCGGGCATGTCAATCTCGGGGATAATCATAACGTGACGGCGCGCCGCATAGTCAACGATGTCGCGTATCTCGTCCTGTGTGTAGTAGGCACAGGGCGAGTCGGGGTCGCTGTGTGAGCCGATGCCGCCTACGGTAGCGAGCAACGGGTATTTCTTAATCTCCACACGCCAGCCCTGGGCATCGGTCAGGTGCCAGTGGAAGCGATTGAGCTTGTAATAGGCCATCAGGTCGATGAACTTCTTGACACTCTCGACGCCTGTAAAATGGCGTGCATCGTCGCGCATGAAACCGCGCCAGGCATAACGGGGCGCGTCGGTCACGGTCACACACGGCAGCTGCTCACAGTTGCCGACGAGTTGCAGGAGTGTCTGGACGCCGTAGAACGCGCCGGCAGCCTCGCGGGCACTGATCACGATGCGGTCACGGCCTATCTCGAGGCGATAACCCTCGGGCTCGGCTATGGCATTGTCGGCAGCGAGCACGATACCGCGTTTGGCCTTGCCGGCAACGTCGACCTCGACAATCTTACCGGCAGCCGCAAGTTTCTCGGCCAGGAAAGCGCCCTCTGACGCAAATGCCGGGTCGGTCACCGTGATATCGAAACCGTTCTTTTCATTATAGAAGCCCTTTGACTCCTTCACATCGGCAGGATAGGGTATCACAGGCAGCCTGTCGGCGCTCGCCGTGCCACACACGGCAATCAGAAATGTCAGAAAAAATATAATGCGATTCATCATGGTCATTGTGTCTTAAATTGTTATTCGATTCTTACTGTCGGGGCGCCCTCGAGCATGTCGGCGGCCACCCGGGCCGTGACCGTACGGGTCTCGCCCGGCAGCAGCGTGATGAAATTGTCGCTCCAGAACACGGGGTTGACCGACGGGCCGACGGGCGTATCGCCGATGGTCAGATGCTTGAAGAACGCACACCCGGCGTCGTCACACGCGAGCTTGACCGTCACCAGCCATTCGTCGCCGTCACGCACGGCGGTGACCTCGCGGGTGAGGTTGCCCTGGGGCAGACGCAGCAGCCAGTAGAAGTTCTGATGCTGACTGTAGCGCCAGTAGGTGTTGTGAGACACCTCGTTGCCGTCGGCATCGGTGAGTGACAGCGTCACGAGATACACGGCGGCGAGTTTCTGACCGCGCGGTATCGCCGGCAGCCCGACATAGCTGTTGGGCCCGAGACTGACGGTGTCGCGGCGGCTCCACTGCTGCTTCATCGAGAAGTCATGGATGCGGGTCTCGAGCACGAGCGGCCCCGTCGGGCGCTGCGTGTTGTTGACCACGGTCAGGCTCTCGGTGTTGGCGTTGAGCTGTGCGTGCACGGGCTCCATAGCCTTGCGTGTGAAGTAATAGGCGGCGTTGGGGGTCAGATACCAGTCGTACACCTGCCATGCCACATCGGGCCAGCACGAGTTGAGCTTCCACAGCATCACGCCGGTGGTGATATCCCACGCGCGATGATTGGCGGCCTCGATCATGGCCCGGTAGCCGTCGGCGCTGAGCAGCTGTGACTTGAGAACGTAGTCGCGGGCCGACTCGGGGTCGCTGTAGAGCGTGCGGACGGCGTTGTCAAAGCCTCGGTACACGAAGTTGTTGACACACCACGCGCCGTGCTCGGCCCACACGCTGTCGAGCGGCCACAGGCGGTCGCCGACATCGAACGGCTTGTTGATGGTAGGTATGAATTTCTCGATGCTCTCATAGACGGGCGGCGCGGGCATGCCCAGCTCGTTTTTGAACATCTGGGTGTACACCTCGTCGATTTTGTCAAAGTAGTAGTCGCTCGGAGCCCAGTTGTAGTCGGGGGCGCCGTCGTCGGTGGTGCCTATCGGCATATCTTCGGCAAGCCAGGGTGTTAGCTTCTCCACATCCCAGCTTGTCGAGGTTGTCGGTATGAACGGACGCGACGGGTCGAGCGTGCGAGCCGCCTCGCGGGTGGCTATGTACAGGTCGCGCGCAGGGCACACCTCGTTGACGCCCACCCAGGTCACGATGGCGGGGTGATTGCGGTAACGTTTGATCTGGTCGCGCACATGTGCGGCGGCGAGAGCGTGGTCGTCGGGATTGTTCTGGTTGGCACGCCCGGGGAACATACGGTAGCACTGGTGGAACACGTGCCACCACATCAGGCCATACTTGTCACATGCCGCGAGCCACGCGTCGTCGGGCGTGGGCATATCCTCGCTGCCGATGGTGTTGGCACCGAGCTCGGCCATGAGGCGCACCTGGTCGTAGATGTTACGGGTCGAGTTGTCGAGCAGTATGTCGGGCTGAATCCAGCCGCCGCGCGAGAACACCTCGACGCCGTTGACTATGAACACCAGGCCGTGCTCCACATCCTTGCCCAGGTGTGACTCATACTCGCGCTCCATGAGGCGGGTCTCGACCTGCCTCAGACCGAAGTCACACCCGAAACGGCTCTCTGCACCACCCCGGGGCTTGAACACAAGCTCGAGGTGCTGCAGCGGCTGTGAGCCGTAGCCGTTGGGATACCACAGCGGCGGATTGACAATCGACAGCGACTCGTACTCGTCGGGAGTCAGGGTCACGGTCGTCGTGTCACCGGCGCCGATGGTTACATCACGCTTGATGGTGATGGGAGATATGAGAGTGGAAACCTTTTTCTTATAGGTAATGAAATCAATCTCGGGGAGCGAGCTGATGCGCGCCGTCAGCGTGCCCCTGACGTCGCGGCCCGTATTGTTGACCAGCGGTACCGTGACGGTGACGCGTGCCAGCGTCGTGTCGCGGCCCGGCAACTCGGTGACCACATGAGGGTCATCGAACGTCACGGGGCCTGTAGCCTCGAGCGTCACAGGCAGATAGATGCCCATGTTGCGGTCGCGCACCACCGGCGCACAGTCCCATCCGCCGCTCATCTTGAGCGTCTCGTCGCGGTGAATGTCGCCGGCATTGCCGCGGTTGGGCCCGAAGAGCGTGAACTGCGTGCCGGGCGACGGATCGCCGGGATGGTCTACCTGATATATCTTGATAGCCACCGCGTTGTCGCGGCCGGGCTTGATATAGGGCGTAACGTCAAACCTGAAACGGCGGAACATGCCCACGACACTGTCGCGGTCGGCCACCCGATGACCGTTGACCCACACGTCGGCGCGATAGTTGATGCCGTCCAGATTGAGCCACACCAGCTTGCCGCGCCATGCCGACGGCACCTTGAACTCCACGCGGTACCACCACGGCTGCTGCCACGGATTTGACCCGTCTGCCAGGTGGTTGTACTTGTCGAGCCCCAGACGGGCGTTGAACTCATCGCTCACATCGGGTATCAGGTAGTTGTTCATCCCCACCCTCGGGTCGGGATAGACACCGTCACACACCAGGGCGTTGAGCACCGTCGACGGCACCGTCACATGATGCCACGACGAGTCGTCGAAGCCCACAGCCGACACCGCGCTGTCCGGCGACGTCACGCCGCCGCTGTGATACAGGCGCCAGCCCTCGGGCGTCAGAGCCCCCGCAGCGAGCGACATGCACGCTGCCATCAAGACCGATATGTAGGTTTTTAAATTCAAAACTTCAACGTTATTCAAACATCAGAGCCGCGGCGCCTATGAAGCCGGCATTGTTGCCCAGTCCGGCCGTCAGTATATCCAGATGCTCGGCAGCCTCCTGGGTTATATATTTGGGCAGAAGTCCCTTGACGCGGGTCAGGAACAGGTCGCTCGAGTCTACGACCGAGCCGCCGAGTATCACGGCGTCAGGGTCGATGGTGTTGAGCGTCCAGGCCAGTGCGAACACCAGGCCGTCGGCAAACTGGTCGAACACCTTCAGCGCCGATTCCTCACCGGCACGCGCGCGCTCGGCAATCTCCTTGCCGCCTATCTCGACGCCGGTCAAGTCCTTGTACATGCGGCTCAGACCCGGGCCCGACACATAGTCCTCGATAACGCCCTCACGGTAAGGCGACTGCCATATCTCGCCCGAGTTACCCGTGAAACCTGTCCAGATGCGGCCACTGTTGATGAACGCGCATCCTATGCCCGTGCCCAGGGTGATACCCAGAATCGACTGGCGGCCGCGACCGGCACCCCACACAGCCTCGCCCAGCATCATGGCGTTCGCGTCATTGTTCATGTGCACCTCCTTGCAGGTGGTGAGCTCGATAATGTTCTTCAGCGGATAGTTGTGCAGCATCGGCAGCGTGTTGCACTTCAGTATCGTGCCCGAAATGATGTCGAGCGGGCCCGAACAGCCTATGCCGATACCGCGCAGACGGTTCTCGGGCACCTGTGCCAAAGCCTCGTTGAGCAGGTCAAGGATTCCGGCCACGATTTTCTCACGCGGGCCGTACGCATTTGTAGGCACCTCACGAGGGGTTCCCAACACTTTGCCGGTGGAATCGACGACTCCACACTTCATTTTCGTACCGCCTATATCAAGGCCAATCGCCAGGTCACGTGTTCCGATATTTGTCATATTGATTTATTATAGCTTAAATTGACAATTAAATACTTTAATCGGGCAGAACCGATACATAATCGATCTCGGCCACGGGCTTGCTCAGAGTCTCCGAAGTCTCGATCTGCAGATAGAACGTGTCGTGGTTGAAAGGCCAGCCCTGCGGATAATAGGGCAGCGACGAGTCATACAGGTCTTCCTGAACGTTGATCACACGGCCATCTACGGTGAAGATGACATCTTTCTCAGTCCATTTGCACTCAAGTTCAATCCAGCGGCCGGCGATATTGTCATCAATCAAGATCGAACGGCGCGGATTACCGAGGTTATCGCAGTTCTGCATCGTCTGCGAGCCACAATACAGCTCGTCGGGACGCGATGAGTCATACTTCAGCAGGAACAGTTCGCCGCTCTTGGGCAGCGCACCGAGTTTCTCGTTGGTGGGCAGCAGACGCACGGTGAACGTAGCGCCTGTGATACCGGGCAGAATCTTGACACGGGCTTTCACGGTGCCATACATGAAGTCATGCTTGCGGCGCGTATCGACGGCAGCCTTGCCCTTCATCACCAGCGAGCCGTTCTCACACTGAACGATGCCCGATACATTCCAGTCGGTCTTATCCAGGCTGCTCGACTCAAAATCTGTGGTGAAATCGGGGTTCTTGCCCTCCACCATCCTGCGGCGGCGCTCCTGTATGAACCATGCGAGAGTGTCGATGAACTCGCGGTCGCGTATGTCGGTCTTCTTGGTGAAGTTGTACATGCCTGCGCCACCCTCATAGTAGGCAATCGACGACTCGCGGTAGATGCCGTGACGACGGAACGCCGACATATACTTGATACCGCGGTCGCGCTTACAGTCGGCAAAGTCAACCGAAGCGGCCATGTCAAACTCCATCTCCACACCCATGTGATGGCTGTATGCCAGTTCGCACACGCGATCCAGACGCGAATCGGCCACGTTGCGGTCCCAGAAGAAAGTCGGCTGTATGTAAGCCGCGTCAAAGCCCAGCTGACGCCACTCGCTGAAGCCTACCGATGCAAAGTAGGGAATCCAGTAGAACTGCTTGCCCAGCGAGCGCACATACTCACCCATCGCTATCGTCACATTGCGGCTGTTCAGCGACTTCTCGGGCATCCAGTAGAAACCGGCTATCTCGATATTCTGGAAGTTGGCTGCGGCAAAACGCTCCCTCAGTTTGTCGACATACCATTTGCATGCCGCGATACGGTCAGCGTCATTGTTGAAATCGATTTTCTTGCCGTTCAGCTCGCCCCAGTCGGTCTGACCATACTGCGGGTCGGGCATCGAGATAACGATTTTATGCTTGAACGAGGGCTTGCCTATGCGGGCGATCTCCTCGCCAATGCACTGGTCGAGAGCGTGGATAGCCTTGCCTTTCTCAAAGTGACGGTCTATGAGCCATTCCCAGTCAGATTTAACCGACGGGGTCTTGCCGTTCTGGGTCTCAAAAGTCACACCGCGGCCGCTGTCAAACTCACAGAACAGGAAACCGTCAAACAGCCAGTCACGCACACCGTGGCGGTTGATATGCACCACATAGGGGCGTATCTGCTCAAGATTGAAATCCATGCGCTGTATGCCACCCTGATAGATGAGCACCAGGTCGCGTATATCGTTCTTGAGATAATAGCCGCTCGGGGTGAACACCGGGCCGGTCGACGGCTCGTTATACACCGCCCATGCCAGGGTTACGTTATGTGCAAGCTGAGTTATCGCAACATTCTGAGCCACCGCGCGCAGAGTCCTCTGAACCGACGAACCGTTTTCATAGCCCTTAGCCACGGCCGTGGCCTCGACATTGTACGTGCCCAGCGGCACTTTCACACCCTGAGTGCTCGTGAAAGTCAGCTCAAGATTATTGCTGGCCTTGAGGAACTTGATTGAACGCGATTCTATGGTATAGCCGTCAGGAATCGACTCGGTGAAAACCACGTCATATACCGGCTCTACCGGGTCATCATCTTTAGAACATGCGACGAATATCAATGCAAATACGACGCACAAATAAAAATGCTTGGCAAATAATCTGCTCATATATACATTTTATTTAGGTTGTTATTGAATTTTAATTGAATCACTCACGTGCCGTGACTTTCGCACCGTGTGTGAAAATACCGGGCTCAATGCCCTTGTACTCACGCGCCCAGGCCTCGATAGCCACCTGCACCGGGATTATCGACGTGATGGCGAACAGCTCGGGGCGCGGAGCCTCGGCAGCCACCACCGTCAGCCCCTCGCGCGGCGTCATGGCATCCTCACGGTCAGTCACAAGCAGCACACGGCCGCCAAAAGCGAGCACATCCTCAATCAGACGGCCAATCTGCTCCCACGTGCCTGACGCAGTCGGAGCGAGAATAACAGCCGCGAAGCCCGGGCCCACCATCTCGAGCGGCCCGTGGCGGAACTCGCCGCCGGCCAGCGCTTGTGCCGGAGTGTGGCTCGCCTCCATCGCCATCAGGGCCGACTGTGAGGCCGAAGCCATCACTGTGCCTCGCGCTACAAATTGCAAATAAGACGCGTCGCCCAGGGCGCGAAGCATGCCCGGCAACACGTTGTCCCGTTGATTGAGCGCCGTCTCTATCGCGCCCGAGAGCCTGTTCCACACATCGGCGTCAAAGCCCTCGCCCGCCATGCGGCGGTCAATCATATATAATACCTGGAAACCTGTAATAAAAGTCTTGGTCGAGGTCTTTTCCTCGACACCGGCCACAGTGGGCAGCAGGATGTCGGCACGACGTCCCAGAGTGCTCTGAGGCTCATTGGTGATAACGGCCAGACGCGGCGTCACACCGCGCTCCGAGAGCCTGTTCACCACATTGACCGTCTCATAGCTCTCGCCGCTTTGCGAGATAGCCACGAGCAGCGTGTCGCTGTCTACGGCATTGAGTTCATAGTGTAGTAGTTCGCCGGCATTGATAACCGTGACGGCGATACCGTGCTGTGCAAGAAAAACCTGTAACGCACCGGCCAGGAAGTAAGAACTGCCCATACCGGTCGCAACGACCTTACGCGCCGAGCGGGCAGCCTCGACAAACTTGTCGAGAGCCTCCTGTCCACCCGCCGTCTCATAGTGAGCGGCAGTGGCGCTGATAGCGCCGGGCTGGCCAAGGATTTCCTGAAGGAACTGAGTCATATTAAACCTGTTAAATGATTAATACTGATTGGTTTGGTGGAGTTGAGAAGAGGAGAATGAAAAAAATGGAGAGAGAGGAGCCTGAGCAATCTTGAGAGAGAGAAGAGAGAGAGTCAATATCCAAGTAAACAATTTAAATGGGGGCTTGCCCGTCGAGGGTTCACCCCCATTCGAGAGATTACTTATATATTAACGGGGTTTTAGATATCGAAACAGGTTATCTCGTAGGCGATGAGAGCCTGATCACTGACAAGCATATATACCTGTACGGCAGTTCCGTCTTCTGAACGAGCGAAGATAACGTCATTCATTTCAGTTGCGTTCTTGCCCAGTACAGTACCTGTAGTGAAGCTATAGCCCGATGACATACCGGTAACAGTAACGCCCGTACCGGGGACACCTTCATTACCCTTAGCATTACCATCACGAGAGTCAAACACAAGACCGGTACCCAGCGACTTGGAATTAGGCGACATTGTAATATCGGCTACATAAAGTCTATAAGTCCAGTTACCGTTTGACGAATAGCCATTGGTTGTAGCGAGCAATTGTGTACCGTTAAATTCAATAACGTCATTACTCCTGGTAACATAGCTCCAGTTCGGTGTCAGGGGTGCAGGACTAACCCACCAGTGAGATTCGGGCTGTTCAAAAAATACACAACGGTTGTTGGCTGTACCGGCGGGTATATAGAATATGCCCATACGTGCCATACCTTGATCCCATACATAGCTCCACGGAGCCTCTGAGGTCAACATTCTACACTTAGTCGAACACCACATCGAGGCCGCGCCGGCACCATTTCCGGCCCATTCTACATAAGCCTTGCTATAGGTACCGTTTACAAACGGGAGGATAACACAACGGGGATGAGCTCTGGAGATTGTACCAATTGCAGCATTACCAGATGTAATATCACCCTTACATGAAATGGTATTGAACATATCATAATTATTCTGGCCGTTCACACCCCTGGGTGCACCCTGGAAGTATGAGCCATTCATATCAGCCCATAAAATAGGCTTGGGAGCATTCTCTATACCGTTCACCCAGGCAAAGATACGTACATTAGGATCGGTAATAACACCGCCATTATAATTGACATTAGAATTGACGTATGTGGCAGCGATTAAATGGCCTGCATCGTCAGTACATATAGCTGCGAACGAACGGTCAGTAGGCAGTCCTGTTACGTTTACTTTCACATCCTCAAGATACTTACCTGTAAAGCGGTCGTACACAGGCATTTTTGAAACATCAAGACGATTGCTGAGAATCAGATAGTCACCTACAACAGCCATCGTCGTATTGGCGCCTACCTCAAATCCCCTGGGATCGCTTGTCAAAGGCTGGAAACCGAATAAAGCTGCTGTATAGCCGGCGCCATAATCCTTAATGGCGGGATAGTCTACAACAATATCATACACAGCCTTTGTAACACCATCTTGAGCTGTTACTGTGATCTGAGGATAATCACTCAGGTCGGCGATTCCGGTTTCAGGATCATAAGCCGAGCACTCAAAAGTAGCCCACGGTGCAACATTGATAATGGCCGAATGTAAGGCACCGTCAATGGCCGACGATGTCTTGTAGATTGATACTGTGCCATGCTCACCTTCGGCAGCAGGAGCCTTGATTATTATCGTAGCACGTTCCATCTCGGTAAGCACAACCGAAGCGATATCGGTTGAGCTCGATTTCACATACTCGGCGAGGATAGTATAAGAGGTAGCATGACCCTTATCGTCCAATAGATTTGTACGATAGCCGGCGGCCAGGTCGTGAATACCGCTAATCGAAGGATTGAACGAGTAACCAACAGGAGTAGTAGCCTCAAGTTTCATCTGAGTGAGGTCACCCATGATAGGATCAGTGTCACTGATGTAATACGGTACCTGAACAGTTATTGTACCTGCCTCGGGATCTATTATAGCAGGGTACTCATCAGTATTACCCACTATAAATCCTTTGACGCTCAATTGAGCAGTGCCGATACCTTCAAGTCGGTTTATTTCGTCAACCTGGGTACAGCTCGAGAGCATGACGGTCGAGACAACGAGTCCGGCAAATAAATATTTAATTTTCATAGGATTGTTGTGTTAATAAGTTTATTTCCATGCATCATTCTGATCACACAGTGGGTTACCCTGAATCTCACCGTAAGGAATCGGGAAGATCTCATATTTCTTTGGGAAGATACGGTCATAGTCGTCAGCCTCGATAACTTCATAGCTGAATGTATTGCCGGTCTTCGTAACCTTCACGCCGTGAACACGCTTGCCGTTAAGAACCTCCTGTGAGATACCCCAGCGCATGATGTCGTCATAGCGGTGACCCTCGAGACCGAGCTCGCAGATGCGCTCCTTCTGGAGATCAACGAGATAATCTTCCCAAGTCGATTTCTGAGGCTTGGCAGGCATGTTTACGCGTGTACGAATCACGTTGAGGTCGTTGTAGGCATCGCTCCACTTGTTAAGACGGGCTGAAGCCTCCGAGCGGATGAAGTAAATCTCGGCGAGACGCATTTCGATCCAGTGCTGGTCGCTGAGTTTGTTAGTGAAGTTATAAGCCTTATCACCGGTCTTTGAGCTCAGGAACTTGCGTACATAGTAACCTGTGGTACTCTTATGTGTGTTGTCCTGGCCAGAAGGAGCATAGGTCATGCACTGGTCTGAACCACCTTCCCAACACTGAATTTCGACACCCTTGAAGGTGCTGCCGTTGGCGAGAATCGACTGGTAGAAACGCGGGTCGCGGTTCTTGTAAGGCTCGTTGCCATACTTGGCGAGATTGGCCCAGTCAAATGCTTCCCAGTTGTCACCTACCTTGATGTCAAACTGCGATGCATACTCCTCGGTGGGGGTAGCGGCTGCACCGAACTGATCCTTATAACCCAACGAAGCGGCAAAGCTGGGAGGACACATATAGGTGTCATAGTTGTGCTGCTTCTTCTCAACCTCAAACAGCACCGGGATAATGATCTCGGGGTTGGCGGGATTGGTGTAGATGGCAGCGATGTCGCTTGACAGCGAGTATTTCTTTGAGTCAATCACAGCGGTAGCAGCATCGTAGGCCACCTGATAACGGCCGGCGATAAGAGCGGCGCGGGCTTTCATTGCCATTGCGGCCATCTTGGTAACGCGACCGTAGTCACCTGCGGGCCATGACTCGGGAAGGTCGGCTATAGCCTTGTCATACTCGCCGAGAATGAAGTCCCAGGTCTCTTCCTTGGTGGCACGAGCCTTGGCATTTTCATTCTGGTCATCAACCTTATCCTCGCTTACACGGAGAACAACACCGCCGTGGAACTTGGCAAGCTCCTGATAGGCGAAAGCGCGCAGGAAGCGTACCTCGGCCACACGGGCAGCTGCATCTTCAGCCGGGAGGTGGCTTATACGGCCGGCCTTGGCGTCAACAAGGAAATAATTGAATTTACGTATGTGTGAGTACATCGTGCCCCAGTTGCTGCGGGGATTGCTCTCGACAGTCATCGAGTTGACCTGGCTGAAGAACTTGTTCTGACCCTGGCCTACGTTGTACCACGAAGTCTTGATAAGATCGGTCCATGCGTCCTCGAGCATGTTGAGCGACGAGCCACACTCCACATTGGCGATATTGTGGTAGATCTGATACATATCCTTGATATAGTAGTCGAGGTTATGTATCGACGTATACGCATTTGAATCGCTGTACTGGCCGGTGGGGTCAAAGTCAAGCGTATCGCATGCCGGCGCGGCGATTGCCAATGCCGTGATTATACTATAAATATATTTTTTCATTTTGTGTACTATTATATAATGTGTTTAACGACATTAGAAAGAGAGGTCGAGACCGAAGGTAACGGTGCGCTGCTGGGGATAGAACGACCAGGTGTAGTTACCGCTCTCGGGGTCAAGATACTTGTAGTCGGTAATAGTGAAGAGGTTCATACCCGACACGAAGAAACGTGCGTTCTCGATGCAAGCTTTCTTGGTAACACGCTTGGGAATGGTATAGCCGATGGTGGCGTTCTTCAGACGCAGGTAAGCACCGTTGCGTTTCCAGAAGTCTGAACGGCTGTAGTTCATTGCCAGGGGCGAGTGTGACAGACGGGGATAAGAAGCGTTGGTATTATCGGGACGCCATGAGCCCTCTACAACATGGAGAGCACTGTTGTCAACGCCGGCATAGAATGGACGCGCCAAAGGTCCGGCATCAGCGACACCGCCGTTACCATAGAATGCGAGGAACTTGTTGCAGATTGCAGCACCCTGGAACTGGAATGAGATATCAAAGCCGTTCCAGTTAGCCTCGGCATTGAGGGCGAACATCATCTCGGGACGCGGGCTGTGACCGATGTATGTCATATCCTTGCTGTTGATGATACCGTCACCGTTGAGGTCGACAAACTTGATATCACCGAGACGGGGAGTACCTGCACCCTCATAACGGGGAGCTGCATCGAGTTCGTCCTGGGTCTGGAACAGGCCGTCGGTCTTGTAACCGAATACCTGGCCGATAGACGAGCCGAGAGCACTCTGCCAGGGCAGAACACCGGCACTTTCAGTCTTACGGAGCACCTTGTTGTGAGCCCATGTGAGGTTGGCGTTGATGTTGTAGCCTACTTTACCGATACGGTTGGTGTGACGCAGGACGAGCTCAAAACCACGGTTGTCGAAACGACCCTGTGAGTCAACCGAAGGATAGTTGCCGGCCAGCGAGGGAGCATAGACGCCGCCTACACCGGTGAGGATGTCATAAGTATATTTATAGAACCAGTCGAACTCGGCACCGAGAAGACCGTTCCACATGGTGAGCTCGGCACCGATGTTATAGGTGATGGTCTTCTCCCAGGTGAGGTCAAACTGCAGATACTTGGTTTCGGGAACGAAAGTGGGGCCTGCCAGGGGTGTTGTTCCAAAAGCCATAGCGTTTTGGTTCAGGTTAGCAAGACGACGATACAGCCATGAACCTACGTTGTCATTACCGGTCTTACCGATTGAACCGCGGATTTTCAGGAAGTCAACTTTCTGACCCAGGAACTCTTTAGCCCAATCCTCTTTAGTGATTACCCAACCGAGTGAACCCGAGGGGAAGAAACCATAGCGGTTGCCGGGAGCGAACTTGTAAGAACCGTCATAACGGAAGGCAAACTCGGCGAGATATTTCTCGTCATAGTTGTAGCTGAAACGGCCGGCATAACCCTCGACGGCGGTATAGCCTGCACTCTCACTGTGTCCGTTGGGTCGGATGGTCTCGGCCAGGCTCAGATAGGGAAGGTCATAGAGAAGGAAGTCCCAGCTGGTAGCACTTAGCAGGCTTGAATCATCGGTAGTTCTCTCGTAGAGAAGAAGAGCATCAACATTATGCTTACCGGCAAAGGTGTGGGTGTAGCTGATAGAGGGACGTATCATAACCGTCTGCATCTTCTGGTCGCTGACTACAAGACCGCCTTTATCGGCGAGATTGACAGCGGGGCCATAAGTATATTTCATATCACCGGGGATGAAGTTCATCAGGCTGTAGCTGTAGTTGAACGATTTGCCGCTGAGGTCGCGCCAGTCCCATGCAAAGGCGAACGATGCCTTGAAGCCGGGGAGGAAAGGAGCTTTCCAGTCAACACGGCCGGCGGTGTTAAGGCTGAGGTTACGGGTCTTGTGGAAACCTGAATTACCGACCGAGTACTCGGGATTCATAGAGGGGTTACGGAACGCGCCGGTGGGAGCGCCATACAAAGGATCGCTGGGATCACACATGTAATAGTTCTTGGGAACGTAGGGAAGTGAGTACAGCCACACGTTCTCAATATTGAAGCCACCGACACCGTTGCTACCTTGTGCCATCTGGTGACCCGAATTATCCTTGCTGTCTGAAACAGTAGCGGCCACGTTGAACATAACGTCGAACATCTTGCCGATCTCGACCGACACATTTGAACGGAAGTTGGCACGCTGGAAGTCCATATCCTTGATGATAGCATCCTGCTTCATGAAGCCGCCCGACAGGAAGTAGCGTGACTTCTGAGTACCGCCGCTGATCGAGAGGTTGTGCTGGGTAGCCAGGGTATTCTTCTCAAAAGGAGATGCCCAATTGGTGTTCTCGATACCATCTGTAAGGTCGTTGTTATAGGTAGCCTCTATCATCTCGGGGGTAAACTTCACATTGGCGGGATCGGTGCCGTCCATAACCTGAGCGAGGTTGTACCACTCCATGTACTGTGTACCGTTCATCATCTTGGGGAGAGCGGTAGCGTGGTTCATGGTAACGGTACCACGGTAATTGATGTTGGCTTTGCCTTCCTGACCACGCTTGGTGGTGATGATGATAACGCCGTTGGCGGCCTTCATACCATAGATGGCACATGAGGCAGCATCTTTAAGAATTGAGATTGACTCGACATCGTTGGGGTCGATCTCACCGAGACCGCGGCTACCACGGTCAACACCGTCGATGATGCACATCACTGTACCGGCGTCGTTATAAGATGAATAACCGCGCACGAGGAGTGAAACACCGTCACTGCCGGGACGACCCGACGACTGCATGGTGATAAGGCCGGGGAGCTTACCGGTAAGAGCCTGCGACAGGTTAGAGCCGACGCTCTTCACGATATCCTTGGCTCCGACTGCTGAAACGGCGCCGGTCATGGTTACCTTTTTCTGTTGGCCGTAACCCACAACGACTACCTCGTCGAGCACCTTTGAGTCCTCTTTCATGGTAACGTTGATTGTGGTCTTGCCTGCTACCTTAACTTCCAGGGGCTCCATACCCACATAGGTGAATGTGAGCGTGCCGTCGGCAGGGGCGTTGATTGTGTACTGGCCATCGATATTGGTCGATGTACCCGTTGAAGTGCCTTTCACCATAACAGTAACACCGGGTAACGGGTCGCCGGTCTCGTCCTGGACTGTACCGGTTACTGTAACCTGTGCTGCTGCGGTGAACGAACACACCAAAAGCATAGAGAGAGACACCAGCAGCATCTGCATGCGGGCGACTATGCCTTTCGTACTTTTTTCGCTTTTAACGCGCATAGAATTTAAATTTAAGGTTAATAATATGATAATTAGTTTATTGGTTGTATATTTGCAAACTGCGAGCCATTTTTGAGGGCTGATATAACCTCGATTCGTTAATAATTTTTTACAAATATAGGCAATTGCAACTAACTCACACTACCGATTTAGTTAATAAAGGTTAACTACAGCATAATTATTCAACGATTTTAAAATATATGTTTTAAAACATATTTTTAGGACATATCGCCCGATTGAGCGCCCAGGCCCCCGGGACGACAAAAAATTTGAGCGTAAAAACCAAATTTAGTATCTTTGCACCATCATGGACACCACACTCACACCACTGTTAGGAATGACGCTCGAGCAGCTGCGCGCGGTAGCTGCCGAGGTAGGGCTGAAGCCGTTTGCGGCAAAGCAGATGGCCCGGTGGCTATACGTAGCCCGCGTTACCGACATCGACTCGATGACCGACCTGTCGCTCGCGGCTCGCGCGCGCATGCGCGAACATTATATTATAGGGCGGCGCGGGCCCAAGGTCGAGACACGCTCGGCCGACGGCACGGCCAAGTACCTGTTTGACGGCGTCGGCGGCCGCGACATCGAGGCGGTCTACATCCCCGACCGCGACCGCGCCACACTGTGCGTGTCATCACAGGCCGGCTGCCGCATGGGCTGCACGTTCTGCATGACAGGCCGACAGGGCTTCCACGGCAACCTCACCGCCGCCGACATCATCAACCAGGTGCTGTCGGTGCCCGACAGCGGGTCGCTCACCAACATCGTGTTCATGGGCATGGGCGAGCCGCTCGACAACCTCGGCGAGCTGTTGCGCGCCATCGAGGTGATCACCGCCCCGTGGGGACTGGCATGGAGCCCCAAGCGCATCACCGTCTCGTCGATAGGCAAGCTCAAGGAGCTGCGCACGCTGCTCGACGTCACGCGCGTACACATCGCCATCAGCCTGCACTCGCCGTTCGCCGCCGAGCGCCGCGGCCTGATGCCCGTCGAGGGCGCCTACCCGGCCGCCGACATCATCGCCCTGCTGCGCGACTACGACTTCAGCCACCAGCGGCGCCTGTCGTTCGAGTACACCATGTGGCGCGGAGTCAACGACGACCTCAGGCACGCCGATGCCCTGGCCCGGCTGCTAAGAGGGCTCGACTGCCGCATCAATCTGATACGCTTCCACGTCATCCCCGACAGCGACCTGCGGCCGGCAACGACGGCGACGATGGAAGCCTTCCGCGACCACCTGAACGAGCTCGGCTTCATAGCCACCATACGCGCCTCGCGCGGCGAGGACATCATGGCCGCCTGCGGCATGCTCGCCGGCCGGCCGAAAAACGACAATCAATAACAACCCATTTATAATTTAAAACATGAATATCAAATTAAACATTGACAACGCACTGGGCGCAGTGATAAACCGCGCCGACGTTGACGCCCTCACACCCGCCGCCACGACCGCCATCGGCCACCTCAACAACGGCACGGGCGCCGGCAACGACTTCCTGGGCTGGGTAAAGCTCCCCGGCGAGCTCTCAGCAACACTCATCGACGACATCGCCTCGACGGCAGCCTCACTGCAGCGCGACTGTGACGTGGTGGTAGCCATCGGCATCGGCGGCAGCTACCTCGGCGCCAAAGCCGTCATCGAGGCCCTGAGCAACTCATTCGCCCCCTACATCAGCGACAGCAGCCGCACACCCATACTCTTCGCCGGCCAAAACATCGGCGAGGACTACCTCTACGAACTTCAGCAGTACCTGGCCGACAAGACATTCGGCATCATCGTCATCTCAAAGTCAGGAACAACCACCGAACCCGCCATCGCCTTCCGCCTGCTCAAGGAGCAGCTCGAGGCCAAGCTCGGCAAGGCCGAGGCCTCGAAGCGCATCGTAGCCATCACCGACGCCAAGCGCGGCGCCCTGCGCCAGCTCGCCACCGAGGAGGGCTACAAGACATTTGTCATCGACGACAACGTTGGCGGCCGCTTCTCGGTGCTCACCCCCGTGGGCCTGCTGCCCATCGCCGTGGCCGGCTTCGACATCCGCGCCCTCATCGACGGCGCCAAAGAGATGGAACAAGCCACAGCCGAGGCCGGAGACGGCAACCTCGCCCAGCTCTATGCCCAGACCCGCAACGCCCTCTACAACGCCGGCAAGAAAATCGAGATACTTGTCAACTACAACCCCAAACTTCACTTCCTGGCCGAGTGGTGGAAACAGCTCTACGGCGAGAGCGAGGGCAAGGAGCACAAAGGCATATTCCCCGCAGCTGTCGACAACTCGACCGACCTCCACTCGATGGGACAGTGGATTCAGGACGGCGAGCGCACCATCTTCGAGACAGTCATCTCGGTAGCCAACCAGCAGCACGAAGTGGTGATACCCGCCGACGACGCCAACCTCGACGGTCTCAACTACATCGCCGGCAAGCGCGTCGACCAGGTGAACAAGATGGCCGAACTGGGCACACGCATAGCCCACGTTGACGGCGGCGTGCCCAACCTGCACATCACCATCGACGCCCTCAACGAGAAGTGCCTCGGCGAGCTCATCTACTTCTTCGAGAAGGCATGCGGCATCAGCGGCTACATCCTCGGCGTCAACCCCTTCAACCAGCCCGGCGTCGAAGACTACAAGCGCAACATGTTCGCCCTCCTGGCCAAACCCGGCTACGAGAAAGAGACCGAGGCCATCCGCGCCAAACTCTGAACAGGCGTCAGTAATTCATTGTTATTATAGAGTGTGCCCGTCGGGGCACACTCTTAACAACTATCAGAGACATGCACAAGAAACTGTTAACGTCAGCAATAGCGATGCTACTGGGCGTCGCCGCCATGATGGCCGGCGACCCGGCCATCACACTCGAGAACACCTCACACGACTTCGGCAACATCAGCGAGGACGGCGGCCCCGTGTCATGCGAGTTTGAGTTCACCAACACCGGCGACGAACCCCTCGTCATCATCTCGGCCAACGCCAGCTGTGGCTGCACACGCCCCGAGTACCCCAAGAAACCCGTCCAGCCCGGCAAGAAAGGGATAATCAAGATCACCTACCTGCCCGCAGGCCGCCCCGGCGAATTCTCAAAGACCGTGCGCGTGCGCACCAACGCCCCGCGCCCCAAACGCATCAACCTCAACATCACCGGCGTCGTAATCCCCGCCAACAAATAATCCACCCCAACACCGTCATGAAGCGAACAGCATCACTCATCATCACTGCCGTCATCACCGCCCTCACGGCCATCAACGCCACAGGCCCCGAGGCAAAGTTCCTAACCGAGACCCACGACTTCGGCGCCTTTGACGAGGACGACGGCCTGGTGAAATGCCGCTTCGCTTACGTCAACGTCGGCGACGAGCCCCTCGTCATCGTGGCCTCGCGCGCCACGTGCGGCTGCACATCGTCGGCCTACACCAAGACCCCCGTCGAGCCCGGCGACACAGGCTACGTCGAGGTCACCTACAACCCCACCGGCCGACCCGGCCGTTTCGGCAAGAAAGTCTATGTCGACTTCAACAGCGACACCCCCCGCCACACACTGCTCATCAAAGGCGTCGTCATCGGTGCCGGCAACACCCTGCGCGGCCGCTATCCCGTCGACGCCGGCCCCCTCAAGCTGCGCCAGGACAACATCCTGCTGGGCGAAATCAAGAACGGCAAGAGCAAATCGGCCTTCTTCGAGGTCTACAACGCCACCCCCGACTCAATCACCCCCGAGTGGACACGCATACCCCGCGGCGTCCAGATCAGCACCAACGTGCCCAAGGTAGGCCCCGGCGAACAGCTCACCTACACCCTGTTCTTCGTCCCCCAGCCCGACATGTACGGCATCTACACCGACACCCTCAGCCTGCGCGCCACCCCGGCCGACGAGCCCGTCAACGTCAGCATGATAGCGATCGTCGACGAGGACTTCTCGCGTCTGACACCCGGACAGCTGCGCGACGCCCCCGCCATCGAGGTCGACGAGAACATCATCGACTTTGGCGACATCGACCGCAACGGCGGCCCCGTCACCCGCAACTTCACCTTCCGCAACGCCGGCAACAGCACCATGCTCATACGTCGCGTCTACACCACCGACCCCGGCATCACCGTCACCACCACCGCCGACAAGCTCAAGAAAGGCAAGGAAGCCCTCGTCACCGTCACCGTCGACCCCATGTCGATACCCACCGAGATACTCAACGGCCGCATATCGCTCATCGTCAACGACCCCCGCAACGCCACCTCCATCATCCGCGCCGTCGGCACCCTCCACTAACCCCACCACCTCATTGACATAGATATGACCGACATAGACCGACCTCACATTGTAAGAGCTAAAGACGTCAGGATCGATTCCGATTATGCGGCTTGGCTATCAGAAATAAAGCATCGGTACCACTCGGCTCAGATTAAAGCTGCCGTTAAAGTCAACACCGAGAAGCTATTCTTTAATTGGAGTTTAGGCAGAGATTTGGTCATTCGCAAAGCCGAAGATAAATGGGGCGATGGAGTTGTAGAACAACTGAGCTTAGACCTGCAGGGAGCCTTTCCTAATGACAAAGGATTCAGTAGCCGCAACCTCTGGAACATGAAACAATGGTACATGTTCTTCTCTTCAAACAGCGCAATAACAAAACTACACCAACTTGGTGCAGAAATACAACAGCTACATAATCATCTAATTACAAAACCGCACCAACTTGGTGCAGAATTTAGCTCAGACTTTCCGTCTGTATTAGGTCTCGTACCTTGGCGTCATCAAATCAATATAATAAGCAAATGCAAATCTTTAGATGAAGCCATATTCTACCTAAAAGAATCTATATTGGGCGGATGGAGCCGACAAACATTGGATAACTCCATAAAAGCAAATCTATACAAGACTCACGGGAACGCAATCAGCAACTTTTCACATCATCTTCCCGAGACTCAAAGCCGTATGGCCCAAGAAATAACCAAAGACAATTATGACTTTGGATTCATAACTGTGCCTGTTGATTATAAGGAAGAACAACTTGAAGCAGCCCTTGAACAAAATATAACACGATTCCTGCTTGAGCTTGGCACCGGTTTTTCATTTGTCGGACGTCAAAAAGAACTTATCGTAGGCCGTCATACCAGAAAGATTGATATGCTTTTCTACCACATCAGATTGAAAGCATACGTGGTAGTTGAATTAAAAGTCCGACCTTTTGACCCCGAATTTGCAGGAAAACTAAATTATTATGTCAATGCTGTCGATGAACTCCTAAAAGGGCCTGATGACAACCCGACTATTGGCCTGTTAATATGTAGCGATAAAGACGAGACTGAGGTTCGTTGGGCATTCAAAGGCATACAAACACCTATGGGAGTCGCATCATACGATAATGTACAGGTAACGACGGCGTCAGATCTGCTGCCTTCAGCCGAAGAATTGCAGGCACGAGTACGTATGATGGAAGAGGAGCTGAACAAATCCCGCAAATAGGCACATTATACACAACAATTTCCACTAAGAGCATAGTTAATATTCTGAAGAAATATTAACTTTGTACTCGTATGGAAAATTCTAACCAAACTACAACAACTCAGGAACCGATCAAACGCGACGTACTCAACGCCGACGACATCGCACGCATGGTTCCCAAACTGGCCAAGCATCCCAAGCTCATAAAGCGTCTGCTCCACTTCCTGCAGATAGATAAGGTCAACGCCCTGCACGAGCACAACATCGACCATCCCGGCCCCGAGTTCGTGCGCGGACTGCTCACCGACCTCGACATCAAGCTCAAGGTCGACAACGAACAGGTGCTCGACCACCTGCCCGAGGGCGCGTTCATCACCGTCAGCAACCACCACTTCGGCGCGCTCGACGGCATCATACTCATCGACCTCGTGGCCTCACGCCGGCCGCGCTACAAGGTCATGGTCAACATGTTCCTCAACTACATCAGCGGCATGCGCCCCAACTTCATCGCCGTCGACGCCATGGCCAGCGCCGACCCCAAGAAGAAAGCCGTCAGCATGAAAGGCATCAAGGAGGCGATACGCATGGTGCGCAGCGGCGACCCCGTGGGCTTCTTCCCCGCCGGCGCCGTCGGCAAGGTCAACTGGCGCCTCCGACTCAAAGACCGTCAGTGGCAGCCCAACATCATACGCCTCATCGACCAGCTCAACGTGCCGGTCATACCGATTTTCTTCCACGGCAGCAACAGCTGGTGGTTCAACTTCCTCGGCGTCACCTGCTGGCAGTTGCGCTCGCTCTGCCATCCGCGCGAGGTGTTCCGCAAACGCGGCAAGACCTTCCACGTCACCGTCGGCGACCCCATCACGGTCGAGGAACAGGCCCGACACAAAGGCTCGCTCGACGAGTTCGGCGACTTCCTGCGCCAACGCACCTACGAGCTCCGCGACAAGAAATAACCCCTCAATCCCCCACCCCGCAATGGACCACCCAATCACACTCGGCGACAACAGTCAGCTCCAGGCCGTCAAGATGCGGCTCGGCATCGTTGGCAACGCACCCGCGCTCAACCTGGCGCTGGAACGGGCCGTGCGCGTGGCCCCCATCGACCTGTCGGTACTCGTCACCGGCGAGAGCGGTACAGGCAAAGAGTTCTTCCCCAAGATAATACACCAGTACAGCCCACGCAAACACGCGCGCTACATAGCCGTCAACTGCGGCGCCATCCCCGAGGGCACCATCGACTCCGAACTGTTCGGCCACGAGAAAGGCGCCTTCACCGGCGCCGTCGCCACCCGCAAGGGCTACTTCGAGGAGGCCGACGGCGGCACCATCTTCCTCGACGAGGTCGCCGAGCTGCCGCTGACCACCCAGGCGCGCCTGCTGCGCGTCCTCGAGACCGGCGAATTTCTCAAAGTCGGTTCATCGACCGTCCAGAAGACCAACATACGCATCGTTGCCGCCACCAACGTCGACATGCTCGAAGCCGTGCGCGCCGGACGTTTCCGCGAAGACCTCTACTACCGCCTCTCTACCGTCCAGATAGTCATCCCGCCCCTGCGCGACCGCGGCAACGACATCCTGCTGCTCGCACGCAAGTTTGCCGCCGACTTCAGCGAACGCTACCGCACACCGCGCATCACCATCGACGACTCGGCCTCGCGTCTGCTCCTGCACTACCCCTGGCCCGGCAACGTACGCCAGCTCAAGAACGTCATCGAGCAGCTCGCACTCTTCCAGGCCGGCAACACCGTCACCGGCGACATCCTGGCCCCGTATCTGCCCGACATGGTCGACACATTCGCCCCCGTGGCCGCCTCAGCATCAGCCGCGACCGGCGCATACGACCGCGAGCGCGACATGCTCTTCAACCTCATTTTCAGGCTCCAGCGCGAGATCGACGACCTGCGCTCACGGCTCGACAGCCACGACGCCACCGCCGCCCCGCTCACACGCCACATCGACGTCAGCGACACCGCCGCCACCGAGCCGGCCAACGTGGCAGACACACCGACATCGCTCGTGCGCTACACCTCGCCCGGCCACAGCCTAATCGACTTCACCCCCGCTGTCGAGGCCACGCCCGCACCCGTCGCCGCCAACACCACCACGCCGGCAGCCGACATCGCCTCAACCCTCGAGGAGACCGAGCGCGAGACCATACGCAAGGCACTCGAGCGCAACATGGGACGCCGCCGCAACGCCGCCGCCGAGCTCAACATCTCCGAGCGCACACTCTACCGCAAGATCAAAGAATACAACCTCGAGTAACAACGTCCCGACACCATGAATCTGAAACTCAAGCACATCTGTACCCTACTACTCGTGACGGTCATGCTCGCGATGCCCTCATGCCGCATCAGCTACAAATTCAACGGCGCCGCGCTCGACTACACAGTCTACCGCACCATCCACGTCAGCGACTTCCCGATACGCGCAGCCCTCGTCTACCCGCCCCTGCAGCAGACGTTTGAAAACGAGCTGCTCGACTACATAACCCGCAACACCCGACTCCAGACCACCGACGGCTCGAGCGACCTCTCGCTCGAAGGCGAGATCACCGGCTACAACCTCTCGCCCCAGGCCGTCACCGAGGACGCCTACGCATCCAAGACGCGACTCACCATCACCGTGCGCATCAAATACACCGACACCAAGAACGACAAGAACGACGTCGACCAGACATTCTCGGCCTACCGCGACTTCGACTCGAGCGAACTGCTCACCGACGTCCAGGACGAGCTATGCCAGACCATATCCAAAGAGCTTGTCGAGCTGATATTCAACGCAACATTAGGCAACTGGTAATCAACATGGAACAGCCTCTCGACCCACTCAAAGCACTGCTCGACACGCCGGCCGACACGCCCGTCGCTCCCGAGCTCATAAGCCGTCTGTGTGACCGCACGCCGGCCTTCCTGCTGCCCGTAGTCCTGCAACTGCGCCACCCCCACCCCGACCTTAACGAAGCCACCGTCCGACACCTCGTCAACCTCATATCGCTCTCTATCCCCGACCCGTCGCGCACACGCATCCTCATCGACCCCGAGGGCACCGGCCGCTATGACAACTTCTACCCCGCACAGCAAGTCAACACCACCCCCGACACCGGCGACGCCATCGACACCTTCCTCTCCAACTACGGCAACATCGACCCTGCCGAAGAGGAGCTGCTCAACCGCATGATATTCAACCCCGTGCCCGACTATGCCGCCACCCTCGAGCGCGACATGCCCACGCCGGCACCCGCCGTCGACCAACAAGACCGTCTGCTCGACGCCTTCATCGCCGCCGACCGGTCGCCCAAACATCAGCCCGACGCCGACACCGACACTGCCACCGCG
>CAMWLW010000002.1 GCA_947175245.1 uncultured Bacteroidales bacterium
AGCAGGAATATAGACAGTTACAACGATTTCAGCCTGCAAATTGACCTATACGCCTCAAATTTTTGGTTAACTTTGCATTTGGATTACCTCGTGGTGATCTAAGACATTTTGGTTAATAAAGAGAGCGTATGCTTATCTTGTAGTCTGAAACCTGAGAAATTTCGGCCTAATGGACATTTTGGGTGATGAAATTGCCTCAAAAAATCACTAATGGACATTTCGGGTGATAATATACATATTTAGTAGTGCCTACACAAATATTCATCAATAAGTTTCTTTCGATTTTCTTGGCCTAATGGACATATTAGGCCTAATTTTTTCTTACATTTGTTACCTGAATAAGTTATGGGAAATGATTTTCTTGACAAAAGAGGTAATTACAGAGAGTTGAGATGTTTTCAGTTGGCTGAACATCTCTATGACATTCCTTTTATATTTTGCGAACGTTTTATCGGGCGCGGCGACCGCACAAAAGACCAGATGGTTCAGGCTGCGCGCAGTATCAAGCAGAATATCGCAGAAGGTAGTAGTGCCGCGGCAATGTCTACCCAAACCGAAATGTTCCTGACAAATGTAGGTAAGAGCAGTCAGCAAGAACTTTTGCTTGACTATGAAGATTATCTGATAACGCGTGGTTTGGCAAAATGGGGGCTTGAAGATCCACGACTAAAAAATGTGCGTGCGGCTTTGAGGCAGCGTATGACTCGGGAATTTATGATTGAGAAGGCAAAAGGCTGGAGTGATGAGACCATAGCGAATGTTGCCATAACACTGGTGCATCAATGTGACAGGATGCTAACGGGGCTGTTAGAGTATCAGAAGCAGCAATTTCTTCAAAAAGGTGGCATCAAGGAACAAATGGCTAAGGCGCGAATGGAGGTCAGGGAAACTCAGAGAACTCAGAGCTCGCATCGTATAGCTCCTGACTGTCCGATATGCGGAAAACCGATGATAATGAGGATGCCGAGACAGGGTAATCAGCCCGGGCGCGAGTTTTGGGGTTGCAGCGATTATCCCCGATGCAAAGGCACGCGGCAAATAGATGATAGTATTAATAAATGATATAATAGAATACCGATGAAACAGGCTGCAATATTTTTAATTGCAATATTTTGTTCTCTTGCAGGGCTAGCACAGGAGCGCCACGACGGTCACAGTTTGCATGATAAGTATGAGGCGAGCCGACATCACCGGCCGGCGTATTTTGTAAGCGATAATGCGGTGTATTTTCAAGGCCGTATTGTTGAGGGTGCGTCGGCAATGTCATTCCGCATACTGCGCGACGGATATGCCAAGGATGATTGGTCGGTGTATTATTGCGGGCACGCAATCAGTGGCGCGAGCAGCATGTCGTTCAAGGTACTCGGATATGGATATGCTAAGGATGACTGGAACGTGTACTATAATGGTGCGAAGATTGACGGCGCGTCGGCCAATTCGTTCGCAGTGCTGTCTGACTGGTATGCGCGCGACAACTGGAGTGTCTATTATGACGGGCGCAAGATTCAAGGCGCGTCGGTCGACAGTTTCAAAGTGCTGCGCGACGGATATGCGCGTGACAACTGGAGCGCATATTTTGATGGCGTGAAGATTGATGGCGCGTCGGTCGACAGCTTCAAAGTGCTTCGCGACGGCTATGCACGCGATAACTGGAACACCTATTATTGGGGTCGGAAGATTTGATCAAGTTTACTTTCGGGGTCAGAATTTGATTCGTGAGAATATTTTGTGTGTCATGTATGCAAGAAATATGGATATAGCGTAGGTCGCGCATACAAACAGTATCTCATTATATCCCTGCATGATGTCGCTTAATCGTGTCAGTACCATTCCATGAACGAGGTAAAGTTCCATTGAAAAGGCTCCGACCCACATCAGTGGCTTCCATTTTAGCATGCCTAAGAGTCGAATCAATATGTACACACAGGTGACTTGGAACATGATACCGACACAAATAAACATTAGAGTCAACATCTTATAAATAAATGGTAAAGATGCTGCTTTGGAAAGATAAGAAATTGATGGCGTTATGCAAAATAAGCATATAATCAGTCCGATCGACCCAACCAAAAACATAACGGGATATTTTTGGAGCCATCCCGTTATTTTATCATCATAGAAACCTATATAGTAACCAAGATTTATGGCCGGTAATGTCACATACCAATAGCCTCCCCACTTGCAATAACAGCAAATGAATGCCATATATGCAACGTTAATTGCAAGAAATATCATACCGGTACGCATTAGCGTTTTGCCAATCAGTGCGCTAAAGTAGAATGCAATATAGGCATATATAATGGCGTATATGAACCATGAGAATGGCAATGGAGTGTCTCCGTTTGTAGCAAAAGACACAGCTTGATGTGTCAACGTTCTGCCTCCAAGCCATGCTGCAATTATCTCTATAATGGTGAGTAATATAAACAAAGGCAATATCTTTGAGAAGCGTTTCTTAAAAAAACCGTTGAGATAAGATGCACCCTTATGTTTAAATGAAACAAATAATCCGTAGCCTGACAGCAGAAAGAAAATGGCGACAATATGCTCACCAATTCTTGGCAAAAATGTGCCGAGAATTGGTATCTGTATATGTGGACTGAGGTGGTGAGCTACTATCAAAAGTGCGAGTAAGCCTCTGAGCGGGTCGGTGGTTGCGCGGTCAAAAGGCTTGAGTGTATGAATCTGTTCTTTGAAAAAAGTCGTAATAGACATTGTGATATGCTGGTGATGGTAGTAATATCAGAACGGTGTATCAGTCAGTTTCATTTTACTGTCGTTTCAGGGTGACTGACTTCTTGTTGCCCCAGACATTCTTGGGCAATGTCAAGGTTCTGAGGCGTTTGATGGTCAGGTATATAGTATCTTGGGCGGCTATGCTCATCCGAAGATTGGCCGCCGAATCCTGAGTACATGTCAAGAATATGTTACCCCTTGATATGTTGCATGTTCCCAATTTTAATATCTGCGGGACCGAAGCCATTTTTCGGGTGTCTTTTTTTGTAAATTCGTATGTAGAATCGGCATTAAGTTTCAACATATAGACATACTTTCCTGACTTGCCGACGTAATTTCCAACGAGACTTTCAATTCGATAATATGGCAACTCGGTAATTACGACAACCAAGGGCGTCCGTGGTGTACGACATCCTATATTACCGATTTTTTTTATTATTCTGAAATCAGAGACTCCATATTCGTCCAAGTCGGCAAACTCAGTCATTATAATATGCTTTATATACTCCTGTCCTCCTAAAGCGTCGCCGGCCGATACTTTAGATTTACTCTTATAAAAATTTCCGTTAATTATTATTGGTAAAGATTCACGGTATGAAGTCGTGATTTTGACTACACCATTGCAGTTGACAAAACCATAATCGGCCGCCTCGATAGAATCAATAACAGTAATTTCACTAATATTGTTACGATTTATGAAATATAATGAGCTGACTGCCAATACTGCCGCACTGTCACTTCTCATTTGGTCGAGAGTGTAATCGAATACTGAGTCATTAAGCGCGACACCATCCACGACCCAAAGAGTCTTAGCCCGACGTTCAGATGGCTGATCTTCAGTCATAGGCCTGGCTGAAAGACATAGGGCAAAAAAGCCTGTTATCAGTCCAATAATAATTCTGCTGATTTTCATCGTTTATTATCGGAAGATTTAATCAATTGGCGTCATCTACGGCTATTGGGACTAAGCCTGTGGCGGATTCAGTCGTGTCCGGCTCCGTGTCGATTGGGATGAGTGGGAGGACTTCTTTAATAATCGTGTCGGGAAATACCTTGTCGATTTTTGAAATTTTGTATGATTTTCCATCGACTTCCATGTAAACACTGTCCGTTCGGTTCTTGTTGTTGGGGTCGGGTTTGAATTTTACCTTGAATGAGTAGTTTTCCAAGGGGCATTTATAACCGTCCAAATTATCTATGTTAGTGGTTTGGTTTGCGTATCTGAAATCGATATCATCAGGAACGACTTGAAGTGTACCGGCACAAAGTTGATCTGTAATCTCGTTGGTACAGTAAAGGTCAAACACACGTTTCATGTCTGCGGCCGACGAGTGTGCCGCCATTTCGTTAAGGTACATAGCCAGGAAGTAAGCGATTACACAATTTCCCTCGGCTGCCGGATCGCAGTACATGTCGATGATGTTTGATGTGCCGTCAGGCAAAATTTGGTATAGTAAATCCCAACCGATATCCGAATCGGGTATAAAACATCCGAAATACAAGTAAATAGCTGAGTCTGAAACCCAATGAATATAGCCACCGGTGTGCATCTCAAACTCACCTTCGGTACCGGTCAGGTCTTTTGTTCGTATTTCTTTATTGGAATACACCACTTTATTATCATACAATAGGGTCACAAAGACCGATGAATCTCTTACAGTCCAATAGGGCGAATCTTCTTTATACCAATAATGCTTTACGACGACTACTACATTATTGGAATCTTTGGTAGTTTTGACAGTCCAATGCCCTATCACGGTATCTTCAATCACTCGGCCTTTCATTTCTATTGAGGCAATATCGATTACCGAATCCTCGAATACCGAATCCTCGGCCAGGGTTTGCGGTTGAGGTGATACATAGCCTGTTTTGCCTTTCCCGGTGCAGGCAACGGCTATGGCCGATATAATCAAAACAGTAATCCAAATTAAATTTCTCATATACTATTGTTTATGTGTAAATTGGTTGATTGGGTGTTTAATTTGTCACCACCACGGGTTTTTATATACAGTACGGCGTTCGCCATTTTCGGTTTCGATAACTTCAAAGTCGCCCCATTGCATGTATCTATCCCATTCAGGGGATTTGTATTCAGGGTTGACCATAATATCTCCGGCTCCTATATCAAAATCAAAACAGAATGGCAAGCGGTAGTCTCCCCACACGCAGCGTTTGGCCTCATTGGGATTATCGTAACTCTGCCATGTACCTACATAGGTACGGTTCTCATAACTATCGGCTACTGAATTCCGATCGTCAACCTGTAATAAATCGGGAGCGGCACTATCTATATAACCGTATGCCCCGAATATGCCTTTAAATTCCCCACTGTCTTTTTGTGCGGTATCTTCCCGTAGAGAGTAATCGGCTATTATCACATAGTAGTCAAGATAATCAGCATCAGGCATAAAGTATATTTTCTTTATTTTGATTTCACCTGCGAAATCTCTTACGACCGACTTGACTTTTGTACGACCACGCACGGCGTATGTAACCGAATCAGTCCTAACTACATCGGGATAGGTATAAATTTCAATTCGACTGAAATCATTACCGAGTACACCATTGACAGGGGATTCAGCACAAGAGAAAAATTGTGGATCTAAGCTGATTTTACCGTCAATAAATTGTTGTGTGCAGTCCTCATACAACCTTCCGTCGAGCGGAGTCATATAAATTTCAAAAGCATCGCTGTAATCGGCTCTATTGATGTCAAGCGCTTTATAGTCAATTGAATAATGTTCTGCGCCACCCGCTGTCCGTTCAATCTTGAGCGGACTGATATCGTTACACGCTGAACTTTCCTTGCCTTGTGCCCAAAGATTGAGGGAGAGTGCAAAGCCAATGCACACAATCACTATTTTATATTTATAGATATTTGCCATACGCAAAGTTACAAAAATATCTGACACGACCAAAACTTGCCGATATCGGCAAGTTTTGCTATCTTTGCGTCATATTTTGAATGTAATTCTTGCCGATATGGAGTATATTTCAGTTAAAGAATGGGCTGAGGAACATGGTGTCGCTGAGCGTACCGCCAGAAATTATTGCGCGCAGGGTAAAATAGAAGGCGCGTATCTCGTTGGGAAAACATGGAATATACCGATAGACGCTGAATTACCGAAACATAGGAGGGTATTAAAAGAGTCGCCTTTATTGTCGGTCTTGAAGGCGGAGAAAGCCGGCAAGACTACGGGAGGCATTTATCACCGCATACAGATAGATCTGACTTATAGCTCAAACCATATGGAGGGTAGCCGACTGACGCATGAGCAGACGCGGTATATTTTTGAAACCAATACGATTGGCGTTACCGGCCAGTCGGTTAATGTAGATGATATTATCGAGACGACAAATCATTTCCGTGCGATTGACTTTATTATTGATGATTGTGCCAGTAAGCTAACTGAGGCTTATATCAAGTATCTTCATTACCTGTTGAAATCGGGGACATCGGACGAGCGAAAAGATTGGTTCATGGTCGGAGACTACAAGAAACTACCAAATGAAGTCGGTGGAAATGATACGGTCGAACCTGAGAATGTCCATAGAGAGATTAAGGCTCTATTGAAGGAGTATAACGCAAATAAACGGCCATCGATTGAGGATATTATAGATTTTCATTATCGGTTTGAAGCGATACATCCGTTTCAAGACGGGAACGGACGTGTCGGTCGACTGATAATGTTTCGTGAATGTCTGCGATTAGGACATGTGCCGTTCATCATTACTGATGAACTGAAGCTTTTCTATTACAATGGTCTGCGCAACTGGCCGGCAGTAAAAGGCTATTTGATGGACACTTGTCTGACGGCTCAGGATAATTTCAAAATTCTTCTCGGGAAGTTCAGGATCAAGGGTTAGAAGGGGTAGCCGATGGCGAGGTGAAAGGCGAGGGAGTTGCCGAACGATGTCATGTTGTAGTAGCCGCGCTTGCCGGTGTCGTAGGGGGCGTGGATGCCGATGCCGAGGTCGGCACGGAGCACGAGCATCGATATGTCGAAGCGCAGGCCGACGCCGGTGCCGAGCGCGAGGTCTTCAAAGAATGTCGAGCCTTTGAGCTTGCCGCCGGGACGCTGCGGGTCGTCTTTGAGCAGCCACACGTTGCCCGAGTCGAGGAACAGTGCGCCGTGCAGTGGGCCGAAGATGGGGAAACGGTACTCGACGTTGGCTTCGAACTTGAATGTACCTGTCTGGTCGAAGTAGCCGTCGACAACGTCGCTCGGCGCGTGATATGATCCGGGGCCTATAGAGCGTACGGTGAAGGCGCGTATGGAGTTGGCGCCGCCGACATAGAATTGCTCGCTGTAGGGTACTTGTGACGAGTTGGCGTAGGCGTGTGCCGCACCGACGGCCACGCGGCTCACGAGCCAGTTGTCACCCGTGAGACGGCGGTTGTACACGACCTGCATCTGGCCTTTGACGAATTGTGAGAACGGGGTGCCAAAGAGCTCTTTCTCGCCTTTGACGCCGCATGCTTCATAAATGGCCCAGAAGATGTTGCCGGCTTCCTGTACCGACCAGTTGATGTCAAGCCCGTTGTCGCGGTCAAAGTACCGGCTGTAGTTGTAGCTGTAGGCAATCTGGGGGATGAACTGTGAGCGGAAACTGAGCGCGATGGCTGGGTTTGCTGCCGTTATCGAGTCAAACACCTCGGTGGTGTTGATGAGTTTGGTGTAGGTGAGCTTGAACGGGGTGAGGGTGGTGAACACGTTGCGTGAGGCCTGCCACTCGTAGGAGTAGGAGAGGTTGAACTGAGCCATCTTGAAGTAGTGGGGGCGGTTGAGCAGGTCGGCGTTGAGCGTGATGCGCGTCCAGTTGAGGTTGCGGCGTCGGCGCGGGATGAACTTGGGCGCGATGAGGCGTGGGAATGCCAGTGAGCCCGACACGCCAATCTCGTAGGAGTTGAACAGTGACGATTTCTGAGCGCCCGAATGGCCTGTCTGCCACTCGTATGTGCCGGTGAGCGCGACGTTGAACTGTTCGCCGCCACCGAAGATGTTGCGGTTGGTTACCGAGAAGGTGGCTCCCGGGCCTATGTAGCTGTTGGATTTGGACGACGCGTTGACCTCGATCGAGGCTTCGAGCGGGGTGTCGAACATGCAGTCGATGTCGACGTTGAGGCGAGGCTCGGCCGACAGCGAGTCGGGGGTCACATTCATATTGATGGCGTTGAAGATGCCGAGGCGTGCCAGATAGCTCTGAGTGTTCTCCATCGAGCGGACGGTGAATGTGCGCCCCTTGCGCAGGGTGACGCACTCGTTGACGAGAGCGTGGCGCAGACGCGACGGCATCTGCTGCAACAGCCGGCCGCGGTCAGTGGGAATGGTGTCATAGTAGCGGCCGCCGAAGGGTTTGTTGGCGCGGAGGGTGACATTACCCACCTTCCACTGTGTGAGGGCGGCCTTGGGTGTGCCTGACGCTATGGTCAGGCGCAGGGCTATGGAGCCGCGGTGCTCGAGCGAGTCGGCAAGATACTCGATATACTCGGGACGGAAGTAGTAATAGCCCTTGTTGCGCAGTTTGTTGGCAATGCGTGTGCGCACGGTGCCGAGCGAGTCGGTGCAGAACCGCGTCCCCGTCACCAGGTACTTGTCTTGGGATACTATCGAGTCGATGAGGTGATAGAGGTGGGTGCTGTCGGGGAGCAGCTCGATGCTGTTGATGAGATAGGCCGGGCCGGGGTTGACGATATAGGTAATCGAGGCCTTGCGCGGATTCTTGGCAGGGTTAAGGCGATACTCGGCGGTGCCGCGGAAGTAGCCGTTGTTGTCGAGCATCTCGTCAAGCATGTGTGTGCGCACCTCGGGGCGTACGTCTGAAATCAGAACCGGCTCCTCGACCAGTTTCTCATATATCCAGTGCTTGAAACCGTGCTCGGGGTTGGGCCAGTGGTTGTAGACCCATAGTCCGAGCGGGAACGGATAGCGCCAGTTAAGCATCGATATATAGTTGTTCGGAGCCACGGCGACGGTCTCCTTGAGCTGCGATGCCAGTTCGGCCGGGATTGTCTCGCCCGATGGCGAGGGGGCTATCTCGACCTTTTTCACACCGGTGTAGAGCTGTTCGCCCTCGGGCAGGCGGCGCGTTGTTGAGCACGAAGCCGTGACAAGGGCTGTAAGCAGGTATAGGATATAGCGTTTCATAACTGACATTGCAGGCAAATTGTGATGTGATTCTATAACAATCAGCGTGAGGTTTTTGTTGAGTCGGCCGGCGTGGTGGTCTCGGTCACAGGCGCGGTGACGGCCGGCAGTTTGGGCCGCCGGTAGAACGGCTTGAAGAGGTCACGCAGTTTGCGCAGCTTACGTTTATAGACAAAGCCGACGCCGGTCTGGGTTATCTCGCCCTCGAGAATACTCTCGTAGCCCGTGTGACGGAATATCTTGACGTACATTGAGCCTGATGACGTGATGTCATACTCGAACGATATGTCGCTGATGAGGTTCTGAGCCATATTCTGTTCGGGGTCGGTGTCAGACGCATAGTTGCCGCCGACCGAGATCTTGAAGCGGTCGTTGAACAGCGACTTGGACACCTTGTAGCTGTAGGATGTCGTGGTCGACGACGCGCCGTTAACCGTGCGGTCATACTGGTCGATGCCGAACGACAGGTCGACGCCCTTGATGTTGTTGGCCGCCCACGAGTTGACCTTGGACTCGAGGAACGAGAAGAGCGGGTTGCCGTTGAGGCTCGACGAGGCGTGTGTGCCGGGGCCTGTGTAAACGTTGTACAGCAACAGGTTCATGGCCTGATTGGCACGCTGTTCGGCCGACATCGACTGGAGCTCGTTGGCCACGGTGATGTCATCGTTGGTCGAGAGGTCAAACGCTACGTCCATGTTGTCGAGCGAGTTGGTGACCGACAGTATCACATCAAAGTTGATGAGGCGCGAGTTCTGACCGTCCTGCTGCACGTTGGCACGGAGCACGTCGATGGCGCGGATGTTGAGGTAGGGGTTGAACATGTTGCCGTTGAACGACACATAGCTGCCTTCCTGGAAATCAAACAGTTTTTCACTCATCAACGGTGGCGTGTAGCGCACGTAGCCGCCGTTGAGATTCAGTCGGCCGGTGAGTCGCGTGTCGCCCATGTAGCTCATGTTGTAGTTGAGCGAGCCCTGTGAGAGCAGTTGCACGCGGTTCTTGCCGTCGGTCGACAGGTCGATGCCTATTGTCGAGCCCTGGCGTATGTTGAGGGTGGCGTCGACGCTCATCATCATCGACGACGCGGCCACCGAGTCGACGTCATGTACGAGTGTGGTGTCGGCAAAGTTGACAAATTTCACCATGTCGGTGTTTGACCGCGACGTGAGGTTGTCGGTCGCCGATTCCATAATGTAGGTCACGTTGGTGTTGTCAAGAACGCTGAGGTTGGCCTTGACACCGAGTCGTGACATGGTGCCGCGCACGGTGGCGTCGAGGTCGATGAATGCCTTGCCGTAGACCTGCACACCGCGTTTCTTCTTGGAGTTTACAATCTGCATTTCGCGTGCGTTGGCGCTGAGGTCGAGGAGGATGTTGCTGATGTGGCGTGCATCGACAGTGCCGTTGATCGCCAGCGGGTTGGGATTGGCGCCCGTGATGGTGTAGTTGTTGAACATCACCACGTTCGAGTCCATCGGAATCTTGACGTCAGAGAATGTGAACGAGGTGCCGAACATCGGTATGGTGAGCATCGTCGAGTCAAAGTTGAGGTAACCGTTAAATATCGGTTCGGCAATCGAGCCGGTGATGTCCATCGTGCCGTTGAGCGTACCGTTGAGCCGCGCCATATCCTTGGGCAGGAACGGGTTGAGAATATGGAGCGGGAAGTGTATCATCTTGAAGTCGAGCAGGAACGGGTTGCGGGCAGTCGAGTCGTTAAGGTTACCCTCGGCAGTGATTGTCTTGATGTTGTCGACCATGAGCGACGCGTTGGCGCGGACAGTGCCCGAGGTGTTGGTCGACAGGTTGAGACCGAGGTCGAACGACCCGACGCGCTGCTTGTTGTAGTACAGGTCGGTGAGCGAGATGAGGCCGTCGCCGTTGATTGACGAGTGATCCCAGCCGAAACGCATGTCGGCCGACAGGTCGCCGGTGACGGGCGGTGCGAACGGGTTGAAGGCTATCCACTCGGCGAGCTTGATGTTCCTGACGTTGAGTATCAGGTCTTCCTGGGTCGAGTCGTTGTGCTCGTCGTGTTCGGTGTACAAGTGTATGGAGCTTTCGGTGCTGTGCATCTCGAGGTTGGCGTCAAAGTGCTTGGCGGCCATGTCGACTGTCACGTAGTTTGAATCGTTGACAGTCCATTTCTTGTAGCCGATGATAGGGTTGGTGGGTACCAGGCGCACGTAGACGTGATCGTGCTCCCATCCGGCGATAAATCCAAACCAGTAGCCCATGTCGCCATTGATGTTGTGCTGGTTGAACAGCAGTGACGTGTGGTTGCCATAGGCTCGGCCCACAGCGTTGACTTTGGCCCACTGGTCGAGTGTACCGGGTCGGTTGCCGACGTGGAAGCGATAGGCGAGGGTGTCGCCCGTCTGGCTGACGCGTGATGTTATGGTGTCTATAACGGTCGTGCCGCTGTTGAAGCCGAGTAGCTTGGCGCGCATGCTCAGAAGTGAATCGTTGCCTGCGGTGATGTACAGTGACTGCCAGCCCATGTCGCGCGAGTCGAGATAGCTGCTGATGATGTTGTCCTCGCCGACCGAGAGGTCAAACGTGAACGGCGGTATAGCGTTGCTCAGCAGTGTGGTCTTGAAATTGTAGGTCGCCATGATGGTGTCGATGGCAGCCGATATGTGCGGCATGCGGCTCATGATCGAGTCGACGTTGGTGGGCGATGATAGCGCTATGTCGAGGTCGTGGTTCTTGATGGTGGCCGAGGTGAGCGAGTCGTTGGCGATGAAGTGCATGCGAATGTCGGTGGTTGACATCGAGGCATCCCCAGCCATGTTCCAGTCGAGGGTCTCGACGTTGAGGTCGGCGGTGATGGCCGATGCGGGAGCCGGTTCGATTGTGGCCTTTCCGTTTAACTTGACCGAGCCGTTCATCATCGAGTCGGTGATGCCCATTGCCTGCAGGTCGACGCGGTCAACGTCGGCGTTGACAGTCCAGACGTAGGGTGTGGTGGCGAGATTGCCGCGCGCGCGGATGTCAAACTTGATGTCGGGGTTGCCCGAGGTGGCCGTTACCGTGGCATCGCCATCGGCCACGCGTGCCTGTAGCTCGATATCGGTGTAGCGGTGTTTCATATAGGTGACTTCGAGCAGACGCACGTCGGCATTGATAGTCGTGGTCGTGTCCATCGGGTTGTAGCCCCTGCCGGTGACGTTGACGTCGGCTGTTACCTTCTCGATGCCGAGCGACGGCATGAACGCCTCGACAGGGAGCTCGGTCGCCTTGAGCGTGGCGTCGTATGACTCGGAGCGGCCTGTCCACGATGCGTTCATGGCCAGTTTGCCTTTCAGTGTGGTGGCTGTCAGTCCGCCGGTGACAGTGCCGCGGTTGAACCGCACATCGCCCCTCAGAGCAAGCGGCTGTATGGTGACTGTCTTGTCGAGCTTGGCCGCCGCGAGGGTGGGGCGTAACCAGCGTCCGCCGGCCATGCGTCCCGACAGGTTCAGCCTGCCTGTCATGCGGTTTATGTCGGGCGCGCCGGCAATGTAGCCTGTGGCGCCTAAGTTGAAGCATCGGGGCAGCTCGACACCCAGCGCGTTGACGTCATAGACGCCGTCGCGGCCATCGATGTCGATGTCAATGTCAAGGTTGCTCCCCGAGGGTATGCCTGCGAGCATCGGAGTCATCGACGGCATGGCGAGCCTGATGTCGTTGGGCGACAGGTAACCGTTGCCGTTGACTCGCAGAGGCATAGGCAGCCCGTCACTTTTCAGTCCCATCATGGCGTCGAGCTTAACGCCCGAATAGAGCGTGCCGATGTTGATGTCGCGTGCTACCATCGAGTCGCTGTTCATGGTGAACAGGCCCTTGAGACGCAGGTCGATGCCGCAACGCTCGTGAGCGGCTATGCGTCTGATAGGCACGCGCAGGTCGGTGCCGCGGTTCATCAGTGAGTCTATGACAATATTGATATCGGTGACAGCGAGATAGTTCATGTCAAGACCCGGCAGCGGTCGGGCACCGGCGACGCCGTAAAGCGCCGAGTCGGCTTTCAGGTCTATGTGGGTTACGTTGACCGTCCAGGGTTCCGATGCCACGGCTGCGGTATCGGTAGTCTCGGTCGGCGTGGCAGTTGCAGCCGCTCCCACGGGCGGGGTGAGATAGAGAGCCGACAGGTGTTCGACAATCATTGACTTGACGTCAACAGCCTGTTGTGACAGGTCGACGGCCGTGTTCTCGATGAGTGCGGCGCCGATGTTGGCGGCCAGTGTGTCGATTGTGCCGGGCATCGTCATGGTGTAAGTCAGCGAGTCGATGCGGAATTGCTTGAGGTTCAGTCGCCAGGGTAGCGGCTCGGTAGCTGTGGTGTCGGCCGGGGTCGTGGTCGAGTCGGGCATGGCGATGTCAACTCGTGTGCCGCCGAGCATTATGAGGTCAATATCGACGTCGTGTGACGAGAGGCCGACGGTAGCGTCGGCGAGATACAGTCGGCCAACCCTCGAGCCGAGGGTCATGGTAGTGTCGTTGCCGGCCATATCAAACCGTGCGCCTTTAACCAAAAGCTCGTTGACGCCGACAGCGCCTTTCAGCAGCGGCCACAGTGATACCCTGAGCTCGGCATTGTCGACAGTAGCCATTGTATCGCCCGACTCGATGACGGTAACATCATTTAATTCAAGGTGTAGCGGTGGGTATAGGCGTGCGCGGCCAACCGAGACCTGCATCGCGTCGGGGTCGGCATTGACCGCCGTGAGCGCTTTCTTCAGCGCATAATCCTGCACCGGCGGCAGATAGACGGCAACGAGCACAAGGGCTATAAGCGCGACGATCAGCAACAGTGCGCGCTTCACCCATTTAAGCATATTTTTGATGATGAATTTAGCTCTCACAATAGTTGAATTTATTGTAGAACGAAAATACGTTAAATTTTGTTCTCACGCAAGTAAAAATTGTGAGACGGCTTTAAGAGGGGTCAGTTTTTCTTTTTTGAGGTAATGCGGTGGATGTAGTTGCCGGCGATAGGGCCGACGATGCCGGCGACTCCACATGACAGGCCATTGGTTATCAGATTACCTATGTTATTAAAGTATTCCCTGTCGAGAATAATGTAGCCGAACAGGTAAAGAATACCCGCCGCCAACACCGAGATAATGATGAATGCCAGAAACAGTGCAAATGCTTTCTTCATAACAATATGTTTATACGTAGGCAAAAGTACATAAAGTTACTGAAAAAATTTATTACCTTTGCCAAAAATGTATTAATACCCTTTTGATTATGGAAGAAAATACGCAGCAGCCACAAGTGGTATATGTAGTGAAAGAGAAGCCTGTGCGTCGCGGCAACGGCCTGGGCACCGCCGGCTTTGTTACCGCCCTGATAGGGTTGATTATATGTTGGATTCCGGTCATTGGATGGATTATCGGCGGCATCCTGTCGCTCCTGGGTCTGGTGTTCTCGTTTGTAGGCATTTTCAGGTCGCCGCGCGGCCTGGCCATCGCCGGACTTATCATGTCGCTCATCTCACTATGCGTTATAGTCTGCTTTATCGGCGCCTTCGACCAATTTTATCACCCATCTCACTTTAACCTTATTGGCAGTTCTATCGAATAAGGTTTATGTGACTGATAGTTTGGATAGTTTGATATTTATTCGTTATTTAATTGTCTATTTGTAAAATTTATTTGTACTTTTGTGGGCAAAATTCTATGGTAATGAAAGAAAACGAACAATTGGACTGGGCCAATCTGGCCTTTGGATATATTCCAACCGACTATAACGTGCGCTGCACTTACAAGGATGGCAAGTGGGGCGAGATCGAGGTTTCATCGTCTGAGATTATCAACCTGCACATGGCTGCCAGTGCGTTGCACTACGGCCAGGAGATTTTCGAGGGTCTGAAAGCCTTCCGCGGTGCCGACGGCAAAGTGCGCGTGTTCCGTCTCGAGGAGAATGCCGCCCGTATTCAGGACTCGGCCCGTGGCCTGTTGATGGCACCCATTCCCACTGAGATATTTACCGAGATGGTCAAGAAGGTGGTGAAGCTCAACGAGCGGTTCATTCCCCCTTATGGCAGCGGTGCGTCGCTCTACATACGTCCTCTCGAGATAGGTATCACTCCACGCATCGGTGTCAAGCCCGCGTCAGAGTACCTGTTCATCATCATGGTATCGCCCGTAGGCCCGTACTTCAAGGAGGGTTTCAAACCCACCAATATATGCATCATGCGCGAGTATGACCGCGTTGCCCCCTGTGGTACAGGTCGCTGGAAGGTCGGCGGCAACTATGCAGCGAGCCTCACTGCCGGCGAACATGCCCACAGTCTCGGTTACTCGGCCGTGCTTTATCTCGACCCCAAGGAGAAGAAATACCTTGACGAGTGTGGCCCGGCCAACTTCATAGCTATCAAGGACGGTAAGTATATCACGCCCGCCAGTGACTCAATTCTCCCCTCGATAACCAACAAGTCGTTGCAGCAGCTGGCGCGCGACATGGGCATCGAGGTCGAGGCACGTCACATCCCTGTCGAGGAACTTGCCGAGATACAGGAAGCTGCTGCCGTGGGTACGGCTGCCGTGGCATCGCCTGTGGCCGAGATTCATGACCTCGACAACGGTACGAAATATATTGTTCTGAAAGACGGCAAGCCGGGCCCCGTGGTGACAGCGCTGTATAACAAGCTGCGTGGCATCCAGATGGGCGACGAGCCCGACGTTCACGGCTGGAACACTATTATCGACTGATGGGTTACCAAGCCATAATTGACAAATATTATCCCGCGGGGTCGACCCTGCGGGATATTTATATGCGCCATTGCCGTCAGGTAGCCGACCTGGCATTGGAGATTGCGCGTACGCGTCACCTCGATGTCGACCCGTCTCAGGTCGAGGCAGCCGCCATGCTCCACGACATAGGCATTTTCCTGACCGATGCACCGGGCATAGACTGTCACGGCACCGAGCCATACATAAAGCACGGTCTGCTCGGGTCTCAGCTGCTTCAGCGCGATGGCGTTGACGAGGCGATTGCCGCCGTGGCGCGACGTCACACCGGCGCCGGTATCACCAACGACGAGATCGGCGAACTATCGTTACCGCTGCCTCCGGGCGATTATATGCCCGAGACATTGCTCGAACGGCTCGTGTGCTATGCCGACAAATTCTACTCCAAGAGCGGCGATATGAAGCGCAAATCGCTTGAGCGAGTCCGCCAGTCGATGAGCCGTCACGGTGGAGACACCGCCGCGCGCTTCGAACAGCTCCACCGCGAGTTTACCGCTTGAGAATACTCTACACCGATAAAAAATAAGAACGCGGCGCCTGAGGGTGTCGCGTTCTTGTTTCTTTATGTTCAGTATTCGGATTATTCCTCGACGATGATATCATTTTTACTTCTCGGGTATTTATTGCTGACGCGAAATATCTTAACAATTGCAAAAAACGTTGCAGTTTTAGGCATAAGATAGGATATAAGTTGAGATAAAACGCTAACTTTGCACTTTACTGTAACTAATCAATATTGTAGAAAAGTAAATGGCTCAGAAACCTTCTATACCTAAAGGTACACGCGACTTCTCGCCCGTCGAGACCGCGCGCCGCAACTATATATTTGACACCATACGCGAGGTGTTCCGCCTCTATGGCTTCATGCCCATCGAGACCCCGGCAATGGAGAACCTGTCGACACTGATGGGAAAATATGGCGAGGAGGGCGACAAACTCCTGTTCAAGATTCTTAACTCGGGCGACTATCTCGCCAAGGCCGACCGTGCCCTTATCGATGCCGGCGAGACCACGCGACTCGCTTCACAACTGTGTGAAAAGGGGTTGCGCTATGACCTGACAGTGCCGTTCGCACGTTTTGTCGTTCAGCACCGCAACGAGCTGCAATTCCCGTTCAAACGCTTCCAGATTCAGCCTGTGTGGCGTGCCGACCGTCCGCAGAAAGGCCGCTACCGCGAGTTCTACCAGTGTGACGCCGACGTCGTAGGCTCTGACTCGCTCGTTAACGAGATTGAGCTGTTGCAGCTCATCGACGAGGTGTTTGCCCGTCTCAACGTGCGCATCGCCATCAAGATCAATAACCGCAAGATTCTTGCCGGCATCGCCGAGATTCTCGGTCAGCCTGACAAGATTATCGATATAACCGTCGCTATTGACAAACTGGACAAGATCGGTATCGAGAATGTCAACAAAGAGCTCGCCGAGCGTGGTCTCACCACCGAGGCTATCGAGCGCTTGCAGCCCATCCTGGCAATCTCGGGCTCGACCGATGAGCGTCTGGCTGCACTTTCAGCGCTTCTTGCCGATTCGCCTGTCGGTGTCAAGGGCATCGAGGAACTTAACGTGGTGCTTAACGGCACGCGCGATCTCGGCCTGCGCGCCGAGCTCGACCTCGACGTGTCGCTCGCACGAGGTCTCAACTACTACACCGGCACCATCATCGAGGTGAAAGCCCTTGACGTGGCTATCGGTTCGATAACAGGTGGCGGCCGATATGATAACCTGACGGGCGTGTTCGGCATGCCGGGCATCTCGGGCGTGGGAATATCGTTCGGTGCCGACCGCATCTATGACGTGCTAACGGCGCTCGACCTCTTCCCCGCCGACACCACCAAGGCTACAACTGTCATGTTTGCCAACCTCGGCACGGCTGAGACTGTCGCATCGATGCGTGCCCTCAAGGAGCTGCGCGCGGCCGGCATAGCAGCCGAGGTGTACCCCGACGAGGCCAAGATGAAGAAGCAGATGTCGTGGGCCGACTCGCGTAACATCCCCTATGTCGCCATCATCGGCGAGACCGAGCTGGCCGAGGGCAAGATGACCCTAAAGGATATGAAGACCGGCGAGCAGAAACTCGTCGACACAGCCGGTGCCATAGCCACCATCAAGGGTGCATGAATTTTAAATTAATTTTAGACTCGTATATATTAAATGAAAAAACTATTATCGCTCATCGTTCTTGTGTGCAGTCTCGCGGCTGTGGTTCCGGCTGCCGCTCAGTTTCGTTACGGCCCCACGGTCGGTATCGACCTGACCTCGCTTAAATTCAAGCAGACACTTTTTGATGTAGACAAGAGCGTTGGCTACACCGCCGGTGTGCAGGGCGAATTGATGTTCCCCGGCATCGGTTTCGGTATTGACTTCGCCGGCCTCTATACCCAGCGCGGTGCCACTCTCAATATGGGGCAGCGCGAGATATGGGCTGCCGACGGCTATGGACGCGAGCGTTCCTATCTGCACTATTTCGAGATTCCGGTCAATGTGCGTTTCAAGTGGACCCGTATGTCCGGACTTGAAGACTACATTGCGCCCTACGTCTTTGGTGGCCCGTCGTTCTCGTTCCTCGTCGCCCACAACCGCAACAAGGCTCTCGACTATGCCGGCGGTGACCTCGGCGTACAGGTAGGTCTCGGTTTCGAGCTGTTCAAGCACTGGCAGGTTCAAGGCTCGTACACCTGGGGTATGACCTATGCGCTCAAGACTGTGAAGCTCGATGACTTCTCGGCCCGCAACCGCACGTGGACTCTGCGTGTGGCTTATCTGTTCTGATTCACTAATTTATTAAAACCCGTACATCATGAAGAAAGCATTATTTATAGTTGTGCTGCTGACCGCATGGGTCGGAGCGCAGGCTCAAGTGTTCGTAGGCGGTACTGTCGGTATCGATTTTAACACTGTCGGCTCTGATGGTGAGGGCTCGGTTACTACCTATACAGCGCAGGTCGCACCTGAGGTGGGCTATCGCTTTAACAAAACCTGGACTTTAGGTTTGCAGACAGTCTTTGGCGGAGTCGCAGTCAAGGGCGAGACTATCAGCCAGGTTGTCATTGCCCCTTATGTACGCGCTACATTTGCCCGTGCCGGTATTGTCGACTTCTTTGGAGAGGCATCTGTAGGTTACGGCCATCAGAATTATGATGGATATGATGGTGTCAGTGGCGCCGTCATTGCATTGCGTCCCGGTATGGCTATAAATTTCAGTCGCCGTTTTGCTGTCATTGCCCGCACTAACCTTTTGCAATATGAGTATTGGGACGGGGTCTACGGTGTCGACTTCTCGATCAATAAAGGCTTCAGCGTCGGCGTTCAGATTAACTTCTGATCATAGATGTTGAAAAAATAAGCGTTTTGGTTGCAGATTTAAATTAAATAGTGTATCTTTGCCTCGTAATTTAAATAAAACCACAAATAGATGAATCGATTTTTTAGCAGCGGTTTCTTTTATTACTTTTATTTTAGCCAAAAATAAGAGCGGGAAACTCATTGCTTTAAAATCGTATTGAAAACTGAATATAATTTATATGAAATATGAAGTCCCGCAAGCCTTATAACTTGCGGGACTCTTTTATTAGAGATGATATGAAACGAGTAGCGATACAAGGTATAGCAGGTTGCTTTCACGATGCCGCGGCGCGTGAATACTTTGCCGGCGAGGAGATAGCCATCGTTGAGTGTGATACATTCAATGACCTGTTTGATACGCTCGACACTGACGCTTCGATGCTCGGCATCGTGGCGATTGAGAACACGATAGCCGGCAGCCTGCTCCCCAATCACGAGCTGTTGAGGCGCAGCAATCTGACGGTGGTGGGTGAGACCAAGATGCGCATCAGCCACGTGCTGTGTGCCCTCCCCGGAGAGACGCTTGACTCTATTACCGAGGTCAATTCCCACCCTATGGCATTGATGCAGTGCGATAATTTTCTTCGCCGGCATCAGGGCTTCAACATAGTCGAGAAAAATGACACTGCCGGCAGCGCGCGCGATATCAAAGAGAACAATCTGAGGCACCGTGCAGCCGTGTGTGGCAGTTATGCCGCCGCGCTGTATGGCCTCGACGTGCTCGCTGAGGGTATTGAGACCAACAAACGTAATTTCACGCGCTTTCTCATCGTGGCCGACCCGTTGGTGGCTAATGACCTGAAGCCGCGCCCCGAGCTTATCAACAAATCGTCTGTCGAGTTTACTTTGCCCCACAGTCACGGCGCGCTTGCCAAGGTGCTCACGATCCTGTCGTTTTATGACATCAACCTGTCAAAGATACAGTCGCTGCCCATTGTCGGCCGCGAGTGGGAGTACCGGTTCTATGTCGACTTCACGTTTGACAGCTATGTGCGATACAGTAAGGCCATTGATGCTGCCCGCCCTTTGATGAACGATTTTAAAATTTTAGGTGAATATGTCGAGTGTACAAATCCGGCCGATTGACGGCATCCGTCCTGCCGACCGTGTGTCGGAGATTAAAGAGTATTATTTTTCGCGCAAGTTGCGCGAGGTTGCTGCGATGAATGCGCGTGGCCTCGACATCATTTCGCTCGGTATCGGCGGGCCTGACCGTGCGCCGGCATCTGAGGTGATAGAGACTTTGCAGCAGGCCGCCGCCGACCCGTCAAACCATTCTTATCAACTCACTGTCGGGTTGCCCGAACTGCGTAAGGCCTATGTCGACTGGTATCGTCGTTGGTATGGTGTCGAGCTCGACCCTGCTACCGAGATACAACCGCTCATAGGCTCGAAGGAGGGCATACTGCACATCAACCTGACATTCCTGAATCCCGGCGACGGTGTACTTGTGCCCAATCCAGGCTATCCGACCTACACCTCGGCTACACGCCTCGTTGGCGCGCGCATTGTCAACTACATGCTGAGCGAGGATAACGGCTGGCAGCCCGACTTTGACGCTCTCGAGGCGATGGATCTCAGTGGCATCAAACTCATGTGGGTCAACTATCCCCACATGCCTACCGGTGCACCGGCCTCGCGCGAGACGATGGAGCGACTTGTCGACTTCGGCCGCCGTCACGGCATTGTCATAGCCCACGACAACCCCTACAGTTTCATATTGAGCGACCGGCCTACGAGCCTGTTGCAGGTCGATGGTGCTCGCGACATTGTCATCGAGATGAATTCGTTGAGCAAAAGCCACAACATGGCAGGCTGGCGCATGGCGATGGTGGCGTCCAATCCCACTTTCATCAACTGGATTGTCAAGGTCAAGAGCAATGTCGATTCGGGACAGTTCAAGCCCATGATGCTCGCGGCAGTCAAGGCGCTCTCGCTCGGAGACGAGTGGTATAGGGAGCTGAATGCCGAGTATGCGGCGCGCCGTGAGGTGGCGATGAAGATAATGGACGCGCTCGGCTGCAAAGCTGACAAACGGCAGCAAGGTCTGTTCCTGTGGGGACGTATTCCCGACGATGAGCCGTCGAGCGAGTCGCTGGCCGACCGCACTCTATATGACAAGCGCGTGTTCATCACGCCCGGCATGATATTTGGCTCGCAGGGCGACCGCTACATACGCATATCGCTGTGTGCCACACGCCCGGTAATGGAACGGGCTCTGAAACGTATAATCGAATAAACTACATGCAGTTATGAAAGATTTGAAACCGTTATTTGACAATATAGATATTACCCGCCGACCTATGGTGATAGCCGGCCCCTGTAGCGCCGAGACCGAGCAGCAGGTGCTCGATACGGCCATGGCGCTGGCTGCAAACGGTGTTAAAATATTTCGCGCCGGTGTCTGGAAGCCGCGCACCAAGCCTGGCGGATTTGAGGGTGTAGGGGTCGAGGCGCTCGCATGGCTGCGTCGCGTCAAGGAGACGACGGGCATGCTGGTAGCTACCGAGGTTGCAACCAAGGCCCATGTCGACGCGGCTATCGATCACGGCATCGACCTGCTGTGGATTGGCGCGCGCACGTCGGCCAACCCGTTCGCCATGCAGGAAGTCGCCGATGCTATCGCCGCGCGCGACTGTGACATTCCTGTTCTTGTCAAAAACCCTGTGAATCCCGACCTTGAACTGTGGATCGGTGCCCTTGAGCGCCTGTACAATGCCGGCATTCATCGTCTGGGTGCCATTCACCGCGGTTTCAGCGCCTATGGCAAGCACCTGTACCGCAACATGCCTCAGTGGCACATACCCATAGAGTTGAGGCGCCGTGTGGCCAATCTGCCCGTCCTGAACGACCCGAGCCATATCGGCGGTAAGCGCGAGCTTATAGCCTCCATCTCACAGCAGGCCCTCGACATGGGCTTTGACGGCTTCATCATCGAGAGCCATTGTGACCCCGACCAGGCCTGGAGCGACAAGGGCCAGCAGGTGACGCCCGAGGTGCTTGACTTCATTCTCAGCACCCTCGTCATACGTGACTCGACCTCGACCACCGAGAGCCTTCAGCAGTTGCGCAAGCAGATTGACAACCTCGACAACGAATTGCTCGAGATTCTGAACAAGCGCATGAGGGTGGCGTGTGAGATTGGACAGTACAAAAAGGAACACCGCATGCCCGTAGTGCAGGCGGGCCGATATGACGACCTGATGAGTCTGCGCGTCAAGCAGGCTCAGGAGATGGGTATGTCGCCCGATTTTATGCGCAAGGTGCTGTCGGCAATACACGAGGAGTCGGTAAGACGTCAGCTTGAAATTCTAAACCGTTTGTAATCATGAAAATACTTATACTGGGTGCCGGCAAGATGGGCACGTTCTTCTGCGACTTGCTGTCGTTTGACCATGAGGTAGCGGTGTATGACACCGACCCCACGTGGCTGCGTTTCACCTACAATGCACAGCGTTTTACATCGCTCGACGAGGTTGACGCGTTCAACCCCAAGCTCGTGATAAACGCCGCCACGGTGAAATATACGCTCAGCGCTTTCGAAGCCGTGCTGCCTCACTTGTCGCCCGATACCATTCTGAGTGATATCGCGTCGGTTAAGACAGGCCTGCCCGAGTTTTATGCCGGGTGCGGTCATCCGTTCGTGTCAACCCACCCGATGTTCGGCCCGACATTTGCCACGCTAAGTAACCTGTCAAGCGAGAACGCTATCATCATAAGCGAGGGCGACGATCTGGGTAAAGCCTTCTTCAGGCAGCTATACTCGGGGCTGAATCTGCACATTGAGGAATACACATTTCGTCAGCATGACGAAACGATAGCCTATTCGCTGTCGATACCGTTCGCCTCGACGCTGGTATTCGGCTCGATAATGAAGCATCAGGATGCACCCGGCACCACGTTCAAACGCCATCTTGCAATAGCCCACGGTCTGATGAGCGAAGACGACTATCTGCTCACCGAGATACTTTTCAATCCGCACACTTCAGGCCAGTTGCAGCTCATACGCGAGCAGCTTGCCGAACTGCAGGATATAATCGAACGCCGCGACTCCGTCGCCATGAAACACTACCTCGACCGCGTCCGCGCCAACCTCAGCTAACGTCTCCCGGTATTGAAAAGTGTGTTTTTGTAGTGTATTTTATTGATAGTTAGTGATATATGATTGATGAAATACTTCTGCTGTCAAGCTCTTAATATTATAGGTTTATGGCCGGGCATTTACATGAAATGATTGTTTTCTCGGAGGAGTTTACGCTCATAAACTCTCCGGCGTTCTATGACTGCGTAGTGCATCTGATATGTACCGAGGGGACAGGTAGTTTCTTGTACAACGACCGCAGGTTTTCAATTTCAAAGAACGATATTGCTGTAATATCACGACCACAGCGGGTGTCGGCAATAAGGGCCGATGAGAACTTCAGATGTGAGTATATTGCTGCACCTGATAAATTTCTTCATAATCTCCTGCCTGTGAATAACTATTCGATTCAGGGATGTGTTAGCCTCTTTGAAAATCCGATTATAAGGGTCTCTGAGATAGACGCATCACGCTTCAGAGCCGACCTGGCCGCTATAAGAGCGAGAATTGACAATATTGACCATCGATTCTATCAGGAGTTGATGGGTAGCGTGTTACTGACGATGGTCTATGATTTGTTCGACTTCCATGCCAAAACTAATGACAATATTCTGACCACCGACCGTGTGGGCTACATTACATCTCAGTTCTTCACGCTGATAGAGGGAGGGAGACCGAAGACCCAAAGAGAGGTATCGCACTATGCGGCGCAACTTCATGTGACTCCAAAGTACCTGTCTGATACGATAAAACGCGTGACAGGCTCAAGTGTATCCACCCACATCAACAATGCGGCCAAAGCAATAGCTTTGGCCTATCTTAAAGACAGCACTCTGTCGGTGTCACAAATCGCAGATGAGATGAATTTCTCCTCACTTAGCTATTTCAGCCGTTTCTGCGTTAAGCATATCGGGATGTCACCCGTGAAATTCCGTACTGCCGGCGCCGGGAAATCCTAATAATCAGCAGGCTATTCCCGAGGTTGCAAGGGGCCGTAGAAGTATGATGCAGTGGCTCCGCCGTCGATAAGGAAATCAGCCCCCGTGATAAATGCCCCTTGTGGTCTCATCAGCAATTCGGCTACGTTTGCCACCTCGTCAGCAGTTCCAGGACGCCCTGCCGGGCACTTGGCAAACATATTTTTATAGAAATCGCCGCGTGGCCCATTGAACTCGTCAAGTGCAAGAGGTGTGACTATGATACCGGGCGATATAGAGTTGATGCGCGCGCCACGCTCACCCCATTTCACCGCTTCGGCCATCACACGTTTAACGTTGCATCGCTTCGCCATCTGGTAGGCGTGGAGCGTGTTTTCGATATTCTTGGGCTGTAGCATGGGGAGTGACAGCAGCTCTTCGGTTGGAGTCATGGCAAGAAGCCGATCCTGTTCCGGGGTAAGTGCAGGCATGCGATGTCCCGACTGGCTTGAGATGGTCACGCCTGTACCGCCCTCGGCAATAACTTTACCCACTTCTTCAAGCAGAACGGCTGTACCATAGAGATCAACTTTCAGTATTGCCTCTATAGGAGCCTGCGATGGCGATACTCCGGCTGCATTGACAAGCATGGTTATGTCACCATATTTTTGAGCTTCGGCAATAATACCTTTTATTGATTCTCGGCTCGATAGATCCATTGTTACAGCCACGGCATCAAAGCCGGCTTTGTTCAAGATATCGGCAATCGTGTCGGCATTTTTAATATTCTTGTCACCGACTATAATTTTCATGCCGTAGCCCATGCGTCGGGCTATAGCCATACCTATCTGACCGGCTCCGGCCAGTATCATTACATTTTTCATCATATATCAGTTATCTCCAGCCCATGAACATCTTCGTTACCTCGGGGTCGTGATGGTCAAAGAATAGGCTTTTGCCCGTGTCAAGTCGGGCAATATCGGCCATATCCTCATCGCTGAGTTTAAAGTCGAGGATGTTGAGATTCTGCTCCATGCGCTCTATGTGGACTGACTTAGGAATGATTATCACGCCACGTTGAACGAGCCAGCTAAGTGCAACCTGTGCCACACTCTTGCCATATTTCTTACCGATAGCCCCCAGCACGGGATTTGTGAACAGGTTGTTGCGACCCTCGGCGAGTGGCCCCCATGACATGATGCGGCAGCCAAGTTCGTCCATATATTTCTGAGCCTCGACCTGCTGGTCGAACACATGAGTCTCAACCTGATTAACCATCGGGGGAATCTCTACATTGTTGGCGAGGTCAATGAGATGATCGGGGTAGAAATTGCTGACACCGATTGCGCGTAGTTTGCCATCTTTGTAGGCTTCCTCAAGAGCACGGTATGCGCCATAGCGGTCGCAGAACGGCTGATGCAGGAGCATGAGGTCGATGTAATCGGTTCTCAGTTTGTGCAGGCTTTCTTCAATCGAGGCCTTAGTCTTTTCATAGCCGTAGTTTGAAATCCATACCTTTGAAACGATAAAGAGCTCTTCGCGTGGTATGCCGCTTTTGGCTACAGCTGCCCCGACACCCTCTTCATTATGGTATGCCTGGGCGGTATCGATCATGCGGTAGCCTACTTTGAGGGCATCGTTTACACATCTTTCACACTCGGCCGGGTCTTCCTGATAGACTCCGTAACCTATTTGCGGCATCTCAACGCCGTTACTGAGTTTTATAGTATTCATGTTATATTATTTGGTCTTGATACCGAGATTATTTAACCAACTCATAACGCTCTTTTGGGCCGAAACCTGATTTTCCTGGGCTACTTTGCCTTGGATTACAAGCCCTTTTTCTGTTAAGGTGTTAGCCCCTTTGCAGGCCGTGGCAATTTTGCGGTCGGTTCCACCCATGCCGCTGCCCTCGTGAGTGATGAAAGGTATGACGGTCTTGTCGGTCCAGTTGTGCTTTTCGATGAACGTGTAAACACACATCGGCGGATTACCCCACCAGTTAGGGTAGCCGATGAAGACAATATCATAATCCTCTATAGGCACATCATCCTTTATCGCAGGTCGGGTATTCTTCTGAAGTTCTTGCTTGGCAAGCTCGATACACTCGTTGTAATCTGCGGGATAGCTCTTTTCGGGCACGATTTCAAAAATATCAGCTCCTGTAGCGTCGGCAATCATGTCGGCTATAATATGAGTATTGCCTTTTTTAATGTACCCGACGTTGTAGTTTTCACCTGTATGTGAGAAGAATACAACAAGTTTCTTTGTATCTTCACCTAAATCGCTTTGCGATGATTTTTGTTCTGTATTCATTTCGATATTTGTATTATTTTCTTCTGCATTATTTGTATTTGCCCTGCATGAGTTCATGCCTAACAGTGAGCATAATCCTATGAGAAAGTGTTTTGTCAGTTGGTATTTCATATATTACCAATCAATTAGTTGATATTGCAAATTTAGTAAGCATATATGATATGCAACTTTCACAAAAGACGGTAAAATTTTCACAAATCCACTAAAAGATTCTGCCCCATTTTCAATGTTTTGAAAATGAGGCAGTAGCAGAATATTTGGTTGATGAGTGTGGTGGTGGTCAGCAGAAGTCGCTGAGGCGTTGCTCGAGGTCGGTCGAGGTCAGGTCGGTTTCCAGCCGCCCGCGGTGGGCGATAGAGATTTTGCCGGTTTCCTCTGACACGACGATGGCAAGAGCATCGGTGCTTTGTGATATGCCGAGGGCCGAGCGGTGTCTGAGACCGAACGAGCGGGGCACGTCGGTGTCGTGGCTCACGGGCAGTATGCAGCCGGCAGCTTTCAGTCGACCGTCGGCTATGATGAGTGCGCCGTCGTGCAGGGGCGAGTTCTTGAAGAATATGTTCTCGATGAGGCGCGAGTTGATGGCGGCGTCAATGCTGTCGCCCGTGTTCTCATAGTTGTCGAGCGGCATGTTGCCCTGTATCACAATCAGGGCACCCGTCTTGCTCTTGGCCATATTGCGGCACGCATAGACTATAGGCATGATGTGTTCCTGTGCCACCTCTTTGCGGTCTACGTGTTTGTGATGGAACAGGCCGGTGAGGAATTTCCACCGTCGCTGTGAGCCGAGTTCCACAAGGAAGCGCTTGATCTGGTCCTGGAAAATAATCACGAGGATAAGCAGCCCTATGCTCATGAACTTGTTAAGTATGGTACCGATCAGTCGCATCTCGAGTATCTCGCTGGCGAGGCCCCACACGACAATGAAGGCCATCACACCATAGAAGATGTTGATTGTGCCCGATTCCTTCATGATGCGGTACAGGTAGTAGAGCATCCAGGCGACGATGACGATGTCAAGTATATCTTTGAATCCGAAACTTTCCATTTGGGGCGGTGGGGGCTTGATTATGAATATTGATTTGTGGTTAGGCCGGCGAGTGTGACAGCCTGGTGTGCGGCGGCCACATCGTGTACCCTCAGTATCGATGCTCCGTGGCTGAGGGCTATGGTGTTGAGCACAGTTGTGCCGTTAAGCGATTCATCGGGAGTGATGTCGAGACTCCTGTATATCATTGATTTGCGCGATATTCCCACGAGAATAGGTCGGCCGAGCGATTTGAACAATTCCAGCGAGCCGAGCATCTCGAAGTTTTGTGCCGTAGTCTTGCTGAAGCCGAAGCCCGGGTCGATAATGATGTCACCTGCCCCGGCGAGCGAGAAGCGAGCCAGCTGACGGCTCAGCCATTCGATCACATCACATGTCACGTTGTCATATTCGGTGTGCTCTTGCATGTCGGCCGGGGTGCCGCGCATGTGCATCATGATGTAGGGCGCCCGGGTTGAGGCGACGACATCAATCATCTTGTCGTCAAGCGTGCCGCCCGATATGTCGTTTATGATGTCGGCACCGAGTTGTGTCACTGCTTTTAGGGCGACGTCGGCACGGAATGTGTCGACCGAGACGGGTATGTCGGCGTTGAGCCGGCGCACGGCCTCGATTCCTTGTTCAAGACGGCGCAATTCCTCATCGGCGTTCACTTCATCGGCCCCGGGGCGTGACGAGTAGCCGCCAACATCAATCATGTCGGCTCCTTCTTCAATAAGTCGGGCTGCCTGACGGTCAGTTGATTCGCAGTCAAAGGCTCGTGAGCCGCTGTAGAACGAGTCGGGCGTGACGTTGAGTATACCCATCACTGTCGGGCGTTCCCAGGTGATTAGTCTGCCTTTGATATTTATTGAAAATGGAGTGAACATGATCGAACGAGGTATTCTGCCTCGCGAAGTTACGAAATTTCTGACATACGCGCTATCGTTAGGTTGAAAAATTCAACTTTGCTATTATGTGTTTGAATTTTTGAAAGTCTATATTCAAATATAACAGTAGTTTAACAAAATTTGTGTAACTTTGTAGTTGAAATGACAAAGGATGAACTTGTAGCTAAGCTGCACGACATAGAATGGGAGGATTTTGAAGTCAAAACTGCGAAATCTGAGTTGCCGAAGAGTGTTTGGGAGAGCGTCAGCGCATTCTCTAATACCTCCGGCGGATGGATTGTGCTCGGTGTAAAGCAGTCCGGCAAGAAATTCGAAATTCAAGGTGTGGATAACATCGAAAAACTTGAACAGGATTTTCTTGGCACTCTGCGCTCTGAGAAATTCAACCAAAGATTATCGGTTACCTCTAAGCAATACGACATCGATGGTAAAAAACTTCTCGCGTTCTATGTGCCTGAGGTTGACTTGAAGCCCGTTTATTTTGGCAGTCCCATAAATACGTTTATACGAATGGGTAGCGGTGATCAACGGGCAACCGAGGGCGAAATACGGGCAATGTTCCGCGATCAGTCCTTCGGCAAGAAAACCGAGGAGACTATACCCGATACCAGTATTGAAATGCTTAATCTCAATACGTTGAAAAGTTACAGGTATGCGCTTAGCCAGACTCAAAATCTTGTAAACCTTCGCGATGTGGATGATGCTGAGTTCTGCGAGCAGGTTAATATCACCCGAAATGGTTTGCTCACTTATGCCGGACTTTTGATGTTCGGCAAGGCTCCCTATGTGCTTCGCTATGTGCCGACATTCTGCGTCGACTACATTGAGATTCCGGGTCCGACAATTCAACAGGCCGAAGTAAGATACACCTACCGTATTCCAGAACAGGATAACATTTGGGAGTCTGTTCAGATTATCCTGCGTCGTTTCCGCACACTTGTTGATGCACCGATCTATATCAAGGACGATGGTTTTGCAACAACTGACGAGAGCCAGTACAAAGTCCTCCGCGAGGCCCTCGCAAATATGGTCATGCACTGCGATCACTTCGATTCGTTGCGTTCATGTGTTCGTGTTTATACCGACCATATCGAGTTCATGAACGGTGGAGCCTTTCCGCTCCCCGTCAAAGACATACTTGGTAGAATCTACTCCAAGCTCCGCAATCCGACCATTGCCAAGCTCTTTCGATTCGCAGGCATCGCCGAGAACGCCGGATATGGCATGAACAAACTCGCAAGCTGGGAGACACTTACCGGCACTCGCCCCACTATAGAGAGCGATCGAACCATCGCCACCGTCTCATTCCCCCTAAAATCCGCCATCCAAAGAAAGACCGAAGACAGCAATGTCCCTGTAATTGGGAATGATGCTAAAAATGATGCTAAAAATGATGCTAAAAATGATGCTAAAAAGATCTCTCAGCGTCAGCGGAATATTCTTGAATTAATACAGGAGGATCCTACAGTTAGTCTTGATTCAATAGCTAAAGCAATCGGGGTTAGTGCTCCGACAATAGATCGTGAAATTGTTAAAATGTCACATCTCATAAAGCATATTGGTCCAAAGAAAGGCGGCCATTGGGAATTTATTAGCTGAAAACTAAATTTATCTGAGGATGGAGGTGGAGATGTTTTTCTCGTCGGTGAGCTCGCCGGTTGAGGCGGTTCGTTTGCCGTAGTTGAGGGTGTAGGTGATGCTCAGTGTCAGGCGTCGGTGAAATTCGGAGCCGAATTGCCGCACGGTGCTGTCATACCACCGGGAGGTCAGGCTGTCTTTGCTGATTTGCCACGATGCCCTGAACATATTGGCTGCCGACAGTTGTATGTTCCATCCGCCCGAGGCCCAGTTGATGCCGAGCGAGTAGCTCGATGGCATGGTGCGCAGATAGGCCGTCTCGCCGTCGACATAGCTGCCGGGTGAATCCCAATAAGCATTTATGGAGAAGTTGCCGAAATAGTAGTCGGCGTTTACGTCGGCCATGAACGGGTAATGTTTGATAGCGTTGCTGCCGGTGGTGTGATAGAACAGTAACCTTGGAGCGACTGACAATGATAGCTTTGAGTCGAGTAGTTTTCGGGTGATGCGTATGCCGGCCTGTCCGTGGTTATAGTCACCGTCGTTGTGGTATTTTTTCAGCATCATTTTTTCGGGGCCGTCGGGAGTGTAGACTGCGATTTGTCGATTGGCGATGCAAAAGGCCGTCACGTAGGCTGTCATCTGCCAGTTGTTTGACGGCAGCCACGTGTAGCTGAAGCTGGCCGAGATATTGCGTGATGACTTCAGGTCGGGATTACCGCTGATGTACATTAGCTCTGACTGCCTGATGATGTTCGGGTTCTTCATCGTGGCATCGGGCGAGAATGTGGCATATTGGAACCAAAGACCCAATCGGGTTTTAGTTGTCGGAGCATATCCAAGGTTTATATGGGTGAACGGGTATCGGTCGTGGATGGTCTTCCCGTTGATATTGTTTGACTCGAGTGCATAGCCGACATCGAGCGTGCCCGACAGTTTCTGACGGTTCAATGACATGCCGAGGCAGACGGCTGAAAATGTCTGACTGAAACGGTTGCGCGCAACGCTTGTGCCCGTGTAGTCAATCAGCGTGTGGCCGCCGCCCGACAGTAGGTTGGCAAAAAGTGTGCAGTTCCCCGACAATGATTTGTTAACCTGGGCGTTCCCTCTCATAAACCAGGAATCTTCATCGGCGTGGTTCTCTATCATGGAGCTTTCAGTGGCATAATCGTTGACGGTGTTGTTGTTGAAAATTTGGGCACGGAAATTTACGTTGGCCGACCAACCGTTTTTGGCGGCGACATATAACTCGTTGTCCCACACGAGGGCATTGTTGGTTGACGGAGATTGAGACGAATAGTTCTGAGACGCGTAGAGGTCGGTGAAGTCAACGCGGCCGGCCGTGTTGAAGAGTGGAGAGTGGAGCCGATTAAACGAAATGAGGCTGCGCAGGGTCAGATTGTCGCCCTTATTCAGTGAAACCCGGCCGGCAGTATATAGCTCGCGCGAGTGCCGACGGGCCGACTCGATGTCGCTTGTGCGGCCTATGTCGCAGACAGGCAACCTATAGGTCTCGGCACTGGCCGAGCCGACGTGCGAACTGTTGTCATATTGGCCTGATAGTATAAGGTCATATTCCACGATGCGATGTGCGAATTTAGAGTAGACCGCACCCTGGCCACTGCCGATAAAGAACCGCTCTTTGCCGTTCAATTTAGTGTAGCCGCCATAGGTGTATGTGCGTGTGATGAAGTTAACCACATGAGCCGCGCGCATGAATCGCGGGTCGGCCGGGAAGTCGAGATATTCCACGCGCCTGACGTCGGCCGGATTGAGGCCGCTGACGTCCTCGTCGGTTGCAGGGTGGAAATTTATGAAGAGGTCGACCGGCTGTTGGGATGCGGTCTTGACCGACGAGGCCACGGGATTGACGCTGAGCTGGGGTATCTGCATGCGCGATAGTAGCGACAGTCCGTCCGATGCCTGTTCCTTTTGTCGGGAGGTGGGCAGGTAGACGGTTTGTGAGGCCTCAGTGCGCTGTGACGCAGCCACGACGGTTATCTGCCCAAGTTCTTTTGTCAACAGGGTGTCGCAATCAATCGACTGCCCGGCGGCTGAAAACGTCAGTGCCGCTAACTGGGCTGAAAGTAAGATGTACTGTTTCATGCCGCGAAATTACTACCCTCAATCTTAACCAATCCTTATGTTGCCTTATTTAAACTTAAAACTCCCGAATAACAAGCTATAATAACTATCTTTTACCATTGATTTGGGATTAGTAGGGTCGCAAATAGGGTCGCTGATAATAAAAATGGAGGCTGCCCCGTAAACTTTAATTACGACACAGCCTCTTTAAAGCCATATATGCCCAATAGATACTAGTCTTTTTCTACGCTTTCGTTTTGCTTTCGGAAGTATTCCAACATTTCGTTTTCTAGTTCCTCTTTCTTTTTCTTCTTTAAACCACGGTCAGCGAGGATAAGCCATCCCAAAGCACCTATTAAACCTGCGTATAGCGAAAAAGAATAAATATCTTCGCTACACTGATGAACGAAGTCAATCGGATTTACACTCAAAATAAACGGAAGGATTATGGCTAAAAGCCAAACAAGGCAAAAACCAAATAAAAAGCCGATAACGATTGCTTTAAGTATTTGAGATAGATTCATAATATTTCAAGTTTTCTTTTTAGTTGATTGATTATCTTTTGGTGGTTTTCCGTTCCGAGATTCTTCTCGGTCAGATGCTGGTTTAGAGGATTTCTGCCGATGATTATTCGTCCTTCTTCTTCAAGGCGAGTCCATGTCGGACCAAGCAACGCCTGCCATTTTTTGACCGCACGTGGTACGACAAAGATTGCGTTCTTGTAATCCGCTATATATCTTATCATCTTTTTAGCAAACATCTGAGAAGGCAGAATACAACCTTCCGGAAGATATTTTGCCTTTATTGATGCGTATGGGATATGCTGGATTAGAGCCACGTTGGAGAATATTTGCTCCGAAGTCAAACCATCTTTCTTCCATTTTGAAAGGATGTCATACCAATACCAATCGCCAAGCATATTAAAAGCGTCTTGATAGTTCGGGTGTCGGTTGGAAGGATTATCGACTTCTGGCATAAAATTCTTAACCCTCAATCTAAGGTTATCCCTCATAAAGTTCATTACCCCTTCTGCCAATTGCGGGTATCTCTGAAGTATTTTTGCGAAATATTCATTGACCCTCGTAATATGACCTGCGTTAAGGCTTAGGATAATAACCTTTGCTGACAAAGGATTACCTTGGAACGGATATGGAAGAGTATTCAGTATGAAGCGAGTGTCATCATTTGCTGATGAATTGAATTCATGGATGAATTTTTCGTCCCCAGGATAGATATACTCACGATTTTCGTTGAACAAAGCCTCATTCCCGTAGCACTCGTCCGCAACTGCATTCCAGTGATTGGCTTTCAATATATCCAAATCCGTAATTCTTGTGTCCTTATCAATGAGGTAATGTTCTGATCCGTCATGAGGAAGCACATATTGATACGCGAGAAGGTCAATCAAATCATTGACCATTTCTTTCAAGGTGACATTTTCATATCGGTCGGTGATAGCGTCTGATGACCGTCCCGAAAGTTCTGACATAAGTGCTCCTATAGAATATTTTATCTCAAATTCATGTATATAAGGATGTTTTCTAAGAATTTCTTTAACGTCTTGGAAAATATCGTAACCCATGCTGGTTACATATCCTATATCAAGCAGTTTTTGTCTTACTCCTATTGCGTTCCATTCATGAGCACCAGAGTCAAAATAGGTACGGATTGGCCGCGGTAATATTAGTTTTCCTCCAAGATAGTAATACGATGGAAAGTTTGTCATTGGCGAGTTTAGAGTTCCTTGTGTCAGCAACCGAAACACAGCAGATTACACATAGAAAATGGGCTGCTCCTATGCTACATTGAAGGCATCGCCAAACGCCCGAACTAATGCACAGAGAGCAGCCCATGATATATGAGCTGTTCAACTGCACCTCATTAGTTCTGATATATTGGCGATTTATCAATGTAGAGGCACTTCCTTTATTTTGTCACTCTTGACGGTACAAAATTACGCAATTTTCTGAAAATAACAAGTGTATAATCTATGGCAACCGCATCAAAATTTGGTCGGGTTGTTATCTGCTCAAGCTCTTTTGTCAACAGGGTGTCGCAATCAATCGACTGCCCGGCGGCTGAAAACGTCAGTGCCGCTAACTGGGCTGAAAGTAAGATGGTATGTTTCATGCCGCGAAATTACCACCCTCAATCTTAACCAATCCTTATGTTGCCTTATTTAAACTTAATGTTTGGGGTGAGATGGCGTGGAATAGCAGAATTTTGAGTAGTTTTGTCGGTATGAAACATTTTAAGGTTATATTGACTGCCATTTGCCTGATTTTCATTGCGCTTTTTACGGCCAATGTGATCTTTATGGTTCAACTCTATGAGTCGATCAAAGAGCGGTATATAAGTGATGTCGAACAGTGTCTGAACCGTGCCGACCATATTGAAATGATTGATCGCATTGTGGATGCGGGGTTTGGTGCTGATGACGATGTAGTATGGATTCAGTTGGGACTGCAAAAGTCGGATGTCGACGACATTGAAAGCATCGAAGATTTGTATCAAAAGGATTACTCGCAGGGATACAGGCGTGTAGATAGACAATTACTCCGTATTGTGACTCAATACCTCCACGACCACTATGGTGACAGTCTGGGCGAACTGAATGTGGGGAGGATGGAGAAGGCTTTCAGGCTTGACCTGAACTACTCTGGGTTTTATCCCGAGAGTGTGCATATCGTTGAGCCCGGCGCGACATTCGAGCATGCCGACGATTTGTGGGAGATAGTATATAGAATAGACGATGATCTGACCTACTACGCATATATATCGCCGCTCACGGGTAACATTCTCGGCGAGATGAGCGGGGTGATAGTGACATCGGTGTTGATCGCGTTGGCATTGATGGCCGGTTTCGGTTACCTGATTTATGTGATACGTCAACAGCGTACAATCGAGGAGATGAAGGATGACTTTACAAATAATATGACCCACGAGCTGAAGACTCCGATTGCGATTGCCTATGCTGCCAATGACTCGCTGCTGCAGTTCCCCGAGTCTGCTAACGAAGAGCGGACGAAGCGGTATCTGACTGCCGCGCTCGACCAGCTGTCAAAACTCGCCGGCCTGGTAGAAAATATCCTGGCGATGAGCATGGAGCGACGTCGTCACTTGACGATGGCCAAGGAGAAGATTGTGCTTGATACTTTCCTGAGAGCGATTATCGAACAGCAGAAGCTTAGGGCGGGAAAAGTGTGTGACATAACGCTGGAATGTGGCGAAGGAGCGACGGTAGAGGCCGACCCGACCCATTTCTCAAATGTCATAAGCAATCTGCTTGACAACAGCATCAAATATTCGGGTCAAGAGGTGTCTATAAGCATCAAGGCCGACAGTGACGGCGTGACAGTGACTGATAACGGCATCGGTATTCCTGAAAGGTCGTTGCGCAACATCTTCGACAAGTTCTATCGTGTGCCGCATGGAAACCGCAGCGACGTCAGGGGGTATGGTATAGGACTGTATTATGTCAAAACCGTTGTCGACAAGCATGGCTGGGATATAACGGTGACGAGCAAAGTGGGAAAAGGAAGTGCTTTTACAATTAAATTCACACGCGAAAATGAACGGTAGAGTATTACTCGTCGAGGACGATACGACGCTGGCGATGATAGTGTCTGAGACTCTTGAACGTGACGGCTTTGAGGTGATTAAGGCTGTCGATGGCGAAGACGGACTGCTGAAATATATTAAGCATGGGGCAGATGTAATTGTGGCCGATGTGATGATGCCTAAGATGGACGGCTTTGAGATGGGCCGGCGCCTTAGGCAGATAAACCGCGATGTGCCGTTGCTGTTCCTGACAGCCAAGTCGGGTATCGATGACATTGTTGAGGGCTTTGAGCTGGGTGGAAATGATTACCTGAACAAACCGTTCAAAATGCTTGAGCTGATCGTGCGTATCAAGGCACTCCTTAGAAGGAAGGTCAGGGAGGAGTCTGAGCGTCTGACACTTGGACGTTACACGCTCGATATGACTGCCCAGACGCTTGAGTACCCGGGTGAGGAGAGTATCAAGCTCACGCTGATCGAGGCTAAGCTGTTGAGGGAGTTGATGAACAACGTCAGTCTGACGGTTGATGCCGACGTCCTGATGTTGCTGATATGGCAGCGTGATGACCCATATAGTCGAAACTCACTGCACGGTTTCATCCACAAGCTGCGTCATTATCTGCGTCATGACCCGTCGATAGCCATCATTAACCAAAGGGGCGTCGGCTATAAGCTGACGCGGCGTGAGGGGTAGGGGAACCGACTCTCAGTATATGTTCTCGTCGAGCGGGCTGCGTTCGGGGTATGTCTTGGCCGGGCGCGGTTGCTTTTTTGTCCGCCTTTTCTTTTTGACGGTAGTGGTGTCGGCTGGCAGCACAGTGACCAACACTGAGTCGGAGTGTGGGGTAGGGTACGAGATCAGAGTATTGTGGTTATCTCCGTGGCATCCGCGTGCGCACAGCAGGCATAGCATGACTGCGGCAATGAGCAATAGCAGCAGCGTCATGCCGCGTAGCTGTCGGTCGGTGGCTGACTTCATGTTACAGATAGGGTGAAATCAGAATGATGAGTATGGCCGGCGGGGCTACATATTTGATGCAGAACAGTATGAAGCCACACAGGCTGCCCTTGAGTGTGCCGTCGTTGGTGAGCTGTGATATCATGAGGCCGCGAGGTGCTATCCAGCCGGCATAGATGCAGATGAACAGTGAGCATACAGGCAACAGGATGTTGGTGGCCACCGTGTCGAGAAAGTCAAACAGCGGCATGCCGCATATCACCAGTGAACTGCCTCGGGTGAGGCTAAGTGAGCACAGCGTGCTGAACACGGCGCACGAACCGAGGACAAGCATACAGGCCTTCTTGCGCGACATCTTGAAGCGATCTTGCAGGAAAGCGATGCTGACTTCTGAAATAGAGATTGTCGAGGTGATGGCCGCTACCGACAGGGTGATGAAGAAGAGCGACGACCACAGGCACGTGAGACTCATGTTGTTGAACACCTCGGGCAGAGTGACAAACACGAGTGTGATGCCGCGCAGGCTCTCGCCTTCGAGTCCGAACGACAGTACGGCCGGGAAGATGATGATGCCCATCAGCACGGCTACGAGCAGGTCGAGCGCCGAGACAGTGAAAGCGGTCTTGCGCAGGTCAGCACCTTTGGGATAATAAGCCGCGTAAGTAATGAGGATGCCCATGCCGAGGCTCAATGAGAAGAATGCCTGCCCGAGGGCGTTGATGATGACTTTGGGTGTAATCTTGCTGAAATCGGGGTTGAAAAAATAAGAGAGTCCTTTTGATGCACCCGGTAATGATAACGAGACACAGCAGAAAATCAGAAGCAACAGGAATAGCAGCGGCATCAACAGATTTGATATGCGCTCGATACCCTTGCTCACGCCGCCTACAAGTATGGCGAGGTTCAGTGCTATCATTATATATGTGAATATCAGTGGCGAGTAACTGCCCTCGATGTAATCCTGCATGTGGCTTGCGAAGCTGCCCTGCAGATCCATACCCTCGACGGGCTTATACAGCTCGCCTGTCACCGACTGCACGGTGTACTCAAGCGTCCAGCCGGCTACGACCATGTAAAAGCAGAGTATGAGATATGACGCCACGAGCCCTATCACTCCCGTCAGCCACCACGGACGTTTGGGCGAGAGGATTTTGAAAGTGCCGACTGCGTCTGAGCCACCTGCGCGGCCGAGTGAGAACTCCGACAGCATTACAGGGATGCCGAGCACGATGACACACAGCACGTAGACGAGCAGAAACGCCGCTCCGCCATTCTCCTGCACCTCGGCTGGAAAACGCCACACGTTACCTAGACCCACAGCCGAACCCACTGTCGCAGCAATAAGTCCTATTTTAGATGAAAATTTAGCTTTCATTAATCAAATTCTTATATTTTGCTGCAAATTTACAACAAATCACATTAATTACAAAGCATCTTACTGCAATATGGCGTTTTTCTAAAACGTAGGGATTCCTTTTTATCGTCCTTTTGTAGATATTGTAGTTTCTGCTGTTATTGGCACTACGGATAATGCTCCCGTGAGGACCCGAAATAAGCTAAAAAATGTCCATTAGGCCGAATTATAATATCTTTCTCTCCGCTAATTTACTCAATAACTTGTTTAAAAAGTGGCGTACGGAGTTTTTAGGTACAGTGTCAACGATGGGGGGGATGGAAAAGCGGCTGCGGGTGGGCCAAAAGGGATTGGCTCACCCGCAGTGTGTAGGGTAGCTGACGGTGGATGGGATTACACCGTCAGGACAATGTTGTTTTTCTCGGCGATGCGTCGCATGTTGAGCACGGCATATCTCATGCGCCCGAGGGCGGTGTTGATGCTTACGCCGGTAGCCTCGGCTATCTCCTTGAAGCTCATGTCGCGGAAAAATCTCATGTCGAGAACCTCGCGCTGAGACTCGGGGAGCGAGTCCATGATGCGTCGCACGTCGGTATGTATCTGATCCTGAACCAACGAGTCTTCGATGTTGCCATCCGAGAGATCGCGTCGGTTGAAGATGTCTGCTTCGTCGTTGTCGGCCGAGAAAGTGTTCTCTGACTTCTCTTGTCTGAAAGTGTCAATTATCAGATTGTGGGCTATGCGTGTAATCCACGCTGAGAACTTTCCGCTCTCCTGATATCGGCCCTGCTTTATCGTAGTGATTGCTTTGACAAAGGTTTCTTGAAAGATGTCATCGGCGAGAGCACTGTCTTTTACGATACGCTGAATGTATGAGTACACACGTGAACTGTGACGGTTCAACAATGTGTCAAAAGCCTCATTACTGCCATTAGCGTACGCAGCCACCAACTGTTCGTCGGTTAACTGTTTTAAATTCTGCATTACTGTTTGATTTTTAGCTGTTTAAGTAATGTTGTGCTATAGGCGGTGAAATTTAATTATGTGTTTTGTTTAGTTAGCAAATTCAAAGTTAGTAACAAAAATCAGATTTTCCAAAAAATATATCTAAAAAAACATGCTTGTTAACAATATTTGAGATAATCGGTCGTTATCGGTGACTTGAGCAGGGTAGGAAATCAGGCGAAGAGGTGGCGGAATGCTTCCTCGACTTTGGCGACTTCGACTATTTTGATGGTTAGGCCCGTGGTGTCGATGCCTTTGAGGTTGCCACGCGGTATGAGTATCGTGGTCATGCCGAGTTTCTGAGCCTCGTGGAGCCGTTGCTCTATGCGCGTGACGGGGCGTATCTCGCCCGACAGGCCTACCTCGCCTGTCATGCACACGCCGCGCTGTATGGTCATGTCGACGTTGCTCGACAGGATGGCGCTGATGACGGACAGGTCGAGGGCCGGGTCGTTGACGCGCAGGCCGCCGGCGATGTTGAGGAATACATCCTTTTGTATAAGTTTGAAACCGACGCGCTTCTCGAGCACGGCCAGCAGCATATTCATGCGCTTGGAGTCGAAGCCGGTGACCGAGCGCTGTGGCGTGCCATAGGCGGCGCTGCTCACCAATGCCTGGACTTCGATAAGGAACGGACGCATGCCGTCGAGGGTGACACCGAGAGCTACGCCCGACAGGTCTTCCTCGTTGCCCGACATGAGCATCTCGGACGGGTTGGTGACCTCGCGCAGACCGCGCTGGCACATCTCATAGATACCTATCTCGTTTGTGCTGCCGAAACGGTTCTTGATGCCGCGCAGAATACGGTACATATACTGGCTGTCGCCCTCAAACTGCAGGACGGCGTCGACGATATGTTCCAGCACCTTGGGGCCCGCGAGCGACCCCTCTTTGGTGATATGGCCAATAAGTATCACGGGCACGCCGCTGCTCTTGGCATACTTGAGCAGACGCACGGCACATTCGCGCACCTGGCTGACGCTGCCGGCGGCCGAGTCGAGCTCGTCGCTTGATATGGTCTGGATCGAGTCAACAATCAGCAGACCCGGCTGTACCTGCTCGATGTGGTTCATGATAGTTTCGAGCGATGTCTCGCACACAATATAGCATGTGTCGCCGGGTCGGCCTATGCGGTCGGCGCGCATCTTGAGCTGCATGGCACTCTCCTCGCCCGAGACGTACAGTACCTGGCGCGATTTGATCGACAGGATATTCTGCAGCACGAGCGTCGATTTGCCGATGCCCGGCTCGCCGCCCAACAGTACGAGCGAGCCCGGAACGAGGCCGCCGCCGAGCACGCGGTTCAGCTCCTTTGACGGCAGCGGTATGCGCTCGAGGGCTGTGACCTCGATGTCACTTATGCGTGTTACTTTGCTGCGTCCGGCATCGGCCGGGCCGATATTCTTCGATGGATTGGCCGATACTTTTTCTTCAACGAGAGTGTTCCACTCGCCGCATGAGGGGCAGCGGCCTTCCCAGCGTGGAAAGTCGGCACCGCAGTTCGAACAGAACCACACGGTTTTGGTCTTGGTTTTAGCCATAGTCATGAATTCTTGTAGGTTTGACGTCTGAACTCGGCTACAGTAATGGCCGTGGCAACCGAGACATTGAGGCTCTCGACACATGGAGCGCCGGGCGGATAGGAGGGTATGTACAGGCGGTGGTCAACGTGCGACGCGACAGCGTCGCTAATGCCGTTGCCCTCGTTGCCCATCACGACGATGCCGCCGGGGGTTAGCGGGGCGGTGTATATGTCGTCGCCGTCGAGGAATGTGCCGTAGACCGCTACGCCCGAACGGCGGCTGTCGGCGAGCATAGCCGGCAGGTCACAATAGTGTACGGCCACACGCGCTATGGCTCCCATCGTGGCCTGTACTACTTTGGGGTTATACAGGTCGACCGTGTCGTGTGAACAGTATATGTCGCCAATGCCCATCCATGAGGCTATGCGTATGATGGTACCTAAGTTGCCCGGGTCTTGCACGCGGTCAAGCGCCAGCGCCAACCGTGATGCCGACGGCGTGATCATCGCCGTGTCGGGTATATGGTAGACGGCAATCACGTCGGCCGGGGTTGTGAGCGATGACATCTCGATAATGTCGGCCCGTCTGACTACAGTGATGTCGTGGATGCCGGCAGGGAGCGCGTCAGCGTGGGCCGTGTACCAGGCGTCGGTGCACAGCAGGGCGTAAACCTTAAAGCTATTGATCGTCTCGAGAACACATTTGGTACCCTCGGCTACAAACAGCGAGTGCTCGCGGCGTCCCTTGGCGGTGGCCAGCGATGCAATAAAGCGGCGGTTGGCTTTGGTCATTTCCATATTACAAAAGTAATGAAAATTCGGCTGAAATTTAGCTGTGGGCTCAAAAATTAGTATCTTTGCAAAAGATTATGGAACGAAAACTAATATTGATAGCTAATGATGACGGGGTGCATGCACCCGGTCTGCACCGTCTTGTCGAGGCGGTGGCGCCGTTGGGCGATGTAGTGGTTGTGGCTCCCGACGGCCCGCGTTCGGGACAGTCGTCGGCCATGACTGTCAATGGCCCGCTGCGTGTTGAGGAACATCCCGAGTATGGCGACGCCAAGGTTTACTCGGTAAGCGGTACGCCGGTCGATTGTATCAAGATCGCGATGAACAACATTCTGAAGCGTCGCCCCGATATCGTGCTCGCCGGTATCAACCACGGTTCAAATGCCGGTGTGAACATTTTGTACTCAGGTACGATGGGTGCTGTGCTCGAAGGTTGCCTGCAGGGCATCCCGGCCGTTGGATTCTCGCTGCTTCATCATTCCATACAGGCCGACTTCAGTCAGGCTATGCCGTTGGCGCGCATGATAACAGAAAAAGTCCTTGCCAACGGGTTGCCTCACGACGTGTGTCTCAATGTCAATTTCCCTGCCAAGGTCACTATTGAGGGTGTCAAAGTAGTGAGAGCGGCACGCAGTCATTGGACCGAGGAGTATCAGACCTATACCGACCCTCACGGCAAGCCTTTCTACTGGCTCACCGGCGGACTGGTGAACGAGGAACCCGATGCCACCGACACTGACTTGTATTGGTTAGACCGCAACTATGCTACCGTCGTGCCGTCGACCACAAGTCAGAACGCTCTCGACGCCATAGGTCTCGTGACCGATTTCCTGAAGTAAATTCTTACCAGATATTGAACCTGTAACCCACCGATGCCTCGACGCTCAACATCGAGCCGAGCATTGTGTGGGTTTTGTCATAGAACAGGGCGTTCTCCATCCTGAATATGACACCTGTGAACCACTTCTTGTTGCTGTAGACGAGCGATGCGCGTATGCGGTTATAGAACGAGAAACTCGTGCGCTTCTCATTGAGGTTGAGCAGCCAGCCGTCGCGCACGCCTACTATCGGCGACTCGCTGATGGCGAACAGCCAGTTGGGGTGAAATACCCAGTTGTAGCCGTATCCGATGCGGAAGGCATAGTTGTTGCTTCGCGTGCGGTAGTAGTAGTCATATTGTGCCAGAGGCAGCTGAACCTTGATATCGTCGGGCAGCAGATTGAAGTCGAAGTCGTAGCTTAGACCCCACAGTGACAGGCCTGCATAGAACGAGCCCGAGCTCTTCAGCTGCAACTTGCTGAATGAAAATGCTGCCGCCTGAGAGTAGTGCTTGTGGTTGAAAAAGTAATATAGATCGAGACCCCACGACCTGTTGTTGATGCCGTCAAAGTCTATGTCAGTGCGTTCCTGATGCCCTCGGGGGCCCACACGCCTTATTGTTGACCCGACGTTGTTGGTCGAGAAGTAGGCATCGGCGGCAAACAGGCTGCAATTGAACTGGAACGACCACTTGTGGCGGTCCTTACCTCCGCCGAAGTATTGGCCTACGTTCATGTCATAACCTACCGACACGGCCATATAGGTAAGCCAGAAGCCTGCCGTGGTTGTAGGGTCTGACAGCATCGTCATGCGTGTCTTCGGCTCCTGGTCAAACGAGAAGTTGTAGAAGTCTGACCAGCTCTCGGTGCGTAGCTTTATGTTGAAGCGTCGGCCGGTACCGATGACATAGAGCGAGTCGTAGGAGTTGAAGAATTTGTCGCCCCAGCGGTAGGTGTTGATGCAGAAGCGCGGAAACTTACCCCATGATGCTATCTCGTCGAGCGACAGGAACTGGGCATGTGATGCCGGGGTTGCCAACGCACTGAGTGTGACGAACAACAATAATATGCGGTAAATCCGTTTCAACGTGTTTTAGTTTTTGTGGCGCAAAGATAGACAATTTTTTTGTAATAAATTACGTTAATATCAACGATATTTCACAATTACGCGACATATTTACACAATCTCATGAATAAATTTCTGACCCGATTGCCGGCCTGGACATTCACTGTTGTCATCATGGCTGCTATATGCTATCTTACCCTGGTGCCGCGTCCGCTTCCCGACATTGATATGCCTATGATACCCGGCCTCGACAAGGTGGTGCACGGCATCATGTTCGGTGCGTTGGCGGGTGCTATATGCCTCGATGTCGCGCGCAAACGCGGCCTGAACCAACTGACAGTCATCTTATTGGCTATAGCATTTGTTGTCGCATCGCTTGCCGGCGGTGCTATCGAGTTGCTACAGTCGGCTATGAATCAGGGGCGCAGTTGTGAATTGCCCGATTTCGTGGCCGACGTGGCGGGCGCGCTTCTCGCAGTCATGGTAGCGCGCCCTGTGTGTGGCATGCTGCTCAGAAACAGGCCACAATAGCCATCAGCACGACAATGCTCAGAAGCGTGATGTTGATGATGTAGGCCGGCAGCTGCATGTTGAGCGACGGCAGGTGGGGAAACCGGCGATAAACCGAGCGTGCGGTGTAATACACTATGGCGGCGATGGCCGAGCCGATGCACGCGCCCACGAGCAGGTCGCCGGGATAGTGTACGCCGAGCACTATGCGCGACCATGCGGTTACGAGCGCCCACGACAGCATCAGTATCGTCAGCCAACGGTTTCGGAACAGCAGCGAGATGAACACGGCCAGTCCGAACGTGTTGGCGGCGTGGCAAGACGGAAAACCGAACGGGCCGCCACGGTAGCCGTTGACAATGTGTACCATACCACTTATCGGATTATCGGGATTGGACGGGCGCAGCCGGCCTATGGCGTTGCGCACCCAGTGTCCGCATGTCTGGTCACACAAGGTGATAATCAGGGCTATAAGCACGACAATATAGATTGAGCGTCGCCAGCCGTATTTCAGTGAGATGGCAGCCAGAATGGCGGCGTAAAGGATAATCCATACGAATTTGCCTGAAAAATACCACATGAACTGGTCGAGCCACGGGCAGTTGAGCCCGTTGAGGGCAAGAAACAGGTCGTTGTCGGCTTGCAATAATGTTTCCATGATTTCAGAGTTTATATAAGGTGTCGTAGAGTGTCTGGAGATAGGCGGCGTTGATGCTGTCGGCCGTGGTTGAGGGGTGGGGTGTTCCGCTGTCAAACAGCTTGCGCTCGATGCTGTAGACCGATGCTACGCCTGTCGAGTCGACGATTGCCGTGTATGTAGGTGTCGACATGAACGCGACGCGTTCGATGTGGGGCGACTGCAGGTTGCGGCTGAAAGTGAACTCGCTGTTTTCGATGCCGAGAGCGTCGAGCAGCGTGGCCGCTATGTCAACCTGTGAGGCCACGCGGTTATCGACTCCTTGTCGGGCTAAGGCTCCGCCACACAGTATCAGCGGAATTTGGTGGCGCGTGATGATGTCGGTAGGGTCGGGATTGTGAGGATAGCATCCATAGTGGTCGGGCACGAGCACTATGAGGGCGTTGTCCCATGCCGGTGTTGCCGCGAGTCGGTTGATGAAGGCGGTAGCACAGCTGTCGGTGTAGGCAAACGCATTGCACGGCGCGTCGTGGGCAAACCGCGGATTGGCATACGGAACCTCAAACGGCTCGTGGCTGCTCGAGGTCTGGATTATGTTGAAGCGCAGTGTCCCGTAGTCAGCCGTGATGTCATTGAGTGGGCGGTCAAACAGCGGGCCGTCAGGTGCGCCCCATTTGCCGCGCGGTATCGAGCTGTCATAGTCGCGCTCGGTGATAATGTCGGTGATGCCTGTCGACATGAGGAATGTGTGCTGGTTGGCAAATCCCGTGTCACCGCCATAGTAATAGCGCGGTTTGTAGCCGGCCTCCTCGAGTGTGCGTGCAAGCGACGCGATGTGTCTGGACTTCTCCGAGAGTTTGAACAGCGACGTGGTGGGTTGAGCAGGGAAACCGTTGAGTATGGCCGGCAGGGCACGGTCGGTGCGGAACGAACTTGCGTACATGTTACCGAACACATAGCCTGTCCGGGCTATGCTGTCAAGGCCTATGGCTATCGGCTCGCCGTCGAGCGACTCAAACAGGTTGTTGGAGAAACTCTCTAATATAATAATGTATATGTTGGGGCGCGTGGTGTTTAGCAACGGGGCCGCGATGCTGTCGGTAGGCGACGACATCGTGACACGCTGCATGATGGTAGCGGCGGCTTCAGGGTCGATGAGTCGGAACATCTTGTTGAACGCCTGCTGGTGGGTGGCCGAGTACATGAGGCTGAATGCCGGATTGACGGCCGCGTGGTTCAGGCGCATGTTATTGCTGAAGTAGACCGAGCTGAGATTAATTGTCGAGACGCCCATGCCGCCGCGTATTGGGATGAAAAGCAATGCTGTCACGAGCAGCATTACACCCGATGTGGCCCAACGGCGTTGGCGCTCCACTGTATAACTGTCTATGCCACATGTCTTGACAATGGCAAGGTATAGCAGCCATGTGCCGATAATCAGACCTATGATGCCGGCTGTGACTGTCCACACCGATACGCTCGCGAGGGCGGCTGCCGGGTCGGTGGTGAAATAGAACAGCGGTGTGATGTCGAGTTTGAAGTCCCAGTAGCCGTACAGGACGGTGTCGACACCGATGATGGCGATGACGAGCAGTGATGACAGGGCTGTATAGATTTTCAGCGCCACGCGCGTGTAGCGCGGGTTGAGCCATGTGCCGGCCACTGTCAGCAATGCAGGCAGAGCGGTCAGGTAGCCGGCTGTGGCGAAGTCCATTTTCAGGCCGTGCCACAGGACGGCGGCAATGTCGCCGCTCCCGATGCCGGTGTACAAGTCGTGGTATGTGAGCATGAACACCACCTTAGCCACCATGAACAGCAGAGTCCACAGCAGGAAGTAGCCTGTTATTATGCGCAGTGAACGTTTCATACTATTGCACGGTACAGTAACGAGTGGATGCGGGAGCGTGCCTTGCAACGCAGCCACGCGCTGTTGTCGCGCGACGGGTTGACGCGGTTGCTGAGGAAAATGTATATCAAATTATTGTCGGGGTCGACCCAGAAGCATGTGCCGGTGAAGCCTGTATGTCCGTAGGCCGACGCCGGTACCTCTTCGGGCACGGGCGAGCGGTCGGGATTGCCGATGTCGGGTCGGTCAAACCCGAGGCCGCGGCGGCATGTGGGCGACTGGCTCGAGGTGAAATCATTGACGACTTGGGCATCGAGCACTCGCCGGCCGGCGTAGGTGCCGCCGTTGAGATACATGGCGCACACTTTGGCTATATCGGCGGCGTTGCCGAACAGGCCGGCATTGCCTTGTACTCCGCCCGAGAAGCATGCCAGCTCGTCGTGTACATATCCAGTGAGTGTCTGGCGGCGCAGCAGCGGGTCGCGTTCGGTCGACGCTATCATGCTCGCCGGGAAGCGGTCGAGCGGACGGTAGCACAGTGTCGTGGCGTCGATGGGGGCGAAGATGTGCTCGCCGACCAGTCGGTCGTGTCCCGTGCCTGTGAGGCGCTGCTCTATATCCATGAGCAGGCAGAAATTGAGGCAGCTGTAACGCATGGTGCGCGGCTTGAGCGGGGCGTCATAGATGCGTTGCATCAGCGTGTCGAGCGTCGTCTGTCCCACCCACACACCGTCGGCTGCCTTGATCGGGAAACGGTCGGTGCGAGTGGCCGACGTGATGTCGCGGCGCACGGTTGCCTTGTTGTGGACGTATGTATTGCGGGCTATCTTGATGGTGTAGGGCGCTGCCTGGCGGCGACGGCTGAAAGCACCCGTGTAGCTGTCGGGGTCAATCATCACGCCATACATGTCGAGGCCCGACGGCATGCCGCTCTCGTGATACAGCAGCATGCGCGGTGTCAGGTCGGCCTTGTCGGTGCCGGCGAGTGCGGGCAGATAGTCGGCAATGGGGGTATCAAGGTTGAGCTTGTTTTGGCTGCATGTCCACATGATGCCCGGGAGCGTGCCGATGGCTTTGCTCACCGACGCGAGGTCGAAAAGTGTCGAACGGGTTACCTCGGGAGCTGCCGCCTGATTGGATGTGTGGCCATAGCAGCGGTCGGCCACCACATGGCCGTCCTTAATCACCATCACCTGCAGGCCCGGGCAAGCTCCTGTGCGGACGGCCTGTCGGGCTATGTCATCGATCGAGTCGGTCAGCCACTCGGCCATGTTAGCTGCGTGGGGTGTTGAGAAACTGAGCCGCGTGGCCTTGTAGGTGACGCCCTCGCCGAGAGCTGCCACGCCGGGCATCGAGACGGGTAGTCGTCCCGATACATCGTTGCCGGCATAGATGGCATCGCCGGCGGCAGCGCGTGCATACCGATTATCGTCATACATCATCACCATGGCGGCCGACTTGGCAAGCGACTCCTTGAACTTCATTGCCTTGTAGGGCGTCATGAACATCACTGTCACAAGGCGCTCGTGAGGCAGCAGAGCGGCGAGTTGGTTGACCGAGGCGGCTTTGTCATTATACAGGGCAGCAACGACAATGTCGTGTGATTTGATTTCCTTGAGTGTTGTTGCCGTGAGCGGTGTGTCACCGGCCGGGTACACGGTCACGTTACCGTGGTTTTTCATCACGGTGGCGAGTTCGTTTGAGGCCGAAGCGCCAATGTTGACGAGTGCGACCGACTGTCCGGGCTGTATGGGCAGTACACTGCCTTTGTTGCCGGTCACGGTGGCCGAGGCGGCCGTGAGCCGCTCAATCAGCGACATGGCCTCGCGTGTGTTCAGTCGGCTTTTCATGCCGTTGACGTTTACCTTGGTCGGGCGGTCGCCGAGACCTGCGGCCCATTTGTAGGCGAGCACCTTGCGGCACCGGTTGTCAATCTCGCTCTGAGAAATCTCGCCGCTGTTGACGGCCTCCATGACGGCATTGAGGTCGACAGGCGGATTGGCCGAGCTCAACAGCATGTCGGCGCCGGCCTTGAGTGCCGAGACGCAGTTGTTCTCGCTGCCCGACACGGCGCCTTTCATCTCGAGGGCATCGGTAAATATCAATCCGTTAAATCCGAGTTCGTCTCTGAGCAAATCGGTTGTTATTGCCTTTGACAGTGAGGCCGGTGTGCCGGTAGGGTCGAGCGACGGCACCGACAGGTGGCCCACCATGATGCCCGACATGCCGGCGTTGATATACTGTATGAATGGCGTCAGATCGTTTGTCCTCATGAACTCGGCCGAGTGGTCGACCACGGGGAGGGTCTTGTGAGAGTCGGTCGATGTGTCGCCGTGCCCCGGGAAATGCTTGGCTGTGGTAATTATTCCACCGTTTTCCATACCGCTGCTGTAGGCCACGACAGCGGCCGCCACTCGGTCGGGGTCTTCGCCGAATGATCTGCGCCCGATGACGGGGTTGGCCGGATTGAGGTTGACGTCGGCTACCGGGGCAAAGTCGACCTGTATGCCCATCTCGCGGCACTCGCGCGCCATCTCGGCGCCATATTCCTCGAGCAGCCTGGTGTCGCTTATCGCTCCGAGCGCCATGTTGTAGGGAAATCGCGGCGTGTCGCTCACGCGCATCGACAGGCCCCACTCGCCGTCGAGGGTGATGAGTACCGGCACGTCAGCGGCGGCCTGTGCGGCGTTGATGGCGCTTACGTACTGGTCGATCGAGCCTGCGCGCAGCAGTAACCCGCCCATCTTCTCACGGCCGGCATATCGGGTGATGACGGCACGTGCCTGTTCGCCTTTGGGATTTACCACGGGGCAGAACAGTTGGGCGGCACGTTGGCGTGGTGTCAGGGTTGCCATCACCGAGTCAACCCACTGACGGCACTCGGGCGAACCGACTGCTGTTCTCAGGTCGGCGGCTATTGATGTCACTGTCGTGGCGAGCGACAGCGCTATGGCAAGTATTCGGCTCCTCATTGTTCTGCAATTACGGTGAAGTGGTCGGTTGTGTCGTTTTTGATGGTCTTGCGGGGCAGACGCGAGATGTAGTCCATGACATCCTCGTTCATGATTACCCCGCTCTTGGCTACGACCTTACCGTTGGTAAGCGGCTTCATGTAGTCGCCGCCGTTGGCTATGTAGTCGATAGTGGCCACACGGTATGTGGCGTCAGGGTCTATGGGCTTGCCTTCGATGGTGGCGCCGGTGAGCTCGTCGCCGTTCATTGCCGCGGTGACGTTGCGGTCATAGCTCACACGGTGCATGTGGGTGTTGACGGCGATTGACTCGAGCAGGTCTGAGCCCTTGACGTCGAGCACCAGGACGCGGTTATCAAACGGCAGCATCTCCATGATGTTTCCCTTGGTGACATTGCCTTTGGCCATGCCCGTACGCACGCCGCCGCGGTTTGATATGGCCAGGTCTATTTTCTCGCCCGGGGTGAGCCGCGCGCCGCGGTCGGCCAGGAACGACGACACGAAATTGTGCAGCGGCATCGCGGCGCGGTCGTTGGTGTCTATCTGCGATTTGCCTATCACGATGCTCTTGAGCGAGTCAACGCCGTGGCGGTAGGGCTTGATTATCTCCACGATGGCCGGGTCTATGCGGTCATCGAGCCGGCTGTCGACAGGTATGAGCTGCGACCATATCGAGTCGGTCTCGGTGTCGATGGTGACGACGCCGAGGTTCTTGCCCGAGCTGCCTGTCTGGGTGATGAGCACCGGGCGACCGTCGGCATTGATTTTGTGTCCCTCGGGCGAGCCCGGGGTGACGACTGTGTGGCTGTGTGCGCCTATTATCACGTCGATGTCGTTGCCCGTGGTGGCCACGTCGATGTCGTCGGGCATCTCGTTATAGTGATAGCCTATGTGGGTGAGGGCAATGACATAGTCCACACCCTCGTTGTGCTTCAGATGCCACGCGGTCGAGTTGGCGGCCTTGAAAACGTCCTGATATTTCACACCCTCGCTTTTTGTCTCGTCGATTATTCCGGCAGGCTCGACATTGAGTGCCACGAGTCCTATGCGTTTGCCGCCGATTTCAATGATTTCGTAGCGCGACAGCTTGCCGTCGAGCGGTGAGCCCGTCACGTCATAGTTGGTCGACACAAATCGGGCTTTGTTACTGTCGATATAGCGGGCGAGCGACTCCATGCCGTTGTCAAACTCGTGGTTGCCCAGTATGGCATACTCATAGCCGAGCGCGTTGAGCATCTTGGCCTCGATCTCGCCGCCATAGAGGTTGAAGTAGACCGTGCCCTGCACGGCGTCACCGGCATCGACCAGTAACGTGTGGGGCTCGGCTCGGCGTATGCTGTCAATCAGCACCTTGCGGCGCGCTATGCCGCCCTTGCCGTCGGCTGCCGGGTCAATCTGGCTGTGGGTGTCGTTGGTGTGCATTATCACGATGCGCTCAGCGGCTGCCCTTGGCGACGCTGTACCCAGGGCGATGGCTGTAACTAAAGCTGTAACAGGTATATATATTGGTTTCATTGCGTATGATTGAATTTTTCACAACGAAGATACAAAATTTCTGCCACAATACATTATTATATAGCGATAACTCACGGTTAAAAAATTATTTGTGCTAAAAGTTGACTGTCAAAAAAATTTTCCCTAAATTTGCACAGTTTTTTCAACAAATATAGCCAAGTGGGAAAGTTTACAGCATACAAACTGCCTCTCAAAAGCCTCCCTGTCGGTACTCATACCTATGATTACAAACTTGGGGGTCAGTTCTTTAAGGATATGGAGAGCCCTGATGTGCGCGACGCCGATGTCGACGTGCACATTGATGTTGTGTACCGTGACGGTGCCTATGACATGACGTTCAAGTTCACCGGTGAGGTGCTCCTGCTGTGTGACCGTTGTCTCGACGACCTTCACTTCCCTATCGACACGACCTATCATATTGTGGTCAAGTATGGCGACGAGTATCGTGACGACTCTGACGACTTCCTCGAGATACCCGAGAGCGACAACTACCTCAATGTAGCCTACATGATGTATGATACCGTGTCACTGGCCATACCCATCAAGCACGTTCACCCGCTGGGCAAGTGCAACCGCGCCATGAGCGCCCTGCTGCGCAAGCACCGCTCGACCGTTCCCGGTGACGAGGATGCAGCCCTCGAGGAGCAGCTCATTGACGAGATGGACTCGATGCCCGACGGCGTTGCCGACGAGGCACCCGCCCGCCCGGCCACCGACCCGCGCTGGGACAAATTAAAAGACTTAACTGAAAACTAATCAATAATATAAAGCAACAATGGCACATCCTAAACGAAAACAATCAAAGACCCGTACCGCAAAGCGCAGAACTCACGACAAGGCTGCTATGCCCACCCTGGCAGTATGCCCCAACTGTGGCGCTTGGCACGTTTACCACTGTGTATGTGGTGAGTGTGGCTACTACCGCGGTAAACTCGCTATCGAGAAGGCTGCTGCAATCTAATCGGTTGCCGTCGCTCTCATAGCATCTTTGAGGTTTCAGCGAGCCGGACTAACCGGCTCGGGAGCCTCGCCCGACAATTTAACAGGCTTGCATACTCCTCCCGTTCAAGGCTGCCCCGACACCACCGCGTTAACCGCGTGATAACGGAACAACAGCCCCCGGCGTGGAGATGTTTGCCATACATATATAGATTATTCACCCCCAAGACACTCAATAACTAACTATGCTATATGCGCGTATTTCAGGCATAGCATCTTATCTGCCTGACGACATCCTCGACAACGAGATGCTTTCAAAGATGGTCGACACCAACGACGAGTGGATCACAACCCGTGTTGGTATCAAAGAGCGCCGCATCCTAAAGAAGGATGGCGCCGGCTCGTCATACCTCGGCATCCAGGCTGTCAACAAGCTCATCGAGTCGACCGGCGTCAACCCCGACGAGATCGAGCTCGTGATTTGTGCCACCTCCAACCCCGACTACCGTTTCCCCTCTACCGGCTCGGTAATTGTCGAGGGCTGTGGTCTTAAAAACGCATACGCATACGACATCCAGGCCGCCTGTGCCGGCTTCATTGTAGCGCTTGAGGACGCCGCCGCCTACATCCGTTCGGGCCTCCGCAAGAAAGTCGTTGTAGTGTGCGCCGAGAAGATGTCATCGATGGTCAACTATCAGGATCGCGCCACCTGCCCCCTCTTCGGTGACGGTGCAGCCGCCGTTCTCGTCGAGCCCACCGAGGAGCCCGTCGGCGTTATCGACGGCGTGTTCCATGTCGACGGCTCGGGTCTCGAGCACCTGCTCATGCCTGCCGGCGGTTCGGTCAAGCCCACCACCCAGGAGACTCTCGACGCCGGCGAGCACTTCCTGTTCCAGGACGGCCGCCACGTCTACAAGAACGCCGTTACCGACATGTTCAACTCGTCGGTTGACATCATGAACCGCAACGGCCTCACAGTCGACACCATCGACTACCTGATACCTCACCAGGCCAACCTGCGCATCATCGAGGCCGTGTCATCACGTGCCGGCATCCCCGAGGAGAAAGTTCTTGTCAACATCCAGCACACAGGCAACACCAGCGCCGCCTCAATTCCAATCTGTCTCGACGAGTTCAAAGACAAGCTCAAGAAAGGCGACAAACTGCTGCTCACCGCCTTTGGTGCAGGCTTCACATGGGGTGCAATGTACCTCATCTGGGACATGTAATCACGCTCTCAACGTGACCATTACAAAAAAAGTTAACTTAAATAGCATCTTTTAGGGTGCTATTTTTGTTTATATATATGAATAGTCAATCGTGACTGTTCATAACCCCCAAAATTCAAAGTATATATGGCAACAGAACATAAAGCCGGATTTGTCAACATCGTCGGAAACCCCAACGTGGGCAAATCAACCCTCATGAACGACCTCGTAGGCGAGCGCGTCAGCATCATAACCAACAAAGCCCAGACCACCCGTCACCGCATCATGGGCATCGTCAACACCCCCGAGTATCAGATCGTATTCTCTGATACCCCCGGTGTTCTCGTGCCCAAATACAAGCTCCAGGAGAGCATGCTCGAATTTTCTGAAGGCGCCCTCACCGACGCCGACATTCTGCTCTACGTAACCGACGTGATCGAGGACCCCGTCAAGAATGCCGACTTCCTCGCCAAGGTAGCCAAGGAGACGGTGCCCGTGCTGCTCGTCATCAACAAAATAGACCTCGTCAAGAGCCAGCAGGAACTCGAGGATATCGTGGCACGCTGGAAAGAGATACTGCCCAACGCCGAGGTGTTCCCCACCAGCGCCAAAGAGCACTTCAACGTCACTAACCTCATGAGCCGCATCGTCGAGCTGTTGCCTCCGTCGCCACCTTACTTCGGCAAAGACGCTTTGACCGACAAGCCCGCCCGCTTCTTCGTCACCGAGATTATCCGCGAGAAGATACTGCTGAACTACGACAAGGAGATACCTTACTCGGCCGAGGTCATCGTCGAGAAGTTTGAGGAGAGCGAGAAAGCCATCCACATCATGGCCGTCATCTATGTCGAGCGCGACTCTCAGAAGGGCATCATCATAGGCCGTGGCGGCTCGATGCTCAAACGCGTCGGCACCGAGGCCCGCAAGGACATCGAGAAATTCTTTGACAAGAGCGTTTACCTCGAGCTCTTTGTCAAGGTCGAGCCCAACTGGCGCAACAGGGAGAATAAACTCAAGTCGTTTGGTTATATCGAGTAATATTCATAACTTCGCGTTATAACTGAAATTTAAGATATTCATATAATAATATGGGACAGCTTGTAGCAATTGTAGGACGACCCAACGTGGGCAAGTCGACACTATTCAACCGACTTACCCAGACCCGCACGGCCATCGTTGACCCCACAGCCGGCACCACCCGCGACCGCCAGTATGGCAAGGTTGACTGGAACGGCAAGGAGTTCTCGATCGTCGACACCGGCGGCTGGGTTGTCAACAGTGAAGATATATTTGAAGGAGAAATCAACAAACAGGTCGCACTCGCCATCGAACAGGCCGATGAGATACTTTTTGTGGTCGACGCCATGAACGGCGTCACCGACCTCGACGACCACGTGGCCGAGATACTGCGCAAGTCGCGCAAACCCGTGCTGCTCGTGGCCAACAAAGTCGACTCAAACGAGTGGCTCTATAACGTGCCCGAGTTCTATTCGCTCGGTCTCGGCGAGCCTTATCCCATCTCGGCCGTCAGCGGCTTCGGCACCGGCGACCTTCTCGACGCCGTCGTGGCCAAGCTACCCGAGAAGACCGACGATGACGAGTCGCTCGACGACATACCCCGATTTGCCATCGTGGGCCGACCCAACGCCGGTAAATCGTCGCTCATCAACGCCTTCATCGGCGAGGAGCGCCACATAGTCACCGACATCGCCGGCACCACCCGCGACAGCATCTATACGCGTTACAACAAGTTCGGCTTCGACTTCTACCTCGTCGACACCGCCGGCATACGCAAGAAGAACAAAGTCAACGAGGACATCGAGTATTACTCGGTCATCCGCTCGATACGCGCCATCGAGGCCAGCGACGTCTGCATCCTCATGATCGACGGCACCCGCGGCATCGAGGCCCAGGACACCAGCATCTTCTCGCTCATACAGCGCAACAAGAAGGGCCTTGTCGTCTGCGTCAACAAGTGGGATCTTGTCGAGGACAAGTCAGTGGCCGCCATTCGTCACTATGAGGCCGCCATACGCGAGCGCTTCGCCCCCTTCACCGACTTCCCCATCCTGTTCACCTCGGCCCTCACCAAGCAGCGCATCTTCAAGGTGCTCGAGACCGCAGTCAAAGTCTACGAGAACCGCCACCGCGAGGTGCCCACCCACCAGCTCAACACCGTCATGCAGGAAGTCATCGCAGCCTATCCGCCACCTGCCAACAAAGGCAAGTACGTCAAGATCAAGTACGTTACAATGCTCAAAGGCTCGCCTATACCCACATTCATCTTCTTTTGTAACCTGCCCCAGTGGGTCAAAGAACCCTACCGCCGCTACCTCGAGAACAAGATACGTGAGAACTGGAATTTCCACGGCACCCCCATCAACGTCTACATGCGCGAAAAGTAACCGCCGATCGCGCCCAAACATAACAGCCCCGCCTGCGTGGTTCTCACCACCCGGCGGGGCTGCTGCATATAATGATGTTGTTGAGATGTAATGTATTGATACTCAGTAGGGATGCGATTAATCGCGTCCGCCGCCGATAGGCCGATTGCCACTGAGTGCCGGAGGCACGTGATTGCGGTTAACCCCTGGTGGAGAGACCCGTAGGGACTCGGAACCTGGGGCAGCGACATCCACCCAATCCCGTGAGCCTCGAAGAGGCGATGTCGTGAGTATCAATACTATTCGTTTTGACATGTTCGCAGCGGGCGTGAAAAATCACGCCCCTACATATAATATATTGATATTCAGTAAGGATGCGATTAATCGCGTCCGCCGGGAAGTTGGTTTTGATAGTTAACCCAAATAAGGGAAAAAGGTTATTTGCCCCTCTTGCAATGACAACCGTTCACGTGGTCGTCGATGAAGCCGGCGGCTTGCAGAAAGGCGTAGCAGATTGTGGTGCCGAAAAATTTGAATCCGCGGCGTTTCATGTCTTTGCTTATGGCGTCAGAAATTCAAACAGTGTCTTGTCATCGGTTACCGGGCGACCCCATTCCTCGTCGTGATACTTCACATACAGCGGGTCGTCGCCACACCATCGGCATCGCTTTGTTTCCATCATTTCAGTTGTTTATGTTTAATGATGGTGTAAAGTTACGACAAAAAGTTGAAAAATATGGTGTATTAATTTTGTAACCGATACAGTTTTTACTACTTTTGTGGCCATGCGGAGGAGTCCGCGACATATAATTTTTATAAGCGTTTCTTGCTTAATCCTTTAAAGAAAAATCGCCAATTTTTTAACGGAAGGATTAGAGCTACCTGGAATCGCTCATGCTTGTATATTCCAGCCCGTGCTATGCCCGGGCGTGTAATGATATAGGCGTAGCGTGGGGGTGGTCTGTTTATTTCCGTTAGGGCGTTTGGCGATGCCTTCTTTAAGATAAGCAGAACATTGTCCTGCGCTTTATTTTTTATAATTGCTCGTGACGGGGACATATTCGGGCATAAAACTCTACACATTATATGAGATTGAGACATCTTTTTGTGTTTGTGATGGTTGTCTTTGCCTGCTACGCGATGTCAGCAAAAAAAGTAACCGTTCATGTTGTTCCCGAAAACGCCAAAATCATTGTCGATGGGGCCGAAGTAGGCAGTGGCTCATACACACTGAAGTTTGAGCGTGGCGTTGATTTCTATCTGATTAAGCTCGAGGCTCCGGGCTACATTTCGCGTAACGTTAAGTTACTCAAAACCAATCCTAAAAATACCGTGTTGTACACTCTCGAAGAGGATGAGGCTATGGCAAATTCTTCGGGCGGTGATGATGGTGCCGGCGCCGAGGCAAACAAATGGTTTGACGTGACGTGCCGCAAGGGCCTGTCGGAAGATGTTATCTGGAAACGTCTTATTTCGGTGGCTATAAACTATTTTGATAACATCCAGGTGCGCGACAAGGCTGCCGGTTGGATAAAAACCGAGTGGAAGCCTACAATTTTTAAGAATCAGGTTGTACGCACCCAGATGGAAGTGCGCATGTCGTTCACCGATGAAGATGTGGTGTCTTATCGTGTCAGAATTGCGACCGAGATTAAAGACAAGAACTGTCGCGGCAACCAGTGCTACCACCGTTATGACAGGGTGCTGAACAAGTTTGCGCCGCTTATTCAGGAATTGCAGACAACCGTCGGCGGCGGTGAATAATCCATTTTAAACCAATATCAGAATCATGAAATTATATAAGTTTTTATTGCTGAGCTGGCTGATGCTGGCTCCGGGCATCATTAATGCTCAGTCATCGTTGCTGTCAGGTAAAGTTGATACTCAAGATGACATGAATATGACTCAGTCATTTGACAGTTCACTATACGAGTATTATCCCGTTACTGATGACAATATGTTGTGGGCCGACGACAAGACGAAGTACACAAAGGTACAGCTTAAGAAAAAGCATCTTGAGCTCCAGTGTAAAGAGCAGGGAATGTTTGTAAGTGCTGTTTCAAAAGTGCCGGTTGACTTCAAGGCTAATATTGTAGTTAACGGAATATTTGCACCTTGGGTAATAAACGATAAACATAAATTTGGTTTTATTTTTAATGCAAGGAATGAATTAAATTTCCACGCGATTGTTTTTGGTAATAAATATGCTTACTACATTACTGCTGAAAAAGGGCAGATATCAGTCGAAGAACGCGCACTGTATAAGATATCGAAGAATAAGGCATGGAATGTAGCTTTCGTCAAGGAGGGCAGCAAATGTACCGTGATGCTTGACGGCATGGAAATTATGGAACTGAACAACCTTGAGCTTGACGGCAACAAGGTGGGATTTTACACCGATAATAAATCAGTATTGTATGCCTATGGGGTGGGGTATTTCCAGCAGCCCGAGGAAGAAGAAAACTAACAATAGAGATTCGTCTCTAATCATATAGATGTAGTGGGGGTGCGCGGCATCCCCACTATTGTTTTGGGGTGGGCTCGGCGTACAGGTTGGCGAGGGCGTGAGGGGCATCGCCCTGGGCAAAAGCCGAGTAGGGGATAATGAGCATTGGGAGCGGCGATTGGCGCGTATAGTCGAGCTCAAGGTGGTCGCCTTTTTCGATGACAGTTCGGAGGTTGTTGTTGGTCAGGTAGATGTCGGCGTGGAGCGGATGCTCGTCGCCGTCGACTGCCTCAAAAGTCACTGTGACGCCGTGGCTGTCGATGGTGACGCGGTGGGGGCGTGACAGCGCCGCTGTCTCGGGCTTGAGCAGATAGCTGTAGTATGCAACCATCACGGCCGGAGGTACGAGCATCAGTAGCCAGATGAACGCGGCGAACAGGTAGGCCGCATCGTGAAATGCAGCCAACGCAAATGCCACGGCCGGCAATACCGCTACCCACCACAGCCGCTCGGCGAGCCTTGACATGGCGGCGCGGGCGTATGTGGCAGGTGACACGGTGATGACGTCGGTGGTGACGGCGTGGCTCATTATTTATCAGATACGGTCAAGGACGGTACCGATCAGGTCGGTGACAGCGGTCTTGTAGTTGGGGTTGGCCTCGGTGTTCATGCGGTTGGCGATGATGGTGCAGACGGTCATGGCGCGGTGGCCCATCAGTCGGCCAAGACCCTGAAGCGGTGCGCTCTCCATCTCATAGTTGGTGATGCGGCGGCCGTTGTGCTCAAACTCTTCGATAGTGCGGTTGAGCGTGGGCGAGGCGAGGGGCAGGCGCAACTGTCGGCCCTGAGGCCCGTAGAAACCGACGGCCGAGATTGTGTTGCCGCGCACCATGTCGTCGCGGCCTATGCGCTCCACGAGGTCGGCGTCGGCATTGACAACGTATGGGTTGGCCCACAGTGGGTTCCATGCTGTTTTCTCGATGAAGGCCTTCTCGAAGTCGAGGTCGGCGACCTCGTTGCGGCCGGCGTAGTAGTTGAGCACGCCGTCAAATCCGATAGCCTTCTCGGCGATGACCGGGGTGCCGAGTTTCAGCTCGGGCTGCAGGGCGCCCGATGTGCCGATGCGCACGAGTGTGAGCTGCCGGTGCTCGGGATTGATCTCGCGGGTCTCGAAGTTGATGTTGGCGAGGGCGTCGAGCTCGTTGATGACTATGTCGATGTTGTCGGGGCCTATGCCGTGGCTAAGACACATGATAGGCTTGCCCTGATAGGTGCCGCCGATGGTGTGAAACTCGCGCGATGACACCTCGAAGTCGCGGGTGTCGAAGAACGATGCCACGATGTCGACGCGCGCGGGGTCGCCGACGAGGATGACGCGGTCGGTGAGCATCTCGGGGCGCAGGTGGAGGTGGAACACCGAGCCGTCGGAGTTGATGATGAGTTCTGACGAGGGGATAATACGTTTTTCCATGATAATTCTTATACTGAAATTTTCGGTTACTATGTTAACAACGACGCGGGGTCGATGGTTTGAATTACTTCATAGCGGTTGCCGGGCTGCAGGGTCACAATGTTTTTCATTTCGAGGCCTATCATCACGGTCATGATGCGCGCGGCCGACATGCCGCTTGCCGTTGCGAGCATGTCGTTGTCACAGCCGGGTGTGGTCATGATGTGGTGGAGCAGCGTGCGCTCGTCGGGCGTCAGGTCGGGTAGGGCGGTTGTTTTGTCGGTGGCCGGCTGTGTGTTTTTGCGAGGCCATCTCATCAGCTCGATCAGGTCGTCGGCCGATGTTATTGCCGTAGCCTGGCCTGTGGCTATGAGGCGGTTGCAGCCGGCGCTATACACGTCGGTCACCCGGCCCGGTACTGCCGCGACACGCGAACCACATTTTGCCGCCAGTCGAGCAGTGGCGAGAGCGCCACCCTGTTCGCCCGATTCCACCACAACGAGCGCATCGCTCAGTGCGGCAATCAAGCGGTTGCGGGCCAGGAAGTTGTAGCCGTTGACGTTGGCCTCGTGGTCGTAGTCTGACAGCAGCATGCCGCCCTGACGCACCATGCGGCCGGCTACATCGCGGTGTACGGCCGGGTAGATGCGGTTCAGTCCGTGGCCGAGCACGCCGACAGTCGGGATGCCGGCCGCGAGCGATGAGCGGTGGGCGGCCACGTCGATGCCGTAGGCCAGACCGCTCACGGTGACGATGTTGTCCACATGGGCGGCGAGGTCGTTGACGAGTTGCTCTGTTACGGCGTTGCCGTAGGTGGTGGCGTGGCGCGTGCCCACGATGCCCACTGTCAGCGACGCGTTCAGGTCAACATCGCCGAGCGTGTATATCATCACCGGTGGCCTGGAGGCGTTGAGAAGTCGGTGTGGAAAATCTGCGTCACGGTACCATACAGGTTTGATTGATGTGGTGTTGAGAAATTTCACTTCGCTGCGCGCCCGCTCGGTGGCTTGATAGCGTTTCTGAATAGGCACAATCGATTTCGGCACATCACCGATGGCTTTCAGCTCGGCCTCTGACGCCGACATCACTGCCTCGGGCGTGCCGAGAGCTTCCAGCAGCCTGTCGGCCACGGTTGTGTCCATGCCCGAGAGCATCGACATGGCGATGCGTGCGGTGAGTGTGTCGACGTCGGTGTTCATAGGGGCGAGAGATAGGGCCCGAATGCCTCGTTTAGTTCGTCGCCACGCGACACGCGGCCTTCATGTAAGACCACTACCGTAATGAGCGCTTTGACTACCGGGGTGCCGTCGGGTTTGTATATATCCTGTTTGAAAATGTACCGCGGGCCGCGGCGTGAAATGTTGAGGCAGCTCACCATCGTCTCGCCCAGGGTGAGCGGGGTGAGGTAGTCGACCTCGGCGCGCGACAGCACGGGGTCATAACCACGTTCGTGCATGGCGCGGAACGAGTAGCCTATCGAGTCGCAGAACTCGTGGCGTGTATGTTCAAGGTAGTGCAGGTAGCGCGCGTTGTTGACGATGCCCTGCACGTCAACCTCATAGTCTCTTACCTTGATAGTGGTAGTAAATGTATAGTTGTCGGTATTCATGACGTCAAATATCCAATTATTCAATTACCTCCCAGTGACCACCTTTGTTGGGACCAATGTGTCGTAATTTACCCTCTCTTACAAGAGTCCCGAGCCGGCGCTGTACACTACTTTTAGAAATCTCAAGTAATTCGCTTAACCGATCCATTGAGATTAAGGGATTCTCTTTGACTACACTTAAAATATAAACTTGATCTTCGACTTTTCTAGTCGGTTTTGTATCGGTTTTCTGGTCGGTTTTGTATCGGTTTTGGTTCGGTTTTGTATCGGTTTTGGTTCGGTTTGGTTTGGTGTTATATTGGTTTTCAGGCTGTTCTTGTGCTGTTTGTGGTTCTATTTCCTGGTCGATTTTGTATCGGTTTTGTATCGGTTTTCTGGTTGGTTTTGTATCGGTTTTCTGGTCTCCTCTGATTGATATGAAAATTTCTCGTGGGATAATAGCTGTGACGCCTCCTTGTTCCATAAAGAACTTCGGGCGCTTAAGGTTGGCATTATCAAACGCACTCATAATTTTCTCATAGCCGCGACCCCATGCCTCAATGAATCCGGCGCGGTAGAATACTTGTGCTATCTTCGGGTTGCGCGGCTTTGATGTATGCTTGTTCATTAAGGTTTCAACAGTAAAGTCTTCAGGTAAGGCGCCCTCGTTCCATAGGCGTATGTGGTCATCATAGATGCTCATTTGGTTCCATGTGCCGCTTTGCAATTTGTGAACGATACTGTTGAAGATGATTTCTCGAAGTGCGTCTTCAGGGATTTCCAACGGTTCTTTGCGTTGTAGACCCTCATAATGTATGGGGCGGATAAGATGCTTGCTACTTAACACTTGAATTATCTTATCGGTCATTTGTATCAGATTTCCTTCGATTTGGTCTTGACTCAATAAATCTGCGTCATCGACTCCAAACCGACCAATCTTGAAACTTGAGGTGACAAATCGGCGCTGAGGATATTTGCCGAACAGCAGTACGGCACCGTTTGTAGGTACGCCATCCCTAATGAGTCCTAAATTTGACAGTACCTCTTCTTTCGACGATTTACGTGATTCGGGATCCATACGTCCCTCATCTATGGCGTGATCCATGAAATATTCAATCGCATCGTCGTCTATATCGTCCAATGTCAGGCCGTCACACGGGATGTCCTCCCAGTTCAGTCCCATCTTCTTTAAAAGGAACTGATGGAGAGCAGCACCGCGAAACTCCTGTTTGGTCGCGCCGCAACGATAGTAATACACCCCTCGATAAGAGATGGGCATTCCTGATGGCTCAATGACAATCTCAATTACATCCTTGCCATCCATTATGAGGTGGTTGGTTTCGGGAAATACACCGGTTAGATTAATGATTTTGTTAGGTATGTCTTCCATCAGTTCGTGCAGTTTGGTGACGCCTGCGACACTCATGTCATCATCAATGCCGATGTAAATCTTTCCGCCTTGGGCATTGGCAAAGCCCGATACCCATTTTAGGTACTCGTCTTTCCAGATGCGTTTGTATTCTATATTTTGGCCTTCGAGGTTCATATCACAAAATTAACTAAAAAAATTCATATTCAAAAGAATGGGATACACCATCATTGAAGTGATGGATGAAAATGGGTGTAGATGTTACATTTAACAAAAAATAACAATTGTTCATAGTATAAAATTCGTATCTTCGCGTGAAATCCTAAAGCAAAATAAGTTAAGAATCTAAACCAATACATGACATGAGCGTAAGAATATTAGTAGTTGATGACGAAGAGTCTATTTGCGAAATTCTTAAATACAATCTCGAGAAAGACGGCTATGAGGTCGATACCGCCTATAGCGCCGAGGAGGCACTGACACTTGACATATCGGCTTATTCGCTGCTTATAGTAGACATCATGATGGATAAGCTAAGTGGCTTTGATTTACTGCGTAAGATTAAGAACAGCGCCGCTACTCAGAAGATTCCCGTGATGTTCTGCTCGGCTTTGTCTGAAGAAGACGACATCGTCATGGGCCTTAACAAAGGCAGTGATGACTATATTACAAAGCCCTTTAATATTAATGTAGTGCTGGCCCGAGTACGTACGGTTTTGCGCCGCGCACACGTCTCAGACACCATCTCACATCAGATCGACAAAGGCCATTACGAGCCCGACATCACTTTCAAAACGCTCAGAATTAATCGCAACGAGAAACAATGTTACATTGGCGGTGAGCCCGTGGCACTGACTCGTAATGAATTTGACATACTGTTGTTCTTCCTCGAACACCGCAATCGCATCCATTCCCGCGAAGAAATACTGAAGAATGTATGGCCCAATGAGGTCGTGACAAACCGTGCGGTTGATGTTAACATCGCACGTCTGCGCCGCAAGCTCGGCGAGTACGGTTCGCACATTACAACACGTCTGGGATTCGGTTATGGTTTTAAAGAGGAAGTTTAACCTGCAGTCGCGGATATTCATTCCGCTCGTCACCATCCTCTGGATAGTGATTATCGCGCTTGGCGTGGTCATGTACCGTCATGACGTCGCTACCCGCAAGGAGATGTACATCGGTCAGCTTGAGTCGTTCAACAACGTGCTGTTGCGCACCTACAACGACCAGCAGAAGGTGGCCGACTATCTCGACTTTATCGAAGCCTACTTTACCGGCACTCCGCTTGACGACGTGCTCATCGGTGTGTACGACGCCAAGACAGGTAAGTATATTGACGGCAAAGGCTTTGAATTCAAGCCGCCGACACTTGTCGATCAGGATCATGACGGAGTTATCAACGGCGCCGACCTCGAGACACTCATAGTCGACTCGATCGGTTATAAGCCCAACGATGCGTTCCTGTACAAGTCGACCTACTCTCACGACTCGACCCTTATTGTACGCACGATCATGCCGTCAAACGTGTCGATATCGCGTGCCGTGTCGACCGATATGTTCCTGTGGGTGATTATTTTCGGCGTGTTGGTGTGCATCACGGTGATATCTTACCTTATGACACGTCACATCACCCGCAACGTCAGGCTGTTGCGCGACTTTGTTGAACGTGCTGCCAATGACCGTGACTTCGTCACATACGACAAGTTCCCCGACGACGAGCTCGGCGACATATCGCGTAAGGTAATTCACATCTATAACGCACGCAGCGCAGCCGTGGCTGCCCGCGAGCACGAACACAACATGGCCCTCCACGCCATCGAGGAGCGTGCCAAGCTCAAACGTCAGCTCACCAACAATATCTCACACGAGCTCAAGACGCCCGTAGGTATTGTCAAAGGCTACATCGACACGGTTATCGACGAGAAGGATATGGACGAGAATGCACGCCGTCACTTCCTTGTCAAGGCTCAGGCCCAGGTGAACCGCCTGTGTGACCTGCTCAATGACCTCTCGACAATGACGCGCCTTGAAGAGTCGAGCTCGCAGGTCAAGATCGAACCGCTTAACTTCAGCGAGCTGGTTGCCTCGACAATCGAAGATGCCGAGGCGAGCGGTATCACCGGCGACATGCGCCTCAACATGGTATTGCCACTCGACTGTATGGTGATGGGTAACAAGGCTCTGCTGGCCGGCATGCTTCACAACCTTATCAAGAACGCCGTGTTCTATTCTCACGGCACCGAAATGGTAATCAAGTGTGTCGATGTCAGCGACCATTACTACTCGTTTGTGTTCTATGACGATGGTGTCGGCGTTCCGCCTGAGAGTGTATCACACCTGTTTGAGCGATTCTACAGGGTTGATACCGGCCGTTCGCGCCGCAACGGCGGTACAGGCCTCGGCCTGCCTATCGTGAAGAGCACCGTCGTTGCAATGGGCGGTACAATCACAGTCAGCAACCGTCCCGCCGGCGGCCTGCAGTTCACATTCACATTGCCCCGACCTAAGGATAATCAATGATTGCAAGATACTATAAAGTGGTAGCCCCGATGGCTCTGATGCTTTCGGGGCTATTTTCGTGCAGCGAGTCGCCCGGCGAGGTCTGCATTGACGGCGCGGTGTGGAACACCACCTACTCGATAAAATATCAGGGCGACGCATCGCTGGTCGACTCGGTTCATGTCATCATGCGCGATGTCGAGCTGTCGCTGTCACCGTTCAATCGCGAGTCGTTGATATCGGCTGTAAATTCCAACAGGTCGCAGGCTGTCGACAGCAATATCAGGAATGTGTTCAATATCTCGCAACGTGTCAACGTGCTGTCATGCGGGGCTTTTGACCCCACACTGTCACCGCTCATCAACCTGTGGGGTTTCGGTTTTGGTGACCAAAAATCAACAAGCCCCGATGACGCCGTGATTGATAGCGTATTGGCTACTGTGGGGATTGCCGACTGTCATATAGTCGGCGACTCGATAGTCAAGAAGCATCCCGACACGACGTTCAACTTCAGCGCCGTCACCAAGGGCTATGGCTGTGACATGATCGCGGCGATGTTCAGGCGCAACGGTGTCGGCAACTACCTCATCGAGATTGGCGGCGAGATAGCTCTGAACGGTCACAACCGGCGCGGCAAGCCGTGGCGGGTGATGATAGACGCGCCAGTCGACAGCGTGGCCGGGCACCGCGGATTGCTGACGATTGAGCCGGGGCAGGGTGGTGTGGCTACCTCGGGCAACTACCGCAATTACCGCGATATGCCCGACGGACGGCGTATAGGTCACACCATCAGTGCCGTGACAGGCCGCCCGGTAGTGACGAACACGCTCAGTGCCACTGTGATTGCACCCGACTGTGCCACCGCCGACGCGCTGGCTACAGCCTGCATGGCGATGCACCCCGACAGCGCCGTCTCAATGATACGCGCTCTCCCCGCCACCGAGCTGATACTCGTCACGCTCGATGCCGACGACTGTTACAAGGTCATGATGACCGACGACCGATATATTTTATAGCCCGACGGCTGTGAATTTCGGCAATTTGTATTAAATTTGCATTAGAAACGTAAGAAACCAATCAGACTCATGAAAATTCTTGTGACCGGCGCTGCCGGTTTTATAGGATCGGCCGTCGCCGAGAGCCTCGCCGGGCGAGGTGACGTGGTAGTGGGTGTTGACAACATCAACAGCTACTATGACGTGAGGCTGAAGTATGCGCGCCTGCGTCGCGGCGGTTTTGTATGTGACGCCACCGTGGGTATTGAGCCAGGCGCGATGTTGGTTTCCGAGCGTTTTCCCGATTATAGTTTCATCAGGCTGGATATTGCCGACAAGGCTGCTGTCGACCGCCTCTTTGCCGACGGCCACTTTGACACCGTTGTCAACCTTGCCGCCCAGGCAGGCGTGCGCCACTCAATCACGGCCCCATACGACTATCTGCAAAGCAACATCCTGGGCTTCCTCAACATCCTTGAGGGTTGCCGCAATAACGGTGTGGAGCATCTTGTGTTCGCATCGTCGAGCTCGGTCTACGGTCTCAACGGCCGTACACCCTACAACGAGGCCGACCGGGTCGATACCCCTGTGAGCCTGTATGCCGCGTCAAAGAAAAGCGACGAGCTGATGGCCCACGCCTACAGCAAGCTCTACGGTTTCTCGACTACCGGGCTGCGTTTCTTCACCGTCTATGGCCCCTGGGGGCGCCCCGACATGTCGCCGGTGCTTTTCACCAGGGCTATACTGGCCGGCGAGCCTATCAAGGTGTTCAACCACGGCGACATGCTACGCGATTTCACCTACATCGACGATATTGTCAAATGCACCGTAGCTGTTATCGATAACCGTCCGCCTGTCAATGACAACGGCGTCGCCTACAACATATATAACATTGGCGGGTCAAACATGGTGCGTCTCACCGATTTTATCAAGGAAATTGAGGCTGCATGTGGTCGCGAGGCCGAGAAGATATATCTGCCTATGCAGCCCGGTGATGTGTATTGTACAATGGCCGATACGACGCGGCTTGAAGCTCTGACCGGTATGAAGCCGCGTGTCGCTCTCAGCGAGGGTGTGCGTCTATTTGTCGACTGGTATAAATCAGACCTCAATCCTATCAGGTAAACCACTAATGAAAATTGCGCTCGTAAATTACCGATATTTTATCTCGGGAGGCCCCGAGAGATATTATTTTAATATCAAGGAGGTTCTTGAACGCCACGGACATGAGGTGGTGCCGTTCTCGGTGAAGAGTTCAAAGAATTTTGATACCCCTTACGACAAATATTTTCTCGAGTCGGTCGACGACAGTGAGTATTTTGCCAAGACCCGTAAGAATGTATCGACGGTGCTGAAGTCGTTCACCCGCATGTTCTACTCGTTTGAGGCCAAGCGCAAATTCACCTCGCTGCTGCGTGACACCTGCCCCGACCTGGTGTATATCATGCAGTATCACAACAAGATATCACCGTCGATAATAGATGCCGCGCGCAGCATGGGGATACCGGTTGTACATCGTATAAGTGACTTCCAGTATATGTGCCCGAACGCGCTGTTCTACAACGAGCGCACGGGTGTGTGTGAGGACTGCCTCAAGGGTAAGCGCCTGAGTTGTGTGCGCAACAGGTGTGTGATGAACTCGACCGTCTACTCGGCCATCAAGGCCGGCGCCAAGGCGCTGCATGACGCTATGGGGGTCACGCGCCGTGTCGATGCCTTTGTGGTGCCGTCGTCGTTCACAATGTCCAAGCTCAACGAGTATGGCATCGATGCGACCCGGCTGAATCACATACCAACGTTCTTCAATCTGCGTCCGTACGACGCGTCGGCCATTAGCTATGAGCCGTTTTTTCTGTATGTGGGGCGTGTGGAACGTCAGAAAGGATTGCAGACTCTTGTCGACGCAGTCAAGGGAACACGTCACCGCCTGAAGATAATAGGCTTCTCGAACGATGGCTATGACCTTGAGCTGAAAAAGTCGCTCACCGAGGCCGGTGGCAACATCGAGTTCCTTGGCCGAATGTCGTTTGACGAGATTGTGCCCTACCTGCAGTCGTGCCGGTGTACCGTCGTGCCGTCAGAGTGGTATGACAATTTCCCGAATGCTATTCTTGAGAGTTTCGCTTATCGCAAGGCCGTGATTGCAACTGATTTCGGCTCGTTGCCCGAACTCGTGGAGAATGATGTGACCGGTCTGACATTCAAGTACCGTGACGTGGCCGACCTGAGACGTTGTCTTGACTTCATGGCCGATAACGAGTCTGCTGCCCGTGCTATGGGCGAGCGCGCGTTTGAATTGATACAAAGCCGATATTCGCCCGAGGTTCATTATGCCTCACTGATGAAGCTGTTTGACAGTCTCGCCGATAAAAAGAAAAATTGATTAGAGTGAACGGTACACGTCGGCTACCTGAGCCGCAATCGTGTCCCACGAGTAGCGCGACAGGTCATACTGCCGCGGTGTTGCTGTTGCGCCTGCCGACAGTTTGGCGTCGATAGCCGTTTTGAGCGAGTCGATATCGCCCGTCCTGAAGAAGTCGGTCGGCTCAAGTTCGTCAATTGTGTTGGCCGGGATGTCTCTCACGATAACGTCGAGATTGTAGCTCATGGCCTCGAGCAGTGCTATTGGCAAGCCCTCGTGGTAGGAAGGCAGCACGAAAAGCGCGGCGTGTGACATGAGTTGATTGAGCCGCTCGCCCTTGATAAAACCCGTGAGCACCGTGCCGGCCTCGCGGGCCTGCTTTTTGAGTGAGGCCGAGTATTCATCCTCATGGTCGGCATCGCCGGCAATGACGAGTCGGTAGCCGAGCGATGCGGCCGACGATAGGCCGAAGGCCGTGATTAGATCGTGAAATCCCTTCTCGGCCACGAAGCGTCCGAGCGCGACGATATATCGTCCCGGTGTCAGGCCGAGTGATGCGATATAGTCGGTGTCGGTTGACTTGGTCGGGGTATTCACGCCGTTGAAAATCAGTGATGCGTCACGTCGGTTGTACTTACGTTTTATTATGTCGTTGATGACGTTTGAGATGACTATGACGCGGCTGGCGTTCCTGACACCCCAACGTTCGCCTGTCTTGAGGACGGTTTTTGCCATGCGTCCCCACTTCTTGCGGTCATAGTCGGGGCCGTGATGGGTCATCACGACCTTGAGACCGAGCAACCGCGCGAGCGGTATGACTATAGAGGGGCCGACGGCGTGACAATGCACGGCATCGACGCCGAGGCGGCGTGCCTTGATGACAGCGAGCGTGGTGTGGATGATGGCCTCGAGCGATTTTTTGCGCGGAGCGTAGATGTCGATCAGTCTGACACCCTTATATTCTTTGAGCGTGTCGTTGACATAGCATGAGCGGCGCATCAGGGTGATGTCAAATCCCATGGCGGCGAGGCGCGGATATAGCTCCTCACAATGGGTCTCGACGCCTCCCTGTATGTCGGGGATGCCACGCGTGCCTATGACAGCGATTTTCATTAACGTGGATCGGTTAGAATTTTGGGCGCAGGTCGCCTTGTGCCGGATCCTGACCTACATTGTAGGGCTTTGATACAAGGCACGGCTTGAGTCCGCGCATGGAGCGGAGTTTATTTTTCAACACCCACTTGGCAGGGTGGGTGATGTACTTCTTCATCACCGGCGAGGCGGTGCCCACCATCCAGCAGTTCTTGGGGCAGCGGCGCACTTTCTCACGGACGCGGGCGGCCTGCTCGCTGTTCCAGATGGTGTCGAAGTCGGCCGTGCGTATATTGCCCATCGACTCTTTCCAGCAACTTTCTTCCATGCCATTACAGGGGTAGACTTCGCCCCACGGGTCGATGAAGAAGTTGGCTGTGCCCGCCTCGCACGGCAGCAGACGGCGATTACCGTCGATATAGTTGATGAGACCCATGTTGAAGAACGCGCGGAACCACGATTTGGGATGTTTCTCGGCGAGCTGCAACTCTATGAGCTTCTTGAAGTTATCGATAACCTCATCGCGGTTGGTGATGCGATTGTCGGTTTTGTGGAAATAATATGAATTGTGGAAGGCAGCGGTGGCAAATTCCATGCCCAGGGCTTTGGACAGGCTGTAGAGCGACAGCATGTCGGCCGAGTTGTTGTTTGATACCGTGCAGCCGAAACCTATGTCTTTCAGACCCATGTCGCGCAGCTTGAGCAGTGTGCGCAGGCCCTTGTCGAAACCGCCGCGGCGGCCGCGCAGCTCATCGTTCTTCTCGCTCAGACCTTCAATTGAGATTCGTATGCCTATGTTGGGGTACTTGCGAGCCAGCTCGATTATGCGGTCTTCAAACCATCCCGATGTCGATATGACGATACGGTCGGTGTGACGGTAACATTCCTCGACAATCTCGGCGATATCCTCACGTACAAAGGGCTCGCCGCCCGTCAGATTGATGAATTTGAGGCGGGGAAGGGTCTTGAGATCCGATGCCGTGATTTCCTCATTCTTATCGGTAGGATTCTGCCAGATGTTGCACATCATGCACTTCATCGGGCAGCGGTAGGTGAGGATAATCGAGGCGTCGGTTGGTTTTATCGAAGGATTGCTCATCAGATAAAATGAAATCATCAGAAAAAAAGAAAGTACGTTTAGGGTATAAACGTACTTTCATCACATCTTATTGTGAAAATAACTAAAATAATCTCACTTTATCGTCGGGGAGTGCGTGCGGTGTTGCGCGGGCCGCGATATTTCTTGCCGGGGCGGTCGTACAGGGCCTGTCTGAAAGTCACCAGACTGCCCAGATCGTCCTCGTCGGGTCTGGTGGGTTTGTCGGCGATGACAAAGTCAAGCTGCTTCTTGGCGATGTCGGCACGCGCCACTCTGACCTTGACTTTGTCGCCGAGGCGGTAGCGCGTGTGGGTGCGCCGTCCTATGAGGCAGTAGTTCTTCTCGTCAAAGTCATAGTAGTCGTCGGCGAGATCACGCATCGGCACGAGACCCTCGCACATGTTCTCCTCGAGCTCGACATACAGGCCCCACTCGGTGACGCCTGTTATGACGCCGGTATACTCCTCGTCAATATGGTCGGCCATGAACTCGACCTGCTTGTATTTGATTGAAGCGCGCTCGGCGTTGGCGGCGAGCTGCTCCATCTCTGACGAGTGTTTGCACTCGTCCTCGAGTTTCTCGATGTTGACGCTGCGGCCGCCGTCAAGGTAACGTGCCAGCAGTCGGTGAACCATCATGTCGGGGTATCGGCGTATGGGCGATGTGAAGTGGGTATAGTATTTGAAGCCGAGACCATAGTGACCGATGTTGTCGGTCGAGTAAAAGGCTTTGGCCATAGAGCGTATGGCCAGGGTGGAGAGGAAATTCTCCTCGGCACGGCCTTTGACGTCGGCGAGCATCTTGTTAATCGAGCGGTTAATCTGCTCGGGGTCGCCCGATATCTTGATTTTGTAGCCGAATGTGGCTGCAATGGTGGCGAGATCCTGGAGCTTGCTCTGGTCGGGCTGGTCGTGAACACGATAGACAAACGCCTTGGGTTTCTTGTTGTGGGCCGGGTGCCCTATGACAGTGGCTACGGTCTTGTTGGCCAGCAGCATGAACTCCTCGATGAGTTTGTTGGCGTCTTTCGACTCCTTGAAGTACACGCCTGTGGGATGGCCGTCGGCGTCGATGTCAAACTTCACCTCGGCGCGGTCAAACTCTACCGAGCCGTGTTTGTATCGCTCGGCACGCAGTATCTTGGCGAGGCGGTCGAGGGTCAGAATCTCGTCCTTGTAGTCGCCGTGGCCTGTCTCGATGACATCCTGTGCCTCCTCGTAGGTGAAGCGGCGGTTACTGCGGGTGACGGTACGGGCTATGCGTGATCTGAGCACTTCGGCCTTATCGTTCATCTCAAAGATGCACGAGAAGGTGAGCTTGTCCTCGTCGGGGCGCAGCGAGCAGATGCCGTTGCTAAGGTGTTCGGGCAGCATCGGCACGACACGGTCGACAAGGTAGACCGAGGTGGCACGCTTGAACGCCTCACGGTCGAGCGCGGTGTCGGGCTGTACATAGTGCGTGACGTCGGCTATGTGGACGCCTATCTCGTAGTTGCCGTTGGGGAGACGCCTGAACGACAGTGCATCGTCAAAGTCCTTGGCGTCCTTAGGGTCGATGGTGAATGTCGTCACAGGGCGCATGTCCAGACGCTGTGCGACGACCTCGGGGGTGATTCCGGCGCCGATTTTCTGAGCTGCCTTATCTACGCTCTCGGGGTAGATGTAGGGTAGGCCGAACTCGGCCAGGATGGCGTGCATCTCGGCATTGTTCTCACCGTCACGGCCAAGGATGTCGACGACCATGCCGCGGGGATTTTTTGCATCTTCGGGCCAGTGGGTAATACGCACGATGGCTTTGTCGCCCGTACGGCCGCCTTTGAGCCGGTTGCTCGGTATGAATATGTCGGTGGCCAGGAACTTTGAGTCGGTGAGCAGCAGGCCGAAATGCTTTTCGACCCGCAGTGTGCCGATGAATATCTGGTCTTTTTTCTCGATAATCTCAACGACCTCGGCCTCGGGTTCGATACCCCGGCGGCGTGCCGCGATGTTGATGAGCACACGGTCGCCGTTGAGGGCGTGCATCGAGTTGCGCTCGGCCACGCTGATTGTCTCGCCATCCTCGTCGGTGATGACGCTGTTCTTGCCGTTGGAGCGGCGCACGAACGTGCCCGATGTCAACGCTGTGCGGCGTGTCGTCTTGTATTTGCCCGGTGTCACTTCTATCAGGTCGCCGTTCAGGGCCAGTTCGGCCAGGAAGAATGCTACCTGACGTTGCTCTATCGGTGCCGAGGCGCCGAGGGCGTGTGCCACCTGTTTATAATTATATGTGTTGTTCTGCTGCTGGGCTATCCATTCTTTTATCCGGGCCAGCAGTCTTTCATTATTCTTTCTTGTCAGTGAGCGTGCCATGTGTGTTATATGGTGTTTATGTTGAAACGCGGTTATACATTAATTATATTATATAACGCATGAGATGGCCGTTTTGTTAAACGAGCGGCCTCATATAGCATGGGGTCGCTCGTTAATAAGGGTTTATAGCCGTTATCAGGCGTCAATGTTGGCATAGTTGGCGTGCTCCTCGATGAAGTCGCGGCGCGGGCCTACGTCCTCGCCCATCAGCATCGAGAAAATGCGGTCGGCCTCGGCTGCGTCTTCGATCTGCACCTGCTTGAGCATGCGGTACTCGGGCGACATGGTTGTCTCGCGCAGCTCCTTGTCGTCCATCTCACCGAGACCCTTGAATCGGTAGACCTTAGTTTTGTCACCGTTGGCGGCTATGAACTGCTGTACCTGCTGTTCGGTCCAGCAATACTCCTCGGTCTTGCCGCGCACACACTTGTACAACGGCGGGGTGGCGAGGTACAGGTAGCCGTGCTCGATGATGGGACGCATGCGGCGGAAGAAGAATGTCATCAGCAGGGTGGCGATGTGGGCGCCGTCGACGTCGGCATCGGTCATGATGATGATTTTGTGGTAGGCGAGCTTCGAGAGGTTGGCTTCCTTGGGGTCGTCGGGGGTGCCGATGGTGACACGCAGTGCGCGGAACAGGTTGGTGATTTCCTCCGAGTCATAGATGCTGTGCTCCATGGCCTTCTCGACGTTGAGAATTTTACCGCGCAGGGGCAGGATTGCCTGGAAGTGACGGTCGCGGGCACTCTTGGCTGTACCGCCTGCCGAGTCACCCTCGACGAGGAAGAGCTCGCACTCCTCGGCGTGACGCGACGAGCAGTCGGCGAGTTTGCCGGGCAGACCGCCGCTGCTCAGGGGCGATTTGCGCTGCACATTCTGGCGTGCCTTGATGGCGGCATGACGTGCCTGGGCTGCGAGTATGACTTTCTCGACGATAGTCTTGGCCTGACGGGGATGCTCCTCGAGATATGTGCTGAGGGCCTCGCTGACAGCTGTCTGCACGGCACCGCTCACTTCCGAGTTGCCGAGTTTTGTCTTGGTCTGGCCTTCAAACTGGGGCTCCATAACCTTGACCGACACGACAGCGGTGAGACCCTCGCGGAAGTCATCGCTCGACACGTCGACTTTGGCTTTCTCGAGCATCTTGTTTTCCTCGGCATACTTCTTGAGCGTGAATGTGAGACCGCGGCGGAAGCCTGTCAGGTGAGTACCACCCTCGATGGTGTTGATGTTGTTGACGTAGCTGAATACGTTCTCGTTGTAGGTGGTGTTATAAGTGAGAGCCACCTCGACGGGTATGCCCTGACGCTCGGTGTTGAGGTGGATGACGTCGTTGATGAGCGACTCTTTGTTAGAGTCGATATACTCTACAAACTCCTGCAGGCCGGTCTCTGAGTAGAATTCCTCATGGCGCGGGTTGCCATCGGCGTCACGGTGACGCATGTCGGTGAGGCTCAGGTGGATGCCGGCGTTGAGGAACGCCAGGTCGCGCAGACGGTTTGCGAGCGTGTCATAGCTGTAGACAGTCTCGGTGAAAATCGATGCGTCGGGTTTGAATGTGATCGATGTGCCGGTGTGTGTGCTCTCGCCCTCGACACGCAGCTCGGTGGTGGGCTTACCGCAGCTGTATTCCTGTATGTAGCAGCGGCCGTTGCGGTGTACCTCGGCGCGCAGATAGGTCGACAGTGCGTTTACGCACGACACACCCACGCCGTGCAGACCGCCCGACACCTTGTATGAGCCTTTGTCAAACTTACCGCCGGCGTGGAGCACGGTGAGCACCACCTCGAGAGCGCTTTTGTGCTCTTTCTCGTGCATGTCGACGGGGATGCCGCGGCCGTTGTCGACTACGGTTATTGAGTTATCCTCGTTGATTGTAACGTCAATATGGGTTGCATAACCTGCGAGAGCCTCGTCGATCGAGTTGTCGACTACCTCATAGACGAGGTGGTGGAGACCCTTGGCGCTGATGTCGCCAATGTACATCGCAGGACGTTTGCGCACAGCTTCCAGGCCTTCGAGCACCTGAATGTTACTCGCGCTATATTCCTCTTTATTTTCAGACATGTGTTATGATTAAGTTTACTGTTTTAAACAGTACAAAGTTAATAAAATCCTCTCAAACAGCCAAACAAACGGCCCGGTAATTTGGGCGTTTCACTCGCAGGTGACGGTGCGCGGATTGAGGCCGCGAAGCAGGTCGGCGGCCTGCATAGGGCGCTTGCCGGCGGGCTGCAGGGTCTCGATTATCACGGGCTTGTCGGCGCAATCTACCAGCAGACGGTCGCCGTCGATGGTGACATGACCGGGAGCGGTGACGGCCATGTCATTGACAGGGGTGACACGGAGTATCTTGACGCTGACGACCGGGGCGCCTGCGAGCGACATCATGGCCCAGGCGGCGGGGTAGGGCGACAGGCCGCGCACGAGGTTGTGTACCTCGGCGGCCGGGCGGTTCCAGTCGATGTGGCAGTCGTCCTTGAATATCTTGGGCGCCGGTGTAGGTTCGGCTCCCTGCAACAGCTCGTCCTGTGGCACGGGACGGAGCTCGCCGGCGAGGATGTCGTTGACGGTCTTGAGCGTGAGGCGTGCGCCGATGCTCATTAGGCGGTCGTGAACGTCGCCCACACACTCGTCGGGGCCTATCGGAGTTCGTTCCTGAGCCAGTATATCGCCCGTGTCAATCTCGTGTTTGAGCATGAAGGTGGTGACGCCGGTCTCGGTGTCGCCGTTCATCACCGCGCGGTTGATGGGGGCAGCTCCGCGGTAGCGGGGCAGCAGCGATGCGTGCAGATTGAACGTGCCGAGCGGCGGCATCTGCCACACGACCTCGGGCAGCATGCGGAAGGCGATGACTATGAACAGGTCGGCCCGCAACGCGCGCAGCGACTCGACGAACCCGGGGTCTTTGAGACTGACGGGCTGCATGAGGTTGAGGCCGTGGGCTACTGCATACTGCTTGACGGCCGACTGCAGCAGTTTGTGTCCGCGTCCGGCCGGTTTGTCGGGCATGGTGACTACTCCGACTATGTTGAAATCGTTTTTGACAAGGGTGTCGAGGCTCTCGACAGCAAACTCGGGCGTGCCGAGAAAAACTATGCGTAGGTCTTCCTTTTTCATGTGATGATGCTGTTTAGTGGTTATACTTTGGGCGCGTCGGCACCGTCGGCAAGCGCTCTCCACAGGTTGTCGTCGGCCGGGACGGGGGCTGTTACCGAAATGGTCTTGTGTGACACGGGGTGCTCGAAGCTCACGTGGCGTGCCATCAGCGATATGCTGCCGTCGGGATTGCTGCGCTTGTCGCCATACTTCAGGTCGCCCTTTATGGGGCAGCCTATGGCGGCGAGTTGTACGCGTATCTGGTGCTTGCGGCCCGTGAGCAGATTGACTTCGAGCAGATGGTAACGATCGGTCGACGCCAGGTGCCGGTACGTGAGCCGTGCTTCCTTGGTGTCCTTGCCGGGCTTGTCGTGGGCATACGACTTGTTGTTGCGTTCGACGGTCGAGATGTAGTGGGTCAGCGTGTCCGATGTCTGCGGGGGCATGTTGCGCGTGATGGCCCAGTAGGTTTTGTGAACCTCGCCCTTGCGGAACATCTCGTTCAGGCGGCTCAGTGCCTTGGATGTCTTGGCGAATATCACCACGCCGCCCACCGGGCGGTCGAGGCGGTGAACCACGCCAACGAACACGTTGCCGGGCTTGGCATACTTCTCTTTGATCCACTCGGCGACGGTCTCTGACAGCGGTTTGTCGCCCGTCTTGTCGCCCTGCACTATCTCGCCGGGCTGTTTGTTGACTATGATTATGTGATTATCCTCGTAGAGTACGTCCATCGCTGTTTAGTTTTTTTGACAGTCGTTCGCGGTTTAGTTTTTTGACAGTCGGCCGGTCTTGTATAGGGCTCCGAGCGCCTGCTTGTAGAGTCGCTTGCTGCAGCCGAACAGCTCTTTGACAGTCTCGGGCGCCATATTGTCGTCGACGGGCATCGTGCGTTCGGGCGACGACACATAATCTATTATGCGGTCGGCTATGTGGTCAATCTCGTTGCGGCTGCTCAGGGTGAGGTCGATTTTGCCGTCGGGCCTCACGCGGCTTATGTAGGCGGTGACCGTCTGGCCGATGGTTAGCGGCGTGTAGACGGCCGAGTCATATACCATGCCCATGAACATGTTGTCGACCACGGCTTTGTAGCCTATCTCGGTGTGCTGCAGCACGAGAGCGGTGACGGCCTGACCGCATTTGTAGCGTGGCAGGGCATTGCCGAGGAATTTCTCGAGCTTGGCCGACCCGACGATGCGGCCCGAGGCGTGGTCAAGATATATGTAGACAGGGTAGACACCGCCGCGGCGCATGGTGGCGCGTTGCTCCTTGAACGGAACGAGCAGGTCTTTGGGCAGTCCCCAGTCGAGGAATGCGCCTATGCGGCTCACCTCGGCCACCTGCAGAAATGCTACCTCGCCGACGGTGGCATACGGGTGTTCGGTGGTGGCCACGGGACGGTCTTCGCTGTCGGTGTACACGAATACCTCCATCTCGTCGCCCACCACTGGGTCACCGTCGATGTAGCGCGCCGGCAGCAGCACCTCATTACCCTCGTCATCGGTAAGATAGAGGCCGAAGTCGACAAACCGTTTTACCGTGAGCCTGTTGTATTGTCCTATTTTCATTATTCCTTTTTCATAAAATCTTGTACAAATATAACGATTTTAATTGTAATCTTGATTATCTTTGCCCACAATTTAAGCCTGATCAGATGACCGATATTATCACCAAATACTTTCCCGGCCTGAACGAGCTGCAACTGAAACAGTTTGAGGCTCTCGGAGTGATGTACCCGATGTGGAATGAGCGCATTAATGTGATTTCACGCCGCGATATCGACAATTTGTATGTAAATCACATACTTCACTCGCTGGCTATAGCCAAGTTTATGACTCCGGTCGACGGCACGACGTTCATCGACCTGGGGTGTGGCGGCGGTTTCCCCGGCATACCGCTTGCCATCATGTGGCCTCATTGCAGCTTCCACCTCATTGATCGCGTGGGCAAGAAGATTACCGTCGCACGGTCTATTGCCGAGGATATCGGTCTGGAGAATGTGACGTTCACTCACGGCGACGCTGCCGAGTGCAAGCAGCGGGTCGACTTTGTGGTGAGCCGTGCGGTGATGCGCCTTGACGAGCTGGTGAAAATCTCACGCCGTCTGGTGTCGCGTGAGAGCCGCAACGGTTATCCCAACGGCCTGATATGCCTCAAGGGTGGCGATATGGCCGACGAGTCGCGTGGCCTGAAAGGCGCCGAGGTGCTTGAATATGACCTCAACAACTATTTCAGCGAGCCGTTTTTTGAGACCAAGAAACTTGTTTACGTACCGTTTTAACCTAATTTTAGCATTATGGGACTGAAACTCAGTGGCTTTGAATGTAACATGTTTGGTGAGATCACCTACATCGTGTGGGACGAGGCTACCCGGCAGGCCGCCGTTGTCGATGCCGGCATGTCTAACCGCGCCGAGCGCGACACCATCGACCGCTTTATCGCCGACAACGGGCTGCAGGTCAAGTATCTGCTTAATACTCACATTCACTTTGACCATGCGTTGGGCATCCCTTATATGGAGCAGAAGTATGGCGTGAAGCTGAGTGCGTCGCCGGCCGAGGTACCGCTGGCCTCGATGTTACAGCAGCAGACGGTTCAGTTTCATCTGCCCATAGCCGTTGAGAATGTCACGATCGACCACCCTCTGCATGCCGGCGACGAGATATTGCTGGGCGACAGCAAGCTGACCGTTATCGATGTCCCGGGACACACGCCGGGCGGCATTGCGTTCTATTGTGCCGCACAGCACTTTGTCCTGACCGGCGACTCGCTCTTTCAGGGCAGCATAGGCCGCACCGATCTCTATGGCGGCAGCCATGAGGCTCTTGTCAGCTCGGTGAAGGATAACCTGCTCACATTGCCGCCCGAGACAGTGGTCTATCCCGGTCACGGCCCGGCGACCACGATAGGTCACGAGCGCACGTTTAATCCTTACCTGTAAGCACGGGAAGTATCACGAAAAGCTCTCGGCGATGGGGTCGCGGTCGCGGCTGTACTCGCGCTCGAGTGCTTTATCGATAATGTAGGAGAGCGCGATTTTGACGCCGGCAAACGCCAGTCTCATCTGAGTGCTGGTGCACAGGCGGTTGGAATTGAGCAAGTATTCGCGCGCAACCCTTACGGCATCGTCATAGCGGCCCGTGCGCAGCAGCGCGGCGGCGTATAGCGGTATCGAGTAGGCCTCAAATCTCAACTCGGGGCTGTCGTCGGGACGCTCGCGCTCCATGAAATCAATCAGCTCGGTGAGCATGTCGTTGTCATACAGCAGTTTCACATACTCGCCGGCCAGGCGGTACAGGCCGTGAGCCTTGTCAAAGGCACTCATCAGGCTTATGGTGGCCAGCTGTGTGTTCTGGGGCGACTCCTCGTTGAGTTGCTGCAGGGTGGTCTCGAGTTCGTCCTCGTTGTGGCACACCTCGTTAGCCGCGCCTGGGTCTGTGGCCTGGTCTGACGTCTCGTCGGGTTCGCTGTCGCTGTTGCCCCACAGCTCAATTGCCAGGTCGTGCCGCCCTGCGTTGGCATAGATGTCACAAAGCGTGTACTTGGCCTCGATCATGTCGGGTGCCGCGTCGATTACCCTTTTGAGCAGCTCGATCGAGCGCGGGTTGCCCGGCGTCTTGGCTTCGAGCAGCTGGGCCTCGACAAACTGCTGCATGTAGTCGTCAGGGGCGAGCGCCTTGGCATATTCGATGGCGGCGAGACCGTCGTCAATGTGGTTCATGTCGCGGTTCACCTCGGCGAGCTTGGTCCACGAGTCGTGGTTGAACGGGTCGATGCGCGTCAGTTCCTCGCCAAGTTGTATCGCAATCTCGCCATAGTTCATGCGCAGCACCCTCATGCACTCGCTCAGCGCCGTGTCCTTGTACCGGCAGCGGGCTATGAACTCGTTGTAGTGCTCGGCGAGCCAGTCGTAGCTGAGCGACAGCTCGACGAGATTGGCAAACTGTATTATCTCCTCGTCCTCCTCAAACCGGTATTGCCCGATAATCTCCGTCAGCCGGTCATCCATATTCTCGCCGGTATATGACTTGACGCGCAGTCTCAGTATATCCCACATCAGGCCCTTGCGCTTCGAGTGACACTGCAGGAACTGCTCGAGCGTGGGCATGTTGTAGGTCGAATAGAAAACGATGAACAGCCCTTGGCGCACGAGCAGCGCCTCGCTGTCGGGATACAGGCGGTATCCCAACATCAAGGCGTTGAGTTGTGTGTGCATGTCGTTGTAGTCTCCGGCCTGGTCGTAGACCATGATCAGCTCGTCCTCGTCATAGTACATTTCGAGGGGGTGCTCTTTCAGGTCACGGCGAAACTGGTCGTACAGCTCTTTATATTCGTTGGGGCTGTCGTTCATCGGCGTTTATTTCTTCTGGGCTTTCTCCCAGCTGTCCTTGAGGGCTATCGTGCGGTTGAATATGAGCTTGTCGGGAGTCGAGTCATAGTCGGGCGTGAAGTAGCCTATGCGCTGGAACTGGAACTTGGCGCCCTGCTTGGCGTTCTCGGCAATGAACGGCTCGACCTTGACACCCTCGACAATCTTGAGCGAGTCGGGGTTGAGCATCTCGCGGAAGTCACGCTCGGTCTCGGCTGCCGGGTTCTCGACGTTGAACAGGCGGTCGTACATGCGCACGGTGGCATCGACAGCCTTGTTGGCGTCGACCCAGTGCAGTGTGCCCTTGACCTTGCGCTGGCTGCCGGGCAGGCCGCTGCGGCTCTCGGGGTCGTATGTGCAGTATATCTCCTCGATATTGCCGTCGGCATCCTTCTTCACGCCGGTACACTTGATGATATAGGCACCCTTGAGACGCACCTCACCGTCGGGAGCGAGGCGGAAGTATTTCTTGGGCGGATTTTCCATGAAGTCGTCGCGCTCAATGTATATCTCGCGGCTGAAAGGCATCTGGTGGGTGCCCTCCTCGAGGTTCTCGGGGTTGTTGTCCATCTCCACCATTTCGGTCTGGCCCTCGGGATAGTTGGTGATTACCACCTTGACGGGGTCTATGACGGCCATGGCGCGTGTGGCTATCTTGTTGAGGTCTTCGCGTACGGCATACTCCAGCAGGGCCACGCTGTTCAGCGCCTCATACTTGGTGTAGCCTATCGTGTCGATGAAGTTGCGTATCGAGCGCGGGGTGAAACCGCGGCGGCGCATGCCCGAGATAGTCGGCATGCGGGGGTCATCCCATCCGGCCACCAGACCCTCCTTCACGAGCTGCAGCAGTTTGCGCTTGCTCATCACGGTGTAGGTGAGGTTGAGGCGGTTGAACTCGATCTGGCGCGGACGGTAGGTCTCGTCGGCCAGCTCGTCGACAAAGTAGTCGTACAGCGGACGGTGAGGCACAAACTCCAGCGTGCATATCGAGTGGGTCACACCCTCAAAGTAGTCGCTCTGGCCGTGGGCAAAGTCATACATCGGGTAGACATGCCACTTGGTGCCCGTGCGGTGATGGGGGTGGTGTATGATGCGGTACATGATAGGGTCGCGGAAGTGCATGTTGTTCGACGCCATGTCAATCTTGGCGCGCAACACGTGGCTACCCTCGGGGAACTCGCCCGCGTTCATGCGCGTGAACAAGTCGAGATTTTCCTCGACGCTGCGGTCGCGGTAGGGGCTGTTGGTGCCCGGAGTGGTGGGCGTGCCTTTCTGAGCCGCAATCTCCTCGCTCGTCTGGTCGTCGACGTATGCCTTACCCTCCTTGATCAGGCGTATGGCCAGGTCATAGAGCTGTGGGAAGTAGTCGCTGGCATAGTATTCGCGGTTGCCCCAGTCAAAACCGAGCCAGTGAATATCCTCGCGTATCGAGTCGACATACTCCACATCCTCCTTGACGGGGTTCGTGTCGTCGAAGCGCAGGTTGCACGTGCCGCCGAACTTCTCGGCTACACCAAAGTCCATGCAGATGGCCTTGGCGTGGCCAATGTGCAGGTAGCCATTGGGTTCGGGCGGAAAACGGGTGTTGAGGCGTCCGCCATTCTTGCCCTCCTTGAGATCGTCGGCAACTATTTGTTCTACAAAGTTTAAACCCTTTGACTCTTCGGGTTCGGTGATAATATTTTCGGCCATTTTAGTGATATGGTTTTATTAAAAATCGCGATGGTTGCTAATAAAATGCAAAAATAGCAAATTTCAAGCATCTCGACACCTT
>CAMWLW010000003.1 GCA_947175245.1 uncultured Bacteroidales bacterium
GGTGATGGTGCGGATGATGATCTTGATGTCGAGGAGGAGGTTCCAGTTCTCGATGTACCAGACGTCTTTCTCGACGCGGCCTTCCATCTGCCAGAGTTCTTCGGTGGCGCCGCGGTAGCCTACGACCTGGGCCCAGCCGGTGATGCCGGGCTTGACGACGTGGCGCAGCATGTAGCGGTCGATGAGGCGTGAGTAGTCTTCGGTCTGCTTGACCATGTGGGGGCGTGGGCCGACGACTGACATGTCGCCGCGCAGGACGTTGATGAACTGGGGGAGCTCGTCGAGTGATGTGCGTCGCAGGAAGTTGCCGAAGCGGGTCTTGCGGGGGTCGTCGGCGGTGGCTTGCCGGCGGTCGGAGTCGTTGTTGACGCGCATGGTGCGGAATTTCCAGCAGAGGAATTCGTGGCCTTTGTAGCCTGTGCGCAGTTGCTTGAAGAAGACGGGGCCGGGTGAGGTGGCTTTGATGCCGATGGCTATGGGGATGAAGATGAGGGGGCTGATGAGGAGGAAGAGGCCTGAGAAGGTGATGTCGAAGGCGCGTTTGACGGCGCGGTTGAGGTGGTTGTCGAGGGGGTTGTTGTGGGCGGCGAGGACGGGGATGGAGCCTATGCGGCGGAGGTGAAATGTGCGTGCGACGCTGCGTGAGAGGCGTGGGACGAAGTAGAAGGTGACCATCTGGTCGTCGGCCATGCGCAGGACGGTGTTGAGCCGGGTGTCGCTGCCTGAGAGGGTGTAGTAGATCTCGTCGATGTGGTGCCGGTCGAGGTAGGCGGGCAGGTCGTTGTCGATGTCGCCGAGGTAGCGGCCGTTGCCGTAGCGTTCGGGTGGGGTGTTGTCGAAGAAGCCGTGTATCTTGAAGCCGTAGCCGGGGTCGCGCTGGAGCTCGGTGGCGATGCGTTGGGCGTGCTCGTCGTGGCCGATGATGATGACGTCGACGTAGTTGCGTCCGCGGCGGCGTATGGCTTTGACGGCCAGTCGGGTGACTATCCAGCTGAGTGGGAGCCCGATGATGAGCATGCCGTAGAACTCGGCGCAGAAGGTCCAGTTGATTGTGGGTATCTCGAGGAAGGCGACGAGGGCGAGGAAGATGACGGCGTGGAGCAGGACGGTGGTGAAGGCTTTGCCTGCGAGGCGATCCATGTGGAGGGCTCGCTCGCGGCGCTGGGGCATGGACATGCGCGCGAGGGGTATGTAGGCGGCGTTTATGAGTACGAGCAGCATGCGCTGTGACTCGGGGGTGATGTGGGGGTTGAGGCACAGGGCGATGAACAGCAGGATGTTGAGGACGACGAAGTCGGACAGGAGCATGGCGTATGGCACGTAGATGCCATACCGCCCTCTCGTTGTGAGTTTCTCGCCGGTCATGCTCTTGGGGTGTGGTGGGTCGATTTATCGTGTGGGACGGACGGGGGCGATGGTGCCGTCGGGGTTGATTGTCATGGGGTCGATGCAGACTTCGCGGTGTGTGCCGGGCGAGTCGTTGAGGTAGTTTTCGTTGATGCGGTGGTAGACGATGCGCCAGTCGTTGGTGGCGGGGGTCTTGACTACCGAGTTGTGGGCGGGGCCGTAGATGCCTTGGGCGGGATCCTGTGACAGTATGACGGGGTTCTTGGCGACGGTGATGGGGCCGAGGGGTGACTCGGAGGTGCCGTAGGCGACGTGATAGTTGGGTGAGCCGGTGTCGTCGACTGACCATAGGAAGTAATACTTGCCGTCATGATAGAAGACGTAGGGTGCCTCGCGGTATTGCCATGTCTTGAGTGTGCCGCCCCGGGGGGTCATGACGGTGAGGGTGGAGTCGATGATTGATGTCATGTCGGGGGCGAGCTCGGCGCCGGCCATGTAGCCGTTGCCCCAGTAGAGGTAGCTCTTGCCGCTGAGGGGGTCGGTGAAGACGTCGACGTCGATCTGCTGGCCGTGGCCTGTGGGTGAGTCGGTGATGATGGGGTGGCCGAGGTCGGTGAAGGGGCCTGTGGGTGAGTCGGCCACGGCGACGCCTATCTGTTTGCCGCCGCCGGCGACGGGGTTGCCGCTGAAGTAGAGGAAGTATTTGTAGCGGCCGTCGATGACTTTCTCCTCGATGGCGGGGGCCCAGCAGTTGCCGTCGGCCCACTCGACCTGGTCGGTGGCGAGGTCGAGGACGATGCCCTCGGGGGTCCACTCGACCATGTCGGGCGATGAGAAGCAGGTGTAGTAGGTGCCGCTCCAGCCGGGCTGTCCGTCGGTGGTGGAGTAGATGTAGTAGCGGCCGTCGCGCTGTGAGTAGAGTACCTCGGGGTCGGCGTGGAAGCCGGGGAGCACGGGGTTGGCGTCGACGTGGAGGCCGTCCATGTCGGCTGAGGGCCAGCGGCGCATTAGGCGCTGCATCTCGGCGCGTGTGATGGGCAGGACGGTGCCGTGGCGGGGGTGGAAGTTCATGGTGACGTCGTTGTCGATGACCGCGAAGTTGGCGAGGTCGGTGGTCTCGGTGAACTGGTATTTGCCTTTCATGTAGACGTCGTACATGAGGATGTATTTGTCGGTGCCGATGAGTTTGAATGTGCCGGCTCCCTCGACGCTCTCGGGGGTCTGCTGTTTGTAGTCGGGCTGTTCGGTCCACTGTCCGCTTGTGAGTGAGGGGGTGGTGGCTACTTTGATGCCGTTGCCGTTGCCCTCGGTCTTGTAGAAGAGGTGGTAGAGGCCGTCGTGGTAGACGATGTCGCCGTCGATACATGATGTGCCGTTGGCGGGGATGAAGAGGGGGCGGTAGTCGCCCTCGAGGTCGGTGAAGTCGTCGTTGGCGTAGGCGTAGTAGATGATGTCGGGGCCGCCTTCATATTGCATGGACCAGTATATCATGTATTTGCCGGCCTGCTCGTCGTAGATGGTCTGGGGTGCCCAGACGCGTTTGAGTTTTGACTGGTGGGGGTAGCGTTTCTGGATGTTGACGACTGAGTGATCCCAGTTGATGAGGTCGCGGCTCTTGAGCAGTACCATAGCGCGGTTTGAGTCCCAGCCGTTGCCTGATACCATGTCGGTAACGACCATATAGAATGTCTCGCCGTCGGCTCCGCGCAGGATGTGTGGGTCGCGTACGCCGCCGGTCGATGATATGACTTTGGAGTCGATGACGGGGCGGTTGTTGTTGAGTGCTTTGAAGTTATAGCCGTCGTTGGAGAGGGCGAAGCGTATCTGCTCGCCGTCGATGGAGTTGCCTGTGAAATAAGTGAATAGGTAGCCGGCGAGGTCTTTCTGCTCGGGTTGCGCGGCCTTGGCGGGGGCCATCGTTAGTAAAATTGATGCCGCGATGGTCGTGAGGATATGTTTCATGGTATACGTAACTTGGTTTTGGAATACAAATTTAATAAAAAATCGGTATCGCGGCAAAAAATGTGTGGGTTGTGGGAATTTTGCAGGCGGTTTTTACGGGTGGGGCGTGACGGAGTGAATTTTGGGCGATTTTAGTGGGTTGAGGGTGAGGTGGTTGGCGAAAGGGGGTGAAATTTTGTTGCCGAAAAATTTTTATTCGGGTATCGGGCGATTATAACTTTGCAATGTCGAATGACAATGACGTCACTAAGTTTAATCTAATCATATTGCCTATGGAACAAACACAAGAAATCAACACTCAAACTGAACAGACTGAACCGAAAATCGTGCAGGGCTCTCACGAGCCTGACACTCAGATGCCTGACATTGACAGGCTCATTGCCGAGGCTGAGGAGCGCGGCTATCGTCGCGGCCGTGAGGAGGCCGGGCAGGTGGAACCGGCTGAACAGGAGCCGGCAGACGAACCCGAGATACTGATTCTGGCGCATCGGCGTCGCAGTATTTGGGACTGAAACAAATCTTGCCTTAAATGACCATGAAAAACACAATCAATCTATTAATCAATTAAATTACATTATCTATGAAAAACATTGTAACTACCGATGTGGTAAACCAGGCTGCGCCCGAGCTGCTGCGCAGTGAGATTGACAGCCGAATTGTTAAAATCCGCCCGATGGCAACGCCTATCGACCAGATTTCGCGTCACGCCAACACGCGCCGTGCGGGCAGTATGGTGGTTGAGTATTATGCTGTCGACAGCAAGCCTTTTGTGGCTACGCTGCGGGCCGACATCGTGGGCAAGACCGAGACTGACCTCAATAAAAAGGTCAAGATGGCGCTGTCGGTCGAAGACACGAAGATGTTTGCTGTCAGTGAGACTGTCCTGCTGGCCAATGTTGTCAATAGTGCGGGCCGTCCCGTGACGGGTTACATCTCGGAAAAGACCGAGACGATGCTCAAGGGCTATTTCACGTGTACCGACAAGAACGGATTCTCATCGATTCCTGAGATCAGCAAGGGTACCAAAATTGTGCGCATGGGTCGCGCGGCCGGTGAGCTCGACATCCAGACCGAACAGTTCCAGGCGCTGCCGCGCAAGGACAGTAACTTTTGCCAGATTTTCAAGACTCAGATCGAGCAGAGTACCCTGGTGACGCTGTCAAACAAGGAGGTGGGGTGGACTTTGAGCGACCAGGAGGAGGCTGCGATCATTGACATGAGGCAGTGTATGGAGCGCAATTTCATGTTCGGCAACAAGTTGCGCCTTGACTTTGACGACGAGGATACGGTGATGCTCACGGGCGGTATATGGAATCAGGCCGGTAAGGAGATGTCGTATATGATGGGTGAGCTTACTGACGAGAAGATGGTGTCGATATGCCGCGAGGCGTTCACGGGCTCGAACGGGTCGTCGCGCAAGCTGCTGATAGGCGGCAGCGGGTTTATCGAGGCGATGCACGGGCTGGGCGCGGCACGCACGCTGTCGGCGGCCGACAAGATGACGCGCTGGGGCCTTGATTTCACGACCTACGTCTCGAAATTCGGCACGCTCTACGTGCTTCTGAGCGAGACTTTCGACCAGTGTGGCCACGCTAATGACGCCATGATTATCGACCCTGAGTATCTGACCAAGTACAGTCACATACCGTTCAAGACCGAGAAGCTGAACCTGCGAGCCGGCGGTGTACGCAACACCGATGCCATAGTCATCACCGAGGCGTCGTGTCTGGTTCTGCGCTATCCCGATGCTCACATGCGTATCATCGCTAGCGAGTGACGTCATGGAGTACACGCTTAATGAACTGATAGCTGAGTGGAAGATGCGCAAGGGTCTCGTACCCTTGCGTGTCGACGCTGCGGTCACGCGCCATGACGCGTTTGAGATTGACGAGTACGCGGCGCGGGTCATAAGGGAGTGGTATGAGGAGCTGCTCGACACGGCCGATGTGTCGCTGCTAGATGTCGAGGATATCACCGAGCGTGTAGACATCGAGGATTTCAGCGACGGTGTGGCTGTGATGAGGCTTCCCGACGGTTGCCGCCGGCTGGTGGAGGTGACGATGGAGCAGTGGCGCTGCCCGGCAACGATTGTCACCGACCCTGACTCGGAGCTCGCGCTGAGACAGCGCTCGGTGTTCGGGCGCGGGGGCGCATGCTGTCCGGTTGCTGTCACCGAGGGGGCGGGCAGGGTGAGGCTGTACAGTTTCAGGGGTGCCGTGACGCCGTCGCCGGTGAGGGTGCTGGGTGTCATGAGTCAGCCCGAGGGGGTGATACGCTGCTCGCCGAGGGCGCTGTCGTTGCTGTTCAATTCTTAAATACTGATTTACTATGGAAAATGCAAAAGATATTCTTGACGCCGCCTGCAGGGCATGGTCGGGGTGGGCCTCGGTCAGGACACGGCGTGACAAGTACAAACGGTTTACGTATGGCGACCAGTGGAGCTACATGGTGAGTGACGGTGACCGTTACATGACGGCGGCCGAGCGTGCCGTGGCTCACGGCCGACGCCCGATGACCAACAATATGCTGAGGCGGCTTGTCAAGTCGGTCATAGGACGTTACCGCTACCGGCGTCAGGACGGCGAACAGCTCACGGGCGAGGCTGCCCGGGTGTACGCGTTCAACAATCTTGACGAGATTGACTGCCGGTCGCTCGAGGAGTTCCTGATATCGGGGTGTACGATCCAGAGGGTGATACGCGAGCGCCGGCTGATGGGTCACGAACTGTGGGTCGACATGGTGTGCCCCGACCGATTCTTTGTCAACCCTATACGTGACCCGCGGGGATGGGATGCCGAGCTGGTGGGGATGCTTCATGACTGGAGCCTGACTGAGACGGTGATACGCCTCGCCGGCGATGACCCCGGGCGCGCTGCCGCCATAAGGCAGATATATGGCAGCATGTGCAGCAACCCTGTGTTGGGCGACTGGTGTGCGGGGTCAGACCATATTGACTCGTTCCTGTCGGCGCCGCCGGGCCGCTGCCGTGTAATCGAGGTGTGGACGCTCGAGGCTGTAACCCGCAGGCGTCCCAGGCGCAAGACGGCCGGCGCCGGCGCCACGGCCTGTGACGTGTCGACCATGTGGCGCTGCCGGTGGCTCGCTCCCGACGGCACGGTGCTGGCCTCGCACGTGTCGCGGTCGCCCGACGGGATGCACCCGTTCAAGTTCCGTTTCTACCCTATGATCGACGGTGAGGTTCACTCGCTGGTGGAGGATGTCATAGACCAGCAGATTTACATCAATGAGCTCATATCGCTCATTGACCACGTGGTGAGCTGCGCGGCCAAGGGTGTGCTGGTCTTTCCGGTCGAGGAGATGGCGCCGGGCATGACGCTCGAGAAGGTGACGGAGAAATGGAGCTCGCCCGATGCCGTCATTCCGATTAGACGCGGCATCTCAAAGCCCGAGCAGATTACCGCGTCGGGCGGCTCTCTCGCGGCTAAGGAACTGCTGGAGATTCAGATGCAGATGTTTGAGGATGTGTCGGGCGTGACAAATGTGCTGATGGGGCGCACGGCGTCGGGCCGTATAGGCGTCGAGCAGTATGAGAGCCAGGTGCGCAACGCTCTCATTGCCATCGCCGACATTCTCGACACGTTCGGCAACTTCATCGCGGCGCGCAACAGTGCGCTGGTGTAAAACGAAGAGGAGGGTTGTACCATACTTGACGGTACAACCCTCCTTGCTTATGTATTAATAAGGTGAAATCAGCGTACGGCGACCTTGGCTACCACATTGCCACACTTGACGATGTAGATGCCTGTCGAGACGTTGACTGTGATGTCGTCGCCTGTGGTCTCACCGGCGGCAATCACTATGCCCGAGGTTGCAGCCACGGTGTAAGCGTTGCCGGCTGCGAAGCCCTTGAGCACGATTGTCTTGCCGTCGACAACGATGGCCGCGCGGCCGTCGGCGGTAACATTGTCGATGCCCGACTCGTCATCGTCGATCCAGATGACGTTAGAGCGGTCAGACTCGACGGTCTCGCCGTTGACGGTGCCTACCGACATGACGTAGTAGCGTACGGGTACCGAGGTGTCGACGCCCTTGTCGGTGAAGCCGGGGGCGGTGAGCATGTCAGAGGCGGCCTCGCCGTCGCGATACACGTTGTAGCCGTCGAGGGTCACGGCGGGCTGTGCGGCAGTATAGGCGATGTCGTCGATCATGAAGCCGAATGCTGCCTCGGGATCGTCGGTGACATGGTGCAGGGCGAAGTACTTGGCGTTGGCGGGCAGGGTGAACTCAAACTTGGTCCAGCCGGTCTCGTCGGGGCATACATAGCCGCCGTCAAGCATCTGCTTGAAGTCGGCGGGGTCGTTGCCGGTGGTCGAGTACATCACGAGAACGGTCTCGGGGTATTCGTCTGAGAAGATGTTCATCCAGAACGACATCGTGCTGCCGGGTACGACCTCGGGCGAGATCAGCCAGTCGTCTGACTCTACCTTGCTGGCCGAGGTGCAGAGCAGGTATTGTGTGCCGGTGTGGGCTGCGAACAGCGGGCTGTCGGTGATCGAGGCGTCAAATACCTGGAAGGCCTTGGCCGAGCCCTTGCCGGGGTATGAAACCTCTGAGATGCCCCATTCCTTACCCTCGTCGAGGTCTATGTTCCTGAAGCCTTTGAGGGTGGCGCCCATCTCCCAGGCGTCGATGGCCTCGAAACTCTCGGTGAACTTGGGTTCGGTCCAGCTCAGTGTCACGTCCGAGCCGTTGAGGCTGTATGAGAGGTCGGTGACAACGGGGATGGGGGCATTGAGCACCACCACCTCTTTCTCGACTTTGGATGTCGACTCTGAGGGCTGACCCTCGAGGTTGAAGGTCACGAGCATGTCGCCCTTGTCGGCTGCCTTGGGTGTCACGTCAAAGCTGAGGGTGACTTTCTTGCCGGCAGCGATGGTGGCGGGAGCGTTCGAGTCCTTGAGGTCGGCTACGGTACCGTTGTTGCCGGTGGCCTTGAACGTGTACTGGGGCATGGGCTGTGTGGCGGTGCCGGCGTTCTCGATCTCGACGCTGTAGGTGAGGGTCTCACCGACAGCGCCGCGGCCGGGGCCGCTGAACGACGATATGGTCATCATGTCGTCGGGATAGTTGGCTACCGAGTAAGAGTCGAGCATGAAACATTCAGAGTAGCCGGTGATCTTGACGCGGATGGTGATCTGTACCCAGGGCTGGTTCTGGCACATGGCCGGGAGCGATACGAGCTTGTTCTCCCACGGCCCGCGGCCCGACTCGGGGGCGAACTGTGCCACGGGCTCCATCTCGAGAGCGGGCGATGTGGCGTAGACGGTGACGAGTGAGGGAGCGAGGTTGCCGGTGTAGAGGTCGAGGTTGAGTTTCACGTTGTTCATGCCGGTGGTCGAGAAGCGCGGCAGCAGGATCTGTGACTCACCGTCCCACATGCAGGCCAGAGCGTTGGCGGTAGAGTTGGCGGCGTCCTCGTCCATATCGCGCGGGTCGACAAATCCCCATGTCGACTGCAGGTAAGAGAGGTGTTCGATCGAGAGGGGCTCCTTGAAGTCGACAGCCTGGCCGCTGGTGGGGAAGGTCTCAACCAGGGGCAGTGTATAGAGCTTGCCGAGGTGGATCATGAACGAGTTCATCTCCTCACAGGTGCCGACGGCGTTCTTAGACACGACGCCGAACATGAACATATCCTGCTTCGAGGCGTCGGGAACGGTGAACTCCCACGTGCGGTTCTTGCCGATGTCGGCGACGGGACGCCACTCGTCGTTGATGCGGCGGTAGATGATGACGTCGGTGAGGTCGGGACCGGTGAACTCGCCGTTCGCGTTGTAGTCGTCGAGGTCAATCTCGAGGGAGAGCTTCATGTTGTCGTCTGACACGCTCGTGAACACATAGGGTGTTGCCGGACGGTAGATGCCGCAGTAAACGGTGGTCTCGGCTATCTGGCCCTGACCCTTGTCGCTCGATGTGGTGACGCGTATGATGTTTGAACCCTGGATGGCGGGAACTTTAACCGACACGGTCTCGCCGGGCTTGCCTGTCACTGATGCGCTGCCGGCCTCAGACACGGCCTCGGCTGTGATGACGGTGGCGGCATCGAGCGCGGTGCCCGAGATCGAGAGTGTGGGCATCTTGAATGTGAGCGTGGCTGCGAGTTCTCCGCGAGCGCCGGCTACGGCTGTGACGTCGGTGACGGCAGCCGGGCTGTCGCTCGACGAGTTGGCCACCTCGACCATGAAGTTGCGGGCATACAGGCGGTAGTTGCCTAATGGCGATATGTAGTGGATACCGATGTACCACTCACCGGCTTCGGGAACCTGGAAGATGGTCTCAGAGAGCTCGAAAGCGGGGTTCTTGTAGACGGTCGAGGCCTCGCGTATGATTGTGGGGCGCGAGCCGTTGGGGCGCTGGCACAGCGCTACCTCATAGATCTCGTCGGCGGTGAAGAAGTGGTAGCCTGTCCACACCTCCATCGTGAAGCGGTAGTGTGCGTCCTTGTCGGTGAAGTTGATGGCGGGCAGGAAGAGCCACTCGTTGCCGGTGTCGCCTGTTGAGCTTGACGTGGGGTAGAGGCAGTAGAAGCCGCCGGTGTGCTCCGACTGGTCGTCATAGCGCCAGCCGCGCATCGACTCGTTGTTCAGTATGTCCTTGACGGGGGTAAACATCGATATCACCTCGGGGTCGAGGTCTTTCTCGCCCTCTTCGGGGCCGAGGTAGACGGGGAGCGAGAGGGCGCCGTCGACATAGAGCTTGCCCGAGACGCCGGGTGCCGATGTCTTGCCGTCGCAGATGGCATAAACCTCGGCGCGGTGAGCTACCACGCCTGTGGGCGGGATGGTGATGTCGAGTGTCGTGGCCTTGACGGGCTCGGGTGTCATGAGCACCTTGTCGACATATACATTATAGGTGACGTTGGCAGCGTCGATGGCACCGCCGTTGGCGCCCTCGGTCACTGCATCCCAGCTCACGCGGGTCTCGGTGAACACTACGTTGGCCGGAGCCTTGGGCACGTCGTTACCCAGGGCGCGGTCAAACAGCAGGGCCGAGCCGAGCACTTTGCCGTCGTCTGACAGCACGTAGGGTACTACCGAGAAGTGGTGCAGCCCCTCGTCGGTGTTGACCGGAATGGTGACGTCTGCGCCGGCATTGCCGCTGTATGAGCCGCTGACGGCGTTGCCGTCAACCGTCACTTCGAGATAGACCTTGCCGGTGATGGCTTTGCCGTTCTCGAGCTGTGAGGGCAGGGTTACAACGAAGTTGCCCTGTGTGGCGCCGGCCGCTACATTCCAGCTCTTGAGCGCGGGAGCCTTGGGGCCGTTGGCATTGACGTAGGCGTCCTTGACATAGAGCATCGCATATTGAGGGCCGTTGGGCAACTTGCCCAGGTAGGTGTAGTTGCCGGTTGTGGGCATCACAAACAGGCCGGTGAACTCGCCGTCGGCGTCGGTGTACACGTCAACGGGCATGATGAAGCCGTTGTCTTTGGGGCTGTAGATCATGCACTGGGTGTATTTGTCGATCTCGTAGGGGAGAGTGTTGGTCTGGTTGAAGCGCTTGGCTTTGCTGTCATATTTCTTGAGCAGTCCCGACTCATCGAACATGTAGAGCGAGTTGTCGGCCGGGTTCCAGCCCAGGTTGAGCCAGTCGCCGGGCATGTTGACACCTAAGTTGGTGAACTGACCGCTCTTGGGGTTGAACTTCTGGAGCAGGTATGAGGTGCCTGTTGCATTGGCAGTGATTACATACGCAACGTCCTCGGCGCTGTCATAGGCGGCAGCATACACCACTTCTTCGAGCGAGTCGAAGATTGACGCTGTAACCTGGCTCGTCACGGTGCCGTCGCTGAGGTTCTGGATATAATAACCGGCGTCAGTTACATAGTATTCGTTGTCATAAACCTTTCCGTAGACATAGAATGAGTACACCTGGTCGCCGCGCACGAAGCCGGTCGAGGGCGAGAACTGGGTGCTGTGTTCCCACACGAAGCTGATTGATAGGTCGGCGTTCAGTGTGCCCCAGCCTGTGGTGCCCACAGAGCCGTTGTAGGTGCAGTAGCCCTGCAGGCCGGTTGCCTTAGGAGCGGCCTTGGCGGGTACGGGATTGTAATAGTTGGCTGTGAATGTACGGGGAGCCTTGGTGACGGCCTGGAGTTCGGGGAAGATGTTGCTGGTTTTTTGTGAGGCCTCGTTTGCGCGGGTGCGGGGCAGCATGTGGGGGGCGATTTTCACACAAGGCTGCTCGACAGTCTTGGCGAACGCCCGCTCGGGGGCATTGCCCTCGCGCTGTATCTGAGCCGGTGCTGTCAAACAGCAGGCAAGCATAAGCGCACTGAAGCCTAAAGCTTTAAGAGATTTTTTCATTTGGTTTTATAAGTTTTAGAAAATTGTTTTATTGGTTACCAAATCACGCTTCCGGCCAAGGAAATGTGAGCATCTCCCAACAGTTAGTTGGTAATTTGGCTACAAATATAGCCTAAAATTTTTAAAAATCTAAAATTTTGGCTCAAAAAGAAAATTTTTGCTCATTTTTTTGGTAAATCATTAGATAAATTCTACTTTTGTCGGGTAATAACCGTCTACTGAAAATTCTTACAGTTTTAAAGCAATCCGGCCGCTTAGGGTTATCACATATAAGGTATAATTGAATTTGACGCTAAGGTATAAGTTTCTGCGGTTTTCGACTCTCGGCTTGCCTAAGTGTCATATTGCTCATTATAGAAAAGCTTAAATGAAGAAACGACTACTGCTATTAACTCCAATCATTATCTCATCGCTGTGTGCGATGTCTCAGGTATCGTTCAGAGATGCCGACCTTTTTAAACTCAACTACCTGATGCACAATAAGTCGGGCGATGGAGGCCCGCGCTTTGCCCGAGGCGTCAAACGCGGTGCCGACAACCGTGTCGATGTCATCGTGCGTTATGACGGCCGTGAGGCTATTACTGAAATCGAGGCCAACGGCGGCGAGATCGTCAGTCTCGTAGGCACCCGTACTGCCATCGTGCGTGTGGCTCCCGAGGATGCTGTCGCTGTGGCAGCGTCGCGCGGCGTCACCGGCGCCCGCCTGTCGGCTAAGCTCAAACGTGTCAACGATAAGTCGATGTCATTTTCCAATGTCACGGCCGTGCGAGAGGGCACGGGGCTGCCACGCTCGTTCGACGGCAGCGATGTCGTCATCGGCCTGTTTGATGTAGGCATCGACCCCAACCATATAAACTTCAAGGACGCACAGGGTAACTCGCGTGTCAAAGTGGTGTATGAATACCCCGAGCCTAATGCCCGCCCCGATGTGTATGACACACCGGCATCGATATCTTCCTACACCAGCGATACGCGCTCGGAGAGCCACGGCACTCACGTGCTGGGCATCATGGGCGGCAGCTTTGTCGACCGCACGACGGCCGGCGCGCCCGACTATCGCGGCGTGGCACCGGGTGCCGACATCGTGGTGGCGAGCGGCGAGGGCTACAACGTGCAGATTCTTGACGCCATCGACCGTATAGGCCGGTACGCACAGTCTCAGGGCAAGCCGTGTGTCATCAACCTGTCGTTCGGCGACAACATGGGCCCCCACGACGGTTCGGATGAGTTCACCGAGGCTATCAATGACGTGGCCGAGAAATATAACGCGGTGATATGTCTTGCCGGCGGTAACGAGCGCGAGGACAAGAGCTATATCATCAAGGAACTGACCGAGGACTCTCCGGCACTGAAGACCCTCGTGACCAAGGGCAGCAGCATCTCGAGCACCACGGTACAGGCCTCGAGCGAGGTCGAGATATGGACTGAGGACGGCACCCCGTTCACCGTGTCGCTCGACATCATCAGCAAGACCAAGCCCGACGAGGTGCTCTACTCCTATGTAATACCCCAGAAGAAAGCCGGCTTTGTGACCCAGGGCGACCTCATCAACGATGTCACCGACACACGCCGCATCGATATGATCACCGAGGGTACCAAGTTCCACGAGCTGTACAGCAACAGCTTCATGGGCGGCATAGCCGGTGTCGACATCTACAACAAACGCTACAACGCCCAGCTCATGCTCCACCTCGAGGCGCGCAACAGCGGTAACGCCAACCGCTACTTCGTGCGCATCAACGTGACCGGCCAGCCCGGCAAGAAGATATTCATGTATGCCAACGAGCCGTACATGAACTTCAGCTCGCGCTACATTCCCGGTCTCGACGAGCCCGACGGCGCCGGCAGCAACAGCAACATGGCTTCGGGCCCCAACACCATCGCCGTGGGCAGCTATGTGACACACAATATTGACGGCTCGGGCTATAAAGAAGGCACCATTGGCGACATCAGCTACTTCTCGTCGTTCGGCGAGACGCTCGACGGCCGCGTGATGCCCGATGTGTGTGCCCCCGGCCAGGTAATCGTCAGCTCGCGCAACAGCTACATGAGTTCGTCCTACGAGCAGTATTACCCCGCCACTTACAGCTACCGCGACAACTCGACCCGCAAAGACTACGTGTGGACTATCTGTGCCGGCACGTCACAGGCATCGCCCCACATGGCCGGTATCGCCGCCCTGTGGCTGCAGGCCAATCCCGAGCTCGGGTACACCGACATTCAGCGCATAGCCCGCGAGAGCGCAGTGGCTCAGACCGAGGGCAAAGGCTGGGGCCACGGTAAGGTCGACGCGCTTGCCGGCCTGAAGATGATTCTGAGTGAGGCGTCGGTCAACGACGTCATCAGCGACATCGCCGACAAGATTATGATCGAGCCTGCCGGCAACGGCACCTATGAAGTGTTCGCGCCGGGCAACCACAAGGTCACAACCGCCGTGTACTCGATGCAGGGCATCGCGGTGCTCACAGCCTCGGCCCCCGACGGCAATCTCACCGTCGACACCTCGTCGCTCCCTGCCGGCGTGTATGTGATGCAGGTCAGCAGCGAGTCGGCCACGCGTTCAATGAAATTCACCGTTCATTAATCACACAAATATATCTTAATATGAAAACTAAAAATCTAAAACTGGCGGCGTTCCTGACGCTTGCAGCGGCCTCACAGGCTGCTCTGGCTGCTCCGACTGAGTATAAGATTCCGTCGACACAGGCCGCGTTCGAGACCATGTGGACAACCGTCGCCGGCGAGGCTAATGCCGGTGGCTCATGGGCGTGGGCCTATGATGAGGCAACAGCTACACCCTACGCTCATGTTTCTGTTACAGGTACCGCCGACAACAGCCCGGTCGGTGAAACACTCGTGCTTAACGAGCCTATCAGCATGAAGGCCGGTGATGTTTACTACCTTCAGGCCAAGGTATCGAGCGATCACTTTAACAATGATGTATGGTTTTATATCGTTTATGGTACCGATAAGGATAATCTGGTAGCGATGCCCGACGATTACTCCTCATTCAAATGCTGGGGTAAATCGGGCGGAGGCGTCAACTGGTCGACCAAACCGTCTGAAAGTTCGAGCATGCGTGTGCTTAATATTACTGAGGACGGCGACTACTACATCGGCATACGCAGCAAGAAAGGTAGCAGCGCTACCGCAAAATTCTGCGTCGCATCATTATTTGCCGAGAAGTCGGTCAACTATCCGGCTACCATCACAAGCGGTAAAGCCACGACGCTCAGTGGCGTTCTGGGAACTGAACTCACTTGGACATGGCCCAAGAAGAACAAGAACGGTGATGACATAGTGGGTGAGATCGGTGCCAACATCTATCGTGGCACATCTGACACGAAAGCGAGTCTATACACTGCCGAAAATCTCATCGGCACGGTGACCGGTGGTCAGCCCGGCCAGACAGGTTCGTTCATCGACGATCCCGAGCACAGTCTCATTCCCATCACCGAGCCCGGCAAGTATTACTATTATGTGGCTCCGTTCAACGCCGATGGTGAGAATGGCGAGTTTGCTTCTCAAGGTCGTATCACCTGTAAATGGGTAGGTGAGGAGACTCAGTTCCAGCCAATTCTCAACAGCTCATATTATCCGGCTACAGCGTCTATGATTGATGAGCACAGTGTTGAGATTACGTTTATCCCCCGCAAAGAACCGGTTAATGGAGGTTATTATGATGAGTCACAGCTGTTCCTCAAGGTTACCCGTCAGCTGGGTAGTGAGGAGCCGGTGGTTATAACCGAGACTGCACCTATCGAGTCGCCATATGTTGACAATACACTCACCGAGCCCGGCATCTACACTTACACTCTCTATGTGGTGTATAAAGGTAACGAGTCGAGCGCATGTAAACTTGACCCTATATATGCAGGCGGTACGCTTCCGTTACCCTTCTCTACAGGCTTTGACAGTGCCGATGATCTGAATCAGTTAACTATCCTAAGCACCAGCAGCTACAACAAGTGGTCGCGCCACTCTAAAGGATACATGCAGTTTTATTCTTATGCCAGCGCTAAGTCGGCAATTGTAACTGCTCCGATTAAGATGGAAGCCGGTAAGACTTATCGCATAAACTGTATGGCATGGGTTAGTTCAAGCTCAAGCACACTGTCGGTAGTGGCAGGCAACAAGGCTGACCTGAATGAATTGAAATCGATAAAGGATTTTACCATTGACCAAAAAGAGGCCGACAAGCAGACCGTCGAGGCATTCTTTGCTCCCGAAACAACAGGTATATACTATTTAGGCTTTTGTACTGAGACTACCAGTGTAAATCTTTATCTTGACGACATGCTCGTCGAAGAGTCGGCAATAGCTCCGGCTGCTGTCAGCGACCTGACCGCAACGCCCGACGGTGCCGGTGCGCTGAAGTCGACCATCAGCTTCACCATACCATCGACCACAAATGCCGGTATGCCTTTGGATGAGCTTACATCGGTAACGGTTTACCGTCACAGCGGCGAGGATGCTGTTATCATCAAGGAGATTAAGGGTGACGCATGTGTGCCCGGCGAGAAAGTCGAGTTTGACGACGCTGTGACCGAAGCCGGCATGTATTCTTACTCGGCTGTGGCTCAGCTTGATGGCGAGGAATCAGCCGTAGCTGCCACCGATGCAGCCTGGGTAGGATATGACATTCCGAAGAGTATCTCATCGTTCACCATTCGTGCCGATTTGAATGTCAAGGGTGGTGCCGACGTTAAGTGGAACGGCTTGAGCGGTACGACACTTGGTAAGAACGGCGGATATGTTGATGCCGCCAACCTCAAGTATCGCATCTATCGCGTTCCCCGCGTCTATAGCGAGGAGCCTCAGCTCGCCGGTGAGACTCAGGATGTTACATTTACTGATAACGACTTGGCCGAAGCTCAATGGGATCGCTACGCTTATGCTGTCGCCGTGGTTAACGGCCCGCAGGAGGGTGATATGGTTACCGGCAATACCGTGTCGGGCGGCGTGGTAAGCGCTAAAACCTTCGAGCCCGATCTTACCAACGAGACATTTATCGATGGTCTCGAGGGGCGTGCATTCGTTTGTGACAACGGCCTTGTGTTCAAGAACCGCGGTACTACCGCCGGCCAGGAGTACACAGCCTATCTGCCCGCGTTCAATCTTAACGACTTTACCGGCAAACTGGTTAATATCAATCTTGAACTGTCGCGCGACAATGCCGAGTATGAGGAGCTCCTCGAGGTGTACCTCTGCACGGTCGAGACCGATACTCCCGTGCTCGAGAGCGCGTCTAAAGCCGAGCAGGAGGCCGTCGTGATTGCCGGCTCTGAAAACCGCAAACTGATTTCGACCATCCCCGTGCACGCATCGTTTGACGCTCCCGCCCAGGAGACCGTGCAGTATATGGCACCGGCTAACGGCAAGTATCGTGTAGCCCTGCGCTGTGCGTCGGCCGACAATAAGGGCCTGCGTGTACACACACTGAAACTCTTCAGCGGCATCACCACAGGCATCGATGTTATCGGTGCCGACGACAATGACGATGCCGAGGCTGAATATTACAACCTGCAGGGCGTTCGCATCGAGCATCCCGCCAAGGGCGGCCTGTACATCAAGCGCCAGGGCGGCAAAGTAACCAAAGTCGCGCTCTAACCCCCGCATAACACCCCTACACAAAGCGAGGCGTGTCACCCCCGACACGCCTCGCTTTTTTCAATTCACAATGCACGATGCACGATGCACGATGCACAATTGGCTATGCACACGCTACGGGGGTGGCGCGTGGCGGTGAGGGGGATTTGTAGATTAGAGGGGTTTTGTATATATTTGCACAAAATGATGTCGTATGGATGTAAGAACTCAGGAGCTGACGCGGTATATTGTACCGATGAGAGAGGGTGGCTCGCTGCCGGTGCTTGGCGAAGCTGACGATGGTTTCAAATATGTGGTGAAGCTGCGCGGCGCGGGGCATGGCAAGAAGGCGCTGATAGCCGAGTTTTTGGGCAGTATGATTGCCAAGGCGTTCAAGTTTAATGTGCCCGAGACGGTGCTGCTCAATCTGCCGGGAGTGTTCGGTATCACTGAGCCTGACCAGGAGGTGCAGGAGCTGATGCGTAACTCTGAGGGGCTGAATGTTGGGTTGCATTATCTGGCCGGTGCGGCGACGTTTGACCCGGCGGTCAACACGGTCGACCCGCTGACGGCGTCAAAGATTGTGTGGCTGGATGCTTTCCTGACCAACGTTGACCGTACGCGTCTCAATCCCAATATGATGATATGGAACAATGAGCTGTGGCTGATTGACAACGGGGCGTCGTTCTATTTCCACCACGCGTGGCGCGACCCGGCCAAGGCGGCTCTTGACCCGTTTCCGTACATAAAGAATCATGTTTTCCTTGGGCAGGCCGCCCGGCTGGAGGAGGCTGACCGGCTGATGCGCCAGGCAATCACGCCACGCACGCTGTCTAAGATTGTGGGTCAGATACCTGATGAGTGGCTCGATGAGGAGAACTCGGACGTAACGCCCGGTGAGCGCCGCCGGGGCTATGAGACATTCCTGCTCGACAGGTTGAAAAACAGCCGTATATTTGTCGACGAGGCTATAAAACAGCAAAAATTATCGGGATTATGAGCCAATTGCCTACCAATAACGCGCGGGCCGTGCAGGCTCCCGATGCTAACCTGTATGAGTATGCCGTCATAAGATACGTGCCCCGTGTGGAGCGCGAGGAGTTTGTGAACATCGGCCTGATAATGATGTGCAAGCGTCGGCGCTGGCTCAGGTGTGAGATAAGGATTAACGAGGAGCGCATAAGGTCGCTGTGTCCGTCGGCCGACGTGGCGCTGCTGCGCCGTCAGGTGGCGCTGTTCGGCCGCCGCGATGTCCCCGAGCCGGGACTGCCTGTCGAGGAGACTTACCGCTGGCTCACCGCGGCCAAGAGCGCGATACTCCAGACGTCGGCGTCGCATCCCGGGCTGAGCGCGGCGCCGATGGATGACACGTTCGCGCGGCTGCTCGCCGAGCTTGTGGAGTAACCAAAGCGGGTGGGTTACAGTCCATTGATTAGCTGGGTGCCTGTTATTACTTCCATTTTGGAGAAAGCGAACAGCTTTTTACCAAGGTCTTTGAGTGATGCCCCTATGTGATATACATCTTCATCGATGATCAGGAAGCGGTCGTGAGCCTTAGTGTATTTATGAAGTGTCACGCCCGGATATTGTTTGTTATGTCTATCAGTATCCTGTATTAATTGTCGGGATATTTGACTATCGTAGATGTCTACTGTAACCCCGGGTTTACGCTTTGACAATTGTACAAGAACCGAATCATCAATATAATTGTCAATTAGGGCGATTCTCGTCTTAGCTTGTCGGATTAGGTCGGCCACAAGTGCGTATGCATCAAAAATCTGGCCGTTGAAGAATATGCCCTCTATAGGCTGCAATGATGAGCGGACAAAGAAATCTACTTTCTCATCAAGTTTAGAAAGATGACGATCGTGTTCAGATAGACGTCGATCCATTCTATCTTCCAACTGCAACAATCGCTGATTTATGGAATAACCTCTTAGAAGATAATCTTTCAGAATTTTATTTGCCCAAACTCTAAATTGAATACCACGCGTAGATTTTACTCTATACCCAATGGATGTAATCATCTCAAGATTATAGTGTTCTACTTGATATGTTTTACCATCAGAGGCAGTTATCGCAAATTTTGCGACAACTGGTATGTCGGCCAATTCTTCTTTGAGTGCGTTAGCCACATGTTTACCGATGGTTTTCACGTCACGACCAAATAATTCGGCTATCTGGTTTCTGTTCAGCCATACCGATTCATCCTGAACCCTTACGTTCAGTTTTAAAGCCTCATCAGGCTGGTAAAGTACTATTTCATCAGTTTGCGACTTTTCCATGTACAAATGTAGCGAAAAATCTGATAATTTTGCAGCTTTTGGTCATCCTATTGTTGAAAAGGACACGTTCGCGCGGCTGCTCGCCGAGCTCGTCGAGTAGCTGACAAAATTCATGAAAAAGAATAAGTGTGGGGCTGTGTCACAGCCCCACACTTATATTGTTAACGTTTGTTGATTGGGGTGCGGCTCATTTCATTTTCGTTTTACGGCACTTGTCTTCTCATTCCTGCGTGTGCTCGCATACGGATCGATGATTCGTTGGCATCTTATTCCTAAGCCCGAGCATAAAGATTCAGACTCCGTACCGCTGGGGACGATGATATCACTCGAGGTGTATTTTACTGCGTATCCATCTCTCGTCCAGAGACCGTTTCCGAAATCTTGCGGTTCTCCGCCTTCAACATTTCCGGCATCATCATATTTCAAGTTTGGATAATCAGGATATTCCTCGAATACTTCACATCCACCTTGATCACCCGAACGTGTGCCCTGTCCCGGCAGCCATATTGCTAAGCTTTCGTCCTTGACATAGCTCGTATCAAAAATATATGTATTTTCTTCACCGGATATAAATCCTGTGCTTTCATCAAAGGCGTTCGTTATTAAATCGCAGTCTACCCAGTAGGCTCCGAACATTCTTCCGGCAGCTATAGCGGCTGAATTTTCAAGTTTCATCCAGGGATCCTTTCTTGCAGTCGTCCCTGGTTGATATTCCAACCTTGCAAAGTTGCTCATATCGGGCACCTGCCAGCCGGGCGGACATGGATCAAGCATACTTTTCCCATATTCAAACTCTACTCCCATTCCGGCGAACCAATTGTTATACGATTCTTCTAAGTCTCCCCACTCGGAATAATCCCACCAGGGGGCCGGCTGATCGGCTACCTCTCGATATGTAGATACAAAGAATAAATAAGGCTTACTTACTGCTTCAGCGAATGGGTACGAAACGTCCGGTTCACCCAAAATCATATTCACAACAGGAGTTGAGTCATGAGTGCCTGCCGGTTTGGTCTGAGCATGCATAAACTCTTTGATTACTTCACCCTTGATATTATATATAGGTTGCGCATTGGGGCTCGCGGTTGGGAATGGAGCAGTTCGTCCATATTGATAATATAGACCAAATGTTTTCCTGCGTAACACTATTTCCTCAGGAGTGGCTACATCGGGAAGTTTACCGTTAACATCCGATAGCTCCTGGTATGGAGGTTCGACGGTGAGTGCTCCAAGATTTCGGTCCATGAGATAGGCCGTCGGGAAGGGTTCAATAGAGAGATTTTTATAATATCTTTGCACCTTTCCTTCATGAACATCGTAAGACTTTTTATTGTAGCCCCAGTTGAGAGGAACGTCTAACTCCCGACCCGGAATCTCAATCCCCGGATTATATTCGGTGATCCAGATATGCCAGGTCCACATGTACTCCCTTTTATCAGGAGCGGGTATTTCGTCTTCGGGAACCTTCTTTCTTACTCCTATGATCACGTTGCCTTCACCGGTGCCGGTGGTGCGGAATGCAAAGCCGATCTCATTGCCTGCTCCTTCATACTTATCGCGTGCATCTAATGCATCATCTTCGACCACAGCGAAGTCAAGGATTCGCAGCGGTGTATCCTGCCATATCACCTCGGCTACCCACTCCGTGATACTATCCAAACACATATCAGGCTCCCACATCTCCCAATAATAATTAATTTGATCCAAGGGAACCCTGTAGGGGTCTTTAGTGTCAATCGGGAGCATATAGCAGTTGGATGGCGGAAGTTCAACAAAAGTCGCCTCCGGAAACAATGGGTGTCCCTTAGGGAGCTTTTGTATGTCAACCTTTATACTATAGTAATGGTTAGGCTCGAAATCGAACTGGTCAAATTCTCCGGTTTCTGCGTATTTATCCGGATCAAATGATGGATACAGTTTAAACTCATATAGCGTTTTATCACCGATTGGTCCGTTCGAGTTGGCACCTCTGCATCCGATGGCGAAGTATGTGGGGTCTTCCTCTCTGACATACTCATACTCATCTGCCGGGTTCTCGCCGGTGGATGCAAGATTGGGTTGGTAGTAGTTTTCTTCAGGCAACCACACGTTGCAGGGAACCCAGAAGTCGTAACCTTTTTTTATTTCTTCCAAAGCATCTTCCTGTTCATCCTGGGTGTGTTGTTTCCAGTCGCGGCTTACTTTCTGAATATAATGGACTTTCTCCCCGTGTGGAAACAACTTGCCAAAGGGAACATTGCGCCATTGCCAGTATTTGAAAACCAAATCATCAGTAAAATTCTCTAATTTGACATGCACCTTGCATGCATTACGAATCAGGTCGACCGAGGGGTTCCACGTTTCAGGGTCTTTGGATATTTTGGTCCATCCGCTCATGAGCAGATATTTTTCAGGCTGTTGTATATCATTATTTACCGGATAGAAAAAGTCCTGCTGATTGTGGATGTCAAAGTCAAAGTTCCTCAGCGAGTCGAGTGTACTGAATTTTGAACGATTTTTTGCATTAAACAGGTTTTCATCATGTGTATTGGCGATGACGACACATGTGAAGTCTTCCTGATCCTTACGGGGGACCAATAGATTGATGCTTTTAGTGCTTACTTCACATTTTTCGTGGTCAGTTTCCCATTTTTTATCAACTTCCGCGAACGATGGATTATCGGCGTTAAAGGTTTTTAAAATCTTATAGTACCGTGGTTTCCCGACTCTGGTGCCCTCTTCATTATACTCGATGATCCAGAAATCGGCGATTGTCTTTTCTTCAGGTGTCGCATCAAAGTAAGTTTCTCCGGCACGTGTCTCGGGATTCACAGCTACCATAGGAACCACTGTGAGTGATAACGGCATGGTGATCTCTTCGGCTATGATTGACGGGTCATCGTCATAATCGAACTTATAATTGTCAAAATAATCATCAGCGCATGACGATAATCCTGAGGTCAACAGTGCAAGCCCGAGGATAGCAAGGATTATACTGCTTTTCCGACTTTCAGTCAGTTTATATATATTATTCATCTATTAATAGTTTTCTTAGTCGAATATAAAGTCAATCGTATTTCCATCCCACACCCATGCGTCATCGTGTTCATCATCCTGGTGCTTCGGGTCATCGATATCGATGGTGAAGGAACCGGCCTTGATCTGACCGGTATATGCCTTTTCGATAGTAAACTTATAGGTGTAGTTTGTGCCCATATTCCAGGTAACTCCCTTCAAAGGAATGGTAATTTTCCTCAAGACGTTATCGTCATTGACCGAGTAGTATAATCTGATTTCTGAATTAGAATCATCGGCAAACCACTGAGGCATGATTAACACCGCTTTATCGTTGTCAAAGACACTGACGTTCTCTTTATTGTTGGTGACGGCTACCGGTTTCTTTGAATAATCAAAAGTATAATTGTATCGTTCATCTTTTATCTCGCAAGTTACCTTGCACTCATCGGTAGAAGTGGCGTTGCCCGACAACGGCTCGGGCGTGAACGAGAATGCAGCCTTGGTTTTTATCCCGATCAGTTCAATTTTTTGGAACAGGATGTATTCGTCTTTGTTATAAGGATATTTATCTTTTTCATCCTCATTCTCATACATCAGGACTTCATCCAATGCCGGCATTATATTGAGACACGAGAGGAGGTGGTTGAATTTGAATTTTACAGCCGCCCCGCTGTTTAAATTATATTTCCTTCGGTGAGCCGCGACAAGAATGTCGGTCACGTTATCCAGTGATTCGGGAAGGGTATATATGAAACTGACCTTGGAATCGCTATAGTCCAAGTCAGATATCTCGGGGTTGGAATCCAAGTAGGGATGTATAGCCACGAATGTATGCTCCTGACCCATGAGCCAGTAGAGCGGGGTGCCATAGTCCCATTTATTGTTTTTGAATGTTACCATCTGCCTGAAAAACAGCTCCTTACGTCCGGCATAGAATTCGCCTCCTCTATACATGTCTCCGAAAAGCATGAAGGGCTGGTTCTTTAGGGTCTCTGTGGTTGTGATGCTTGCCCTTGAGCCGGCAACTTCGGTCGCATCAAACTCCATCTCGGTCCCGGTTTCCAGGACATCGGGGTCAGACGTACACGATACCACGCAAGTCAGAGTGAGTATCGCAGGCAATAACGTATGTATTATTATATTGTGTTTCATTCTATTGTAATTTTATCAGTCACGTCCACACCATCTTCTCCCTCATTCTTAAAATCATATACCATAGGCCATGTTGTGCCGTTTTCAGTTACGGCGACTGATATCTTGGATATGATAGGTCGGCCGGGGAATAGGTCGGCGGGGTCTTCTACGCCTACTCCATTGGTGTAGTCGAGTGTGTAGGTGTATTGGTAGCCCGGTTTCCAGCACAGGGTTGACAGGGGGATTGCCGCCCAGCCGTAGTTTCTGATTTCTTCGGTGTCGGGCGCGGTGTAGACTTGGGTGTGGCCGGGGTCGGTGAAGAACTGCGGGCCATCCTTATACAGGCGCTTCATCACCTCTCCTGTGGTCCTGTCTACCGAAAGGTAGATTACGTTCATCTTATTGGTGTTAGTGGTGCCCGACATCTGGGCACCTTCAACGTAAGGATAAAGGAGGGTATTGTTCTTGTCTTTTCCTTTAACCCTCAGCAGGACGCTGAAATAGAGGCCCTGGTTGTTCTTGTTCCAACCGGTGTAATCGGCGGGAATCACCATCGCCCAACCGCCGTTTCCCATGATGGAGGTTGCGGCAGTTTCTGCTTTGTAGCTGTCGCCATCGAGCCTGATGACTATGTCACCTTCACGGTATATATATTCCACGCAACCCTTCGTCTGGGGTGCCACCCAGTTGCCGGTGGTGGTTCTGTCGCCCGATGCATAATTTGTCGGTTTCTCGGCGAAGTTGAAATCACTCTCCACGACAGCGCCTCCTATCCTCACGCCTGCTATCTCGATATTTGCAAATCCTGAATTGTTGTCGGTGATGTTTCCCCATGCCTTCAGGGTGACACGGCTCAACTGGTGTTCAAAGGCGAGATTCACGTCAACGCCGGTTTCGCCGTTGGCCTTCTTGGAGCCCTCGGCGGTAGCGGTCACGAAGTCTATGTGCCGGGATATATCGTTGTTGATATTGAACCTCGACATGCGGTAGTCGTAGGTGACTGCGGTTCCACGCTTGGTCGACTTGTTTGTCAGTGTGAAATATCCGTCAGACAACTCCACGGCGGCATCGCGGCTCAACACCTCGCGCGAGGGGTAGAAGGCGAAGAACTTCAACTGACCCTGTTTGCCATGACGGGTGGTGGGCCATACCCATTGTTCTGACGATTGGTCGAACATACCGAAGTATCCGGGCATCTCGTCTAACCGAGTCGCAAACTGCTCGGTGAAATAGGTGTTGAGGGTGTTGCCGGCGGCTGCATCGTCCTCGGGGCAGATGGCCGAGACATAGAAGCCGCCGTCCGACAGGTTGTCCGCCACTGTTGTGCTGTTTGAGCGGCGATCGGCATCGGGCATGGTGACGCTGAATAGTATCGCCGAACCATCGGCTTTGCCGGCAGCTCCGGGCAGATCCTCGTCGCCCTGCGTGCAGGATATGAGCATGAGCGCGGGAAGCAGGAGGAGCAAGCTGTATGTAGTTAGCTTATTGTTCATAATGATGCTGTGTTTTTTTAAGATTCAGGAACCGTTATACCGGCGTTTTTTTCGGGATGCCAAGGTTTCACGCTTACGGTCAGGTAAATCTCTTTGGTGATTTCGCTGATGGCGGTCGCGTAGGTGTAAAACTTTCCCGGCTCCCAGCCCCCGATTGGAGCCTCGGCCGTCAAGGTCAGCTCCTCGGGCTGCGAGCCTGAGTCATACAGTGTATAGGTTATTTTCACCCTTACATCCTTATTATCGGGCTGAGGTATCATGAAGAGGGCATTGTCGTCGGGGAAGAGGGGCTGCTGTTTGTTTTCGAGTATGTCGACGTCGACATTAGCTGTTATGGTTCCCTGATTTGAAATGCCGCTCCATGAGTAGTTGTAGTCGTCGGTCTGCCGACTGTCGGCTGAGAGCGCTGCCGGCGTGATGGCGAATGTGCCCGTTCGGTTTACACCCTCCAGCACTATTTTTTTCACTCTCATTCGGTCGGCTGCTCCGGCATTTTCGATCATGAAGTTCACTCTCGACAATATGTGCCAGAAGTTTAGGGTGACGGGAGTGGTCTTTGACGATAGGTTTTGTTCTTCATAAAACCGCCTGTGGGTCGCCACCATCAGGTCGAGGGTTGATGCAAAATTATCGGGAATAGTGTATTTGAACGAGAGTCGGGAGTCGGAATATTCAGTGGCGGGTGCCCCGGTAACGGCGGGATGGAAGGCTACAAACGAGTATTCATGTTGAGGAAACCAATATTGAGTGGCGCCATATCCCCAGCCATCATTGCTGTATGTGACAGGGGTGTGGTCAAAAATTACCGAGCGGTCATGAGTCTTGAACTTCATGTCGCCATAGATGGCAAACGGGTAGCTGCGGAAATTGTCGTCGGTAGTCATCGATGAGCGGCTCAGCTCGCCGACGGCGAGAATCATCTCGTCGGCCTTGGCGGCATCCAGGACATCAGACGGGTCGTCAGATGTGCATGAACACGTCAGGCAAGCGGCAATAGAGAGCAGGTACAAATATAAGTATGTCAGTTTCGTATTCATTAAGCGGCTATATTTGGTTTAGTCTAAGCAATGCAATCACAATCAGTCCTGTCAGGATATAAAGCGTGTAAAGATACTGAAAATTCTTGACTTATACACAAATTTTCATGTGAAAAATCGTCAACGCTTCACGGCCGCAGACACATCGCGTCCACTGCCGCACCCGCCCCAGATAACCCCTCCCGCTTAACTCACTTTGTATTATAATATTCACATATTCTATCTCTTTTGTTAAGAGAAATTGTTAAATACATCATTTAGCGGAGTATAGAAGTCTTTTAACAGCCTGTATCACAATCTCTATTTGGACGGTTGTGAAAATTTGCGTAAATTTGCAATGTTCCGTTGAGACGGGACAAAATACATATTTAAAACACGAAAGTGTCTTACTGATTCTCAGTGTCTGAAGTGTAGCAGCAAAGAGACATAAAACGAGGAAAGGAAGACACTCTCGCGTCGTACAGTCATACGGCGTGGGAGTGCTATACCGACCCAAGTTTTATGAGGCAACTGCTACCGCCTGACACTATTGGGACAGGATAGCGGCTCCTGCGCTTTCGTCATCATTATACTCTTTCCTCGAGGAGCCGGAGAGACTGAATCAATACCATGACTCTGACAAACAAATATCTTGACGGGTTCCACACCTGGTGGACAGCACAGGGACACCCCTCGCGCAGCGCCGACGGTTATCGGTCGGGAATACGCCGCGTGAATGACGAATTCTTTGTACCGGCAGTGAAGAAAAACATGTTCGATGTGCTTGACGATGCGATATCATCGGGCAGCGCGGTCGACTGGCTGACGGCACTTATCGGAAGCATCAATGCACGCATAGGGCAGACCGACGATGTGACTGCCCGGAAGCGTCTGCAGGACAATCGCAGCCAACTCAAACGCTTTATCGACTATGTTGCCGAGCTTCAGGACTCGGTCGCCGCGTCAGAGGCCGATGATGATGCCGCTGCCCCCGAATTGCTGCCTGACGGCAAGCAGTATTATGACCGTGATATGCTTGTACGCAACTTCGCGCTGCGTATCAAGACTCAGGATCGCATGAGCGACGGCAAAAACGTTTTCTTCCCTATACGCATTGTCGGACGCCTGTTTACCGCGGCCGACCGCGATAAACAACAGCTTTTCCACGATGCCGGTCTGCTCGCAGCCAACGGTAAACCGATTGAGTTCAGGCGTTGGTTCAAGGACTGGGTGCGGAACATAGTCGAAAACGTGATTTTCCACACACCCAAAGGCGATTACCGACTTGCCCAAATCGACGGTCTGCTTATTGACAGCAAGCGCATGAAAGCATGGGTGCGTGTTAACGGCAAAGATATCGTGTTACTGTCTGAAAGCCCCGAGGGTATGCGCGAGATGAAGATATCATCGCTCAGAAATATACATCTCGACCATGCCGAGCGCATGGAAGATCTGCTCATAAGGCTGGAACCCGTACTGATGACTATGAGACAGCTTACTGATGATATCAAGGCCGCGGTGAAAGACCGTAAGGTGACCGTCAATGGTGTGGTAATTCAACTCGACAAATACCGCCCCCGCACACTGACCGTGTTGAGCAACTGGTATTGTGACAACGTCGACTGGAACCGTATCGCACCCCTGTTGCCGCTTCTGTTCACCGAGCTCAACTACATCGCTGCCGCCACACGGCTTGTAGCCATGTCTGATGCCGACAACCTTAGAAAGCACTGACCGAGGTGTTAAATATTATTAAACGCGACTGCCGACTCATTCTAAACGACTACATTTACTGCAGAAAGTGCCGAATCGCTTGAAAGGACGTAGGCAGGAATTTTGACAAAAAGATGGAAACGACTAATATTTCGGATGTTTTTGAAGCAATAAGCAACTTTTATAGTTCGCCCACCTATGCTTTACTGAAACGACGCCTGCTCACGGTTCCGTTTATGGAAACTATAGGTAAGAGTCGTAGTGAAACGTGTCACAGCGCTTTCCTTCACTGGTTTTTCCATGCACCTGATTTAATGCAGATAGTTGCATCCCCTGTAGCCTCGTTATTGAAATTATTGGCTATGAGGAGTAAGTATGATGCGGCCCTGATGGATCGGGAATTGTGTCGGGATATTTTAACCGATAACCTGATTGTTGATAATGTGTGTGCCGAGGTGGAACAGTCCACTAAATCAGATGAAGGGAATGGTCGTGCAGACATAGTGCTGGATGTTTATTATAGGTTAAAAAACCACTGTAGCCAATGTCAGCAGCGATTGAGAATAGTGATAGAGAATAAGATAGATTCAAAGGAGGGTGAGAAACAATGTATGAAGTATCACGCTCACTACAGCCAAAAGAATGATGTGGCACACACATTATATGTTTTTCTTGCACCCTCGGTTGTAGATCAACTGTCATCGCCCCATTTTATTCAGATTACATATAACGACCTTGTCACCAAGGTGATTGAACCTCTTATGTATGACCGGGTGGCCATATCTCCGAGAGCACATGGATATATCACCAATTTTTTAGAGAATATAACATCGCTTAGAAACACTAATATCCATCCCCAAATAGCTATGGACTCAGAATTAAAGAAACTGCTCACCGACTTCTATAATAACAATCAGGAACTGATACTTGCTTCAATAGAAGCGGCTGCTGATGAAGAAACGCGTGAAGTAGCCAGGAAAATACGCGACCATAACGCTAAAGATTATACTTCATATACATTGACCTACAATGGAGCCGGGAAAAATGTAGTCATTGAGGTAAAGGCAAAGAGTAAACTTGCAAAATCTTTTGTAGAGGCTTACTGTAATGTGCATCCCGAGGCATCGCTATCAGATATGCAGCGCATCCTCAGTGAAGTCAAGAATGGAGTGATAACTGACGAAGAACGCGACCGCACCTACCAAATTGATGGCAAGGACTGGTATATCGACGCCGGTATCTGGGGCAAAGGACACAAATATCTCGATACCCTTCTCAAAGTAATCCGTAAAAACGGATTTGAAATTACTGAAATCGAACAATAAATAATCTTATAAAGACGATAAAAATCATGAAACTGACAAAAGAACAGCAAATCGAGAAGTGGCTGGAGGCCAACCCCGGTAAAACAACTAAGGATTTTCTGCTTGAAGTCCGCTGTCCTGACGAAGCAAGCCGTAAGGCAATGGAAAATCTCCTCGATGCGCTTGATGTCAACGGTATCAACTACGGCATCTTTACTGAACTCAAAAACTATAAGAGTAATCAGATGCAGCAGAATGTGCCGCTCAACGGTATTGACTCAGTGGTATTCGACCTGATGATTGCCCCAGGTATTGGTCACAATAGTTGGTTGATTGAGGCTGATATGCCCGATGAAGTTCTTGGTAAGCAGATTGAGAAAACCAGGGGCACCTACGAAGCAATACCTGCAGAAGCGTTCGCGTGGCTGTTAAGTCAGTGGTGTCCCGATTTTGAGATCAACTCCATTGATGAGAAGCAGTATAGGAAGCTAATGTGGGAAGATATGGGTGGCTTCCTTGGTAAAGTCATCGGTAACCGAGGATTCGCACAATGGAAAGACCCAAAATTTGCTCAAAAAGTGGTCGAAACATATTTGCGAGACAAGAGTGCAGCAGGCTGTTAAGAAATTAAGTTAAAATCGCTGAAGCAAGGTGTTAAGAGGATGTTTAACTTTCTATAATGCAAATGTTTGGCTATCTTTGTGATAGAAAAATATTTATAGATATGTTCCCACCGATTCCATCATTCCAGACCTCACGACTTATAGCCGTCGCTGCACGTCCGGCTATGGGCAAGACTCCCTTTCTTTGTGCTCTTGCCCAAGAAAGATCAAATCAGTACCCTGTACTGATTAAATCGTTAGAATATTCAGAAAAGCAGATACTCAATAAGTTGAGCTATCCTGTAGAATCAATACTAATTGATGATGCACCGCATCTATCTTTTCAGGAGTTAGAGAGCTGTGTCAGGGATATGGTTGTAACGCATAGAATTAAAACTGTGATTATCGACTATGTTAACCTTATCCGTGATATTGAGGCTGATGCCATATTCTCCGCACTCAAATCCTTAGCTCAGGAGTTGGATATCGAGATTATAGCAGGAGTGTTGGTGCCGAGACGACAAGATGGCGTTAAAGACCCGACTGTTACCCTCGCAGACCTTCCGATGAAAGGAACTGAGCCGATCGATGAGTTCATTCCATTGGAAAGCCAAATGCAGTATTGTGTCTAATTCCGTAACTAACTATGTCGAGACTGAGACTGCTTGCAATCGTGGTGCTGACGGTGGCGTTCCTGCTGTCGCTGTGGGCTGTACCCGCTGCAATGATTACGGTAGCGCTGACCTTGGTTCAAACACTATGGATCAAGGTCGCGCTATGTGTGGTTGCCGTCCTTTGGCTCCTGCTGTTGCGCCCGTGGGCTATGTTCCGCGACCCTCGCTTCGGGCGGTTTGTCAGCGATATGCGTCGCGCTTTAATCGCATTAATATCATAAAAATACAATGAACAACCAATATTCAGATTTTTACCATCACGACTACGATGGCGACGGTATGCCATTCAGCACACCTGTAAACCCCACAACCACCATCTTTCAGCTTAAATGTAGCAAAGAGGCTGCCGCAGCGGCAATCGCATTAGCTAACGATGCTATGCTCAACAATTCTACTGCTGAAAAGGAGTATGTAAGTGTCAAAGACTATACCATCGGCGAACATTTCTGCATAGAAATACGCACCAACAATTTCATTCCTCAGTTGTATGATGCAATCAAGGCCGTCAAGGGGGTTGAGACGCTCAATTATGCCGTCTACGATGCCGCCCACGGCCGTATGATTACCGACCACAAGAGCATGGGCAATGCCATCAAGCGCGCCTATAAACTCGACGTAGACATTGAGGTTGATGACCAACCTGATATGTTCCCCGAAGAAACCGAACTCTCGCTCCCCGACCTCAATGACGCTGACTGAGAAAATGTGCAAAGCCTTGCATCAACCGATGATTGCCGTAGATGCGGAAAAAATTGATGCGCTGATAGGCGACGGAAAGGATGTTCAGACAATCACTATTGAGGGCGACTCGGTGGCAGCACTTGTCAATCAATTGAAAGACGATTCGCATCTCCACTCGGCCGGCAAAGTCCTGTTCGAACTCATAATAGCCCCGGACTATGAATTCCCTTTCACTGAACTCGCACTCCTCTCGGATTATCTTGTTACGCTCCCTTCGGACCCCGAAATCATCTGGGGATGCCACCGAGCCACCAAACAATCCCAAAACCTTGAACTAAATATATTGATTAGGTCGTAAAATTAAGAAGCAGTCCCGTTGCTGCGAGTTGGCTACTGTGGGCCGTTCAAATACCGGAATAACCAAGCTCCGAGGGTGGTACAGAACGGGACTGCTCCTTTTTATTAAATGTCAGAATGTTTTATGGTTGAATTATCGGCTTGAATTTTGTGGTTTAAGCTTGTTTTATGTAAATTTGCAGTGCTACTGAAAAATTACATAAATCGAACATCCAATTATGGAACGATACATACATAGAGCTATGACTGAGGCTATTGGTGAGGCCTCAAATTATTTCTCGGTTATTACTCTCACGGGGCCACGACAGTCGGGTAAATCGACATTGCTTCGTCATATATTCCCGACATTACCCTATGTGTCAATGGAAAATCCTGATACGCGTACCCGTGTAAAATTTGATCCGCGAGGCTTCCTTGATTCTTTTCATGATGGCGTAATAATTGATGAGATTCAACATACCCCCGAACTGCTATCTTATATTCAGGGAATTGTTGACGAGAACCCTCGGCGTAAGTTCTATCTGACAGGCAGCTCGCAGTTTTCGCTTTTGAAAAATGTAACACAAAGTCTTGCCGGCCGAACGGCCGTATTTGAGCTAATGCCGCTAAGTATCTCTGAGATCGGCACATTTATGGATAAAAACAGCGTGAATGATATTCTATACAAAGGTTTCTATCCCGCGATATGGAGTGATAAGAATTTGCCGCGATTGCTCTACCCTAATTACATAAAGACTTACATTGAGAGAGACGTGCGCGATATTCTCGCGATAAAAGATCTGGATTTATTTCAGAGGTTTATTCGCTTGTGTGCCGCCCGTATTGGGTCTATATTCAATGCGTCCGAGCTCTCAAATGAGTTGGGAGTGGCCGTAAACACGATCAATTCATGGCTTTCGGTACTGCAGGCTTCTTATATAATTTATCTGCTTCCGCCGTTCTTTACCAATACACGAAAACGTTTGACCAAGAGTCCTAAAATTTATTTCACTGATTGTGGCTTAGCGTCATATCTGCTTGATATAGATTCGCCTCAGACTATGGCCCGGGATAAGATGCGCGGGCATCTGCTTGAGAATGTGGTGGTTATGAATTTTCTTAAGAACCGATATAATCAAGGGGTGAACGGCGGTTTGTATTTCTATAGAGACTCAAACGGCAACGAGGTTGACCTGCTTGTTAAAACCGGCTCGCGGTATTCTTGCTATGAAATCAAATCATCGTCCACATTCCATCCTGATTTTACCAAAGGACTCAGGAATTTCGAGAAAAACTATCCCGACATAGTCAATGAAAAATCAATTATTTACACGGGTGAAAATATTCCGGGTTTTGAGGGAATCTCGGTTGTGAATTTCGCCGGTATCTGATGCGCGTTACGAATGACTGTTAAAACGCCGTGCTCGCAATTGTTAAGAATAGAATTAACACCCAAAATATATGTAGTATTGTTATCTTTGTAAAAAATTAATGAGCAGTCCCGTTGCTGCAAGTAGGCTACTGTGGGTCGTTTAAATATCGGAATAACCAAGCTCCGCGGGTGGTACAGAACGGGACTGCTCCTTTTTCTCCTCTAAATAAAGCAATGCGCCAATCGCCCAATCCCCAACCCTCAAACTAAATATAATATATGTCTAAAACTTATAGTAAATCCGATTACGAGAATGCTGGCTCTCCCGCTAATCTAATTATACCTGAAGGGGTGACGGAGATAGATGAGTATGCATTAATGAATTGTATTTTGCTGCGGAGCGTAATAATTCCAGCCAGCGTTAGAAAGATAGGTTACTCAGCATTTTGGGGTTGCACTTCTCTACAAAGCGTTAATATCTCAATGGGATTATCAGAGATAGATGATTGCGCATTTTGGGGATGCATCTCACTACAGGGCATCAGCATACCTGAAAGCGTGATTGTGATTGGCGCTTGCGCATTCAGTGACTGCTCCTCTCTGCGTAGCGTCCACCTCCCTGAGAGTGTGACGGAAATATATGATGCTGTATTTAATGGGTGTAGTCTTGATACCTACAAAATAGAGACATCTAATTTTTTACTTAAGAATGGGCTTCTCATTGATAAACGCGATAATAAGCTTGTTTCATCAGCTTTTACTGAAAAAACAAGAGTTTTCATCCCTGAGAGTGTGACGGAGATTGGCGTCAGTGCATTCAGTGAATGTACCTCACTACAAAGTGTCATTATTCCCAAGGGTGTAACGAAAATTGACGAATACGCCTTCTACGGCTGCATATCTCTGGAAAGTGTCAAAATTTCAGAATGCGTAACAACGATAGACGACAACGTATTTGAACGCTGCACTTCTCTATCTACGGTTAATCTTCCCAAAGGCATAACATGGCATAATGTCAAAAACAAATTTAAAGATTCTCCGTGGGGTCAGAACAAACCCAAGGAAAGCAAATAATCACTAAACTAATATATGTCAAAACTAAAGGAGTAGTCCCGTTGCTGCAAGTAGGCTACTGTGGGTCGTTCAAATACCGGAATAACCAAGCTCCGAGGGTGGTACAGGACGGGACTGCTCCTTTTCATTGCTGAATAGATTATGACAGGAATAGATGAATTATTAACACTGTGCCGGCAGTGGGCCGAGCGGGAAGACGAAGTGACAGTTGTCGAGGCTCTTACTCTGCTGACAGAGTTCTATATGGAGCAGTGCGGAGTAAGCCTTACGCAGCGCACTCTGGTAAACGAGTGTGGCGAATATTGGTTGTACAAACTCAGCCTGACTGACCATCCGTTGGCTGAACGGGTTGGCAAGGATTCATTCACGCAACTGATGCCCCATTTCTCGGAGGAGTTTGCCCGGAATAAGCAGCACTACGGGGACTATGATATATCCAATCTGTATGAGGATTCAATGGTCAGTGGCATGACGGAAATTATGACCGACGAATGTTTGGATGACAAACTTCGCATAGCCTTCGCCTGCGGTTTTATTGAGTACTATAAAGAATACAAGGAGTTTGAGCGTACTTATAATAGGTGGATACAAACTCAAAACAAAGAGGATGGCAATGAAAACTGAAAATAAGAATGATAATCTGCCCGTGATGATGTACCTCCACGGTTTTATGTCGGGGGCCAACGGGGCGAAGCAACGGCAGTTGCAACGTCATTTCAAAGGCCGCTACCGCGTGATTGCGCCCGAACTTACCGCCAACCCTGTGGAATCGCTGAAAATTATCAACGCGTTGATTGAGGAGGAAAACCCCGAAATAATAATCGGCACATCGCTCGGCGGCTGGATGGCTATAGAGTGTAATATCGGCTTAGCTGACGTTATCGTAATCAATCCGAGCCTCACGCCACAGACATCGATTTCGCGGTGGCGTGATCAGGAGCAGACATATTTCTGCAAACGTCTTGACGGGGTGCAGACCTACACGCTGACTCAGGATATTCTCGACCTTTACAAAGACTATGATGCCATATCAACGGCGGAATACCGCCGCCTCCACATCTCGGCTCTTTGCTCCTCTGCTGACGAATTGCTTGGCGATTCGCATTATACGGTGCTGCGTGAATTTCTGCCCAATGGTTATTGCAAAGTAGTGAACGACTTTGGCCATCAGTGCCGTGACGCCGGTATGCCCCATCTCTATGAGTTGATTGAAAAGGTTATAGCCCGTCGCAAGCAGATTGCCGACAATATGATGACCTTCGAGGAGTTCAAGGAGATGGTGCGCACACGTCCCACGCCTGATACCCCCGGTTGCTATCGATTGAAAATACTCCGCACCGATAATCCCCGCGTCGAGTCGGGTTATTATGCCACGAAAGAAGACGCCGAGGCCGAGATGCTGAAGCGTGCATGCAATGACAAGGAACTGACATTCAAGATTGACCGCATAGGCTTCGGCCAGGTTGCGTCGGTGCAGTTCCCGGTTGAGGAGTGGCTATGTGATTGTGAAGGCAAACTGCTGGAGCAGGCCAGTTGCTCGTCCTTCCACTATCAGCAGCCGGGTATTTACGGTAAGTTTTTCGGACACGTCCTGTCGCCCCGTCGCCCATTTATGGTCAACCAATACGTGACGGTGCGCAATCGGCAGGGACAGTCAGTGCTCGGGATAGTTCTCAGCGAGGGCTTGAGTCTGGATTGGGGTTACCGCAATTATCGGTGGACGTTAGATGAGTGGATCAGAGAGGGCAACCAACCCGACGAGTGGGTTAATACAACCCTATTTCCCGGCTCCGACGAAGATGAATATTTCGTGCAGTTCGGCCCGTTTACCGAACTGATGGAAAACTTCGCCTTCTTTCACCCTATGAACATGACCCCGGTACAGCGGATGCTCTCCGACGAAGAAACCGCTGACCTCAAAAAATGGCACCGCGACTACCTCGACTATTTAGACTCAGAAAAAAACAGTGATAACGACAATTCACAAAACTGACCCGGAATTTCCACGCCGTCTGCGGCGGATTGGTGTGGACTGCCCGGAGGCAATCTATTGCCGGGGTAATCTTGACCTCCTGAGTCAGTATAACCGGGTTGCGATTATCGGCGCGAGGGCTGCCGACGGGGAAGGCTGCGGGGCAGCCTATCGTCTCGGCCAAATATGGGCGCGCAATGGCTATGTCGTGGTCAGCGGATTGGCGTTGGGCTGCGACACGGCGGCCCACCGAGGCTGCCTTGACGAGGGTGGAAAGACAATCGCTATCGTGGCGAGCGGACTTGACATCTGCCACCCCAGGGAGAACAAAGCACTCGAACAGGAAATCATCGACAAAGGCGGACTGATAATCTCCGAACAACCTCTCGGAGTCAAAGCCAATCCCACGCGCCTCGTTGCCCGCAATCGCCTACAGGCAGCCCTCTCCAATATCGTCATTCTTGCCCAGTCACCTGTCAAGGGCGGAAGCATGTACACCATCAATTTCGCCCGACGCTACGGAAAACGAATCCAGGCCGTCCGTTTCGACCACGAGTCTGAAATCAACGGTGGCAATTTCCTCTTGCTCAACCAGGGCGTAGCCGCCGAGGCGCCATTAGTATTGGAACGTCTTGGCCCGACTGAGATGAGAAGTCGTGGGCTCGCACATGAAGCCTTCAACTCGGTCAAACATCAACTGTTGGCTGATATAGACCATATTCTCGCCACTCCCGAGCTGGCATCATCACCGATGCCGCCGTTCAACTCAGCCGCCACCCGTGAGCAAGTGCGTCTCGGCGCCTATCTCACATGGTGGCGAGACCACGGCTCAGAACCGCGCCCCAAAAATCCAATCCTGTGGGGCGAATTTCTCTACTACTGTAATCGCACCTTTCCAACAATCACCACCCCGGCAAGTATTAGAGATATAATCGATCGATATTCTGATAAAAAGAATCCCCGATAACCTGACTGACAAGCGATTTAAGGCGTGTGTAGAACAGCAGCCATTGGATTCCTCATCACCCAAAGATGGTTATTCGCGGTAGGAGGGGCAGGTGTAGTCCTTCTGGAGAAATTCGCCGGGTGTGATCTTGCCGGTATATGCTCCGCGGCTTTTCAGCAGCTCAAAACATTCCTGTGCCGATTCGGGCTTTTTAACACGTCCGAAGGTAGCCCTTTTCTTCTCGTCCGAAATGGAAATCTCCCAGTCGACCCACTGTCCGATAGATATGGCATAGGCAATATAGTGCCCGTCAAACGGTACGAACATCATGTACAGTGCTTCTCTCAGGTATTCGGTTTCAGGGAAACGCCATACATATATTTTCTTGCCTTCATCCTCAAATATGCTTACCTCAATCTCCTCGTCCTTGAACGGCGACAGGAAGCCGATATCGATAGGCTCATAAGTGTTGAGCGGTTTTGGCCACCCGAAAATCTCCCCATCTTCTTCGGGAACGTTTTTAGCGATGACCGACAAATACTGGTGCTGAAAAAAGTATGGTGACACAACGTGCATGTCAGCGAGGTGGATAGCGGTGGTATCAAGTTCGATCACCTCCTGGCAATAAGCAGAGACGGCCGAAAGGGTGAGTGTCAGGCTCAGGAATAGTTTAAAAACAGGCTTCATGACAAAAACAGCATCAATTTTACAATCTAACTCAACACAAAAATATAAAAACAAACTGTTTGCATACAACAAATAGCTACGCCTTTTTGATACGGCTGATTGTTTTATCGTGGATTTGACAAATTTTTATATCGAATTTACGTTAACTGCTATAAATCATTATATTGTGTTAGTGTTGGGATTTGCCATTCCCTTTATTCTTGGCTTTTGTGCTTAGAGTCTTGATGGTGTCAAGATACGCTTGTTCAACAGGAGTTAGTTCACGAACTTGAAATTTGCGATACTCTTCACGCGCTTTATCCATTGCCTGCTGATGGCTGACAGAGCCTGGACCATTCAGCAAAGCCTCACCAGTTGAGGATAGTATCGTATCGAGTTGCCTGACATAATCTTCCATATACAAAGGACGACGACGCATTGCCTGAATCTCGGCAAAATCAAAGTAACCTGAAACAAGATTATTTAGAATCTTCAATTCATTCTCGCTAAGATAATTCTTGGCAATCTGAGCATCTCGGAGCGTAGGATGATCTCCCTTGAATGATGTCAGACCCATCATCGGTGCATCGGCATCGGCACGCTTAAAAATCACCTCAGCAGCAGTATTACCATGAGTAGCAAAATGAAGTTTGTTTTGTACAATCTTGAAGAACTCTATTGAAATCTCCGAACGAGGGTCATAGTCAACAGCTGTGGCATAAAGGTCGAGCACTTGGCGATACATTACTTTTTCAGATGAACGTATGTCGCGGATACGATCAAGCAACTCGCGCCAATAAGCACCACCGCCATTACCCTTTAACCGCTCATCATCTATGGTGAATCCTTTGATGATATACTCCTTCAGTCGTTCAGTAGCCCACCGCCTGAAATGCGTAGCAATCAACGACCTGATGCGATATCCCAGCGAGATAATCATATCGAGATTATAATAAGTCACATTGTAGGATTTACCATCGGCGGCAGTTGTTCGGAATTTCCGAACAACTGAATCCTCTTCAAGTTCACCATCTTCAAATATATGCTTAATGTGCTCGCTTACATTGGCTTTGCTTGTGTTGTACAGCTCGCACAGTTGCTGCTGGGACAGCCATACAGTCTCGCCTGTAAACTTCACTTCGATATGGATCGCACCGTCCTCACTGTGATATATGATAATCTGATCGTTATCGTTCATAATTAAATTATATACTTAGTCAATTGGGCTTGTTAATGCGTCATATAATCAGGTCATTAATTACCTAAAAAGGGCGCTGCTATATGTTGCGAAATTACAATTTCTTAAGATTTGAGAGTAGTTTATCTTTCAAAACGTCTTTATCTATTTCTTGATAATATTCGAATCCAAAATTGTCTCCTTGTCTCCTGTTTTGACGAGGCTCTAGTCCCTCTATTAGAATTCCCTCCAAGACATTGGCAAGAGAATGTATATCAGAGGTGAAAACTTCAGATTGTTTAATTATTTTTCCACTATCTGAATGAATACTATCAAAGCCAAACCAAGAAAAACGATTCCACCGAGTCGCTAAACGATTCTTTGTATGTTCAGATAAACGTTTTATTATTGGACGATCAATAGCTTGCCCTACATAAATTACTTCTCTTCCATCGTAAAGCATATATATTCCCCTCATCTCACTTAAATCTATCGGAGATGCTCCGGTAGATTCAACCCCTAGAAGTTTTGGCGCAGAGTCCCAATTAATGGCATCCCTCATCCAAAACATACCATATGAAGGTACTAATTTAGAAATTGTACATGGCGTTTTATCTGAATTGGTGATCAATGCCGTTTTCTCTTTGGTTGAAGTAGTATTATGTGTCTTTGCTTGTTTCTGAGCATCCATTGTAAGTGTGTAAATACCTTCATCCACTCGTGTGAAAATTCCCACTGAAGTTGTAAGAATTCTACTTACGGTATTGGCCGGGGTCTTACCATAACTATCTACTAGATTAGCCTCAATGATTTTATCAGTTATATCTCGATAATGCATAGGTAGATAAGAATCACCCACTTTATTTTGGAGCAAAATTGTCCGTATAGCTTCTTTCCAAGTCATATGAAATATTCTTTTCGATGTAATTAATAATATTATTATTGGCACTCTGTCACATTTTGCATCACAATATCAATCTTCAGAGTGTGTTCAATTATGAAATACTTTGATCCCCTAAATGATTTAGGAGATCAAAGTTAAATTATTTGCATCTTTTTAGATACGCTTCGTATGCTTCTTCCGCTTCAAGATACATTAACTGATTCTTACCGTTATGTTGGGGGTCTAGATCTTTTCTCAGCCAACCAAGATATTTGAGCAGTGGTATATCCTTGGGTATAAACTGGACTGATGTCGGGTCAACTTTCCATTTGAGGGTATCTGTCAGTTCATCGTATTTAATCAAGGCAACAATTCCTCCAATGAGGGGATAAATAAAGCCGTCTGGATAAATATAAGGAATGGTGGTATTAATAGTACGGAAAAGAGGGAGACTGTGAGAATTCTCATCATTCTTTACACACGAGATTCTCCCGAAACTTCCCTGGTTCTTATTGTACATATCAGGGAATGAGACATAAAGAATGTCAAAATACTTCATGATAGCTTCGGTCAGGTCCAAGGCTGATTTAAGTAGCGGGCTTGTTATGATATATTTGCCGTGTTCTTGCACAGAGAAATCTTCATTGGAGATGACTTCGTTAAAAAAAGTAACGCACTGGGTTTTGGATGAATAGAGATTTACTCGATTGAATTTCTTTATTCCCTTTGGGAGAAAGCCGGCTTCTTGAAGGAAATAGAGTGGAATACATGCCATTGCAATCACGTCTTCTGACTTGATTTTTCCTTTCTCGCCTGTTTTCCAGATAATGTCATAGTTGCCAAGACGTTCTTTGAGATAGTCATAACAGCCAATCTGATTGCCTTTTGCAGTTTCACGAAGTTGGATGTTATTGTTACGCGCTGAGCAGATCTCAGCAATACTGGTGTAATACTCTTCTTTAGCTTCTTCACAATCAGCCGGGAAAACGATCTCTACAGGAATACTGAATCGAAAGATGCTCTCATTTTCCCGTTCTTTGAACCGAGCGATGATATCATCGTAATTCTCATTCCAAAAATCCTTACATTCTTTCCAGGTTTTGAATGTCTTACCAAAAAGTTTATCAATGATAAATCTAGCTATGGCAAAAGTGTTATGTCCTCCATCCATAATCCCTTCGTAAGCTGGATTGCTGAAAGTGACCCTAATACGATTACGCTCGAGTCGCTCGCAATTTTCGGTAGCAAGGAGTATACCCTTAGTTTTAAACCAAAACAATTCAGGCGATGTGTCAAGAGTTTCGTAAATGGCCTTAGTAATAGGATTTGCAGTAGCCGTGCGTGGATTAATCTGATTGTCTGCGTCTTTTACCAGACGAATCAATGTTGCAGGTGAGATACTGGAGATTATCTTCCGTATTTTTACAGACTCTCGTGAAATTTGAGCTTCAGTGCTATGCTCAAGTTTTAAGATAATGGAGTTATTTCCCATTTTTACAGTTATTAATAGGATACAAAAAAAGCTGTTATTATATTACAGCCTACTACAAAGATAAAGAAAGAATGTATCCTATTAATTCTTACTCCAATCCTGGTGTAGAGACCGCGCGATTATCCAATCGCAAAACAAGTATCCACTTGTCTATCATTATCCAATGATGGTGCAAATTTAGAGGTAAAAATATAAACTCACAAATAATAAGTTATGTTCTACAGCATATAATTAGAATTTATAATATTTTTACGGCCTAATGGACATTTTTACGGATCACAGTGACACAGGGAAAGAAAGATAAACAAACTGTTTGCATACAACAAATCCACCCCGCTCCCGAGGTGGATTGTTATGAATGCCTGTGGTTTCCTAATGATTCAACTAATCGATGTCCAATCAATACTCCTCCTCGTTGAAGAAGAAGTCTTCTTTGGAGGGGTAGTCGGGCCAGATGTCTTCGATACATTCGTAGGTCTCGCCTTCGTCTTCCATCTCCTGCAGGTTCTCGATTACTTCGAGGGGTGCGCCTGAGCGCATGGCGTAGTCTATGAGCTCGTCTTTGGTTGCGGGCCAGGGTGCGTCTTCAAGTTTTGATGCTAATTCAAGTGTCCAGTACATGGGTATAATGCTTTAATTGGTTATAGTTTAGTGTTTTATGGTGTCAGGGGGCGGTGCCCCCAGAACAGGTGCGCAAATATAGTTATTTGATTTTATATCAGCAATTTTTATCCCAAAATATTTCGGGCTCTCCGGCTTTATGGTTGATGTAGCGTGAGAGGACGAAGAGGTAGTCGCTGAGGCGGTTGACGTAACGCCGGACGTCGGGGTCGACGTAGGCCTCGGCGGCGAGTGACACGATGCGGCGCTCGGCACGGCGGCAGACGGTGCGTGCCAGGTGGGTGGTGGCGGCCAGCGGTGTGCCTCCGGGCAGCAGGAAACGATTGAGCGGCGGTAGGGCGTCGTCCATCAGGTCGATGTTGTGCTCGAGCCGGGCTATGGCTTCGTGGCCCAGGCCGTTGCACGATGTGACGGCGTCGGGGCCGCTGTCGGTGGCGAGGTAGGCGCCGATGTCGAACAGGCGGTGTTGTATGGCGATGAGGACGGGGCGCTGGTCGGCGGGCAGCCCGGGGGCTGACGTGAGCATGCCGATGGTGGCGTTGAGCTCGTCGACGGTGCCGTATGCCTCGAGGCGTTCGCTGTTTTTGCCGACGCGCTGGCCGCCTACGAGTGAGGTGGTGCCGAGATCGCCTGTGCGGGTATAGAGATTGCTTTTTTTCATATCGGGATTATATATCAGGATTATTATGTAACTTTGCAGGGTTATTAATCAACGTATTCAGACGTCAAATTATTACGCGATGGAACGAAAATCATTTGAACTGATGGCGCCTGTGGGCAGTTATGAATCACTGTATGCTGCTATTGAGGCGGGTGCTGACGCTATATACTTCGGGGTCGAGGGGCTGAACATGCGTGCGCGCTCGTCGGTCAACTTCACTCTCGACGACCTGCGCAACATTGCCGGCATCTGCAATGAGCGCGGTGTCAGAACCTATCTGACGGTCAACACCATCATATATGACGACGAAATCGATAAGTGCCACCGCATTATCGACGCGGTGGCCGAGAGCGGCATCACGGCTATAATCGCGAGTGATATCGCTGCCATACTGTATGCGCGCTCGCGCGGTGTCGAGGTACACATCTCGACCCAGTGCAACATCACCAATATCGAGGCCGTGAGGTTCTATGCCCGGTGGGCCGACGTGATGGTGCTGGCCCGTGAGCTGAACATGGACCAGGTGCGCGCCATACACGACGCTATCGTGGCCGAGGATATACGCGGCCCGCGCGGCGAACTGGTGAGACTCGAGATGTTCTGCCACGGCGCGCTGTGCATGGCTGTGTCGGGCAAGTGTTACCTGAGCCTGCACGAGATGAATTCGAGCGCCAACCGCGGCAGCTGCACCCAGATATGCCGTCGCAGCTACACCGTGACCGACAACGAGACCGGCGACCAGCTTGAGATTGACAACAAGTATGTCATGTCGCCCAAAGACCTGAAGACCATTCACTTCCTTGACCGCATGATTGACGCCGGCGTGAGCGTGTTCAAAATCGAGGGCCGTGCCCGCGGGCCCGAGTATGTGAGCATCGCCGTGCAATGCTACAGCGAGGCCCTGAGCGCCATTTGTGACGGCACATACAACGACGCGATGGTCAAGCAGTGGGACGAACGTCTCGGGATGATTTTCAACCGCGGCTTCTGGAACGGCTACTACCTGGGACAGCGCCTGGGCGAATGGTCGTCAAAATATGGCTCGTCGGCCACCCGCGTCAAGGAATATGTCGCCAAGGGCATGCGCTATTTTTCAAAACTCGGCGTAGGCGAGTTCTACATCGAGGCCGGACAGCTGAGCGTCGGTGACGAGATTGTCATCACAGGCCCCACCACCGGAGCTATCATACTGACCATCGACGAGATGCACGGCGACAACGGCCCCGTCGAGACCGCCACCAAGGGCCAGAGCATCTCGCTCAAAGTGCCCGGCAAGATACGCCCCGCCGACCGCCTCTACCGCTGGAAGAAGGTATAATTAACGAGAGTTCAATTAATGAATCGAACTCTCGTTAATTGATGGGATAATCAATATGATGGTTTGTCAGTGTTTGATAGACTCCATGCATTTAATTGGTTAACAATAAAACTTATATCTGATTTTTCTTTGGGAAAATCAAATCTAATTCCAACTGTGCCCTCCGGCAATATTAATAGTTTGAATTGCTGGTGTAAGGAATCTACTTCGTAAATAATAATGTTTTTTGAAATACTTTTGGATCTCTCTATTTCATTATTTAAATCAATAGCAGACCCCTTTCCAATCTCCCAGTTGTTATATTTACAAACTATGCTGGATGTTGTTAATCCGGCATCCCTGGCGACGGATATCTCATCATCGGGATAGCACCAAGTAAATGTTGAGATATCTTTTAATATTTCTTCATTATATCCGAATAAATTTATTAAAGGTAACCCTTTATTCCGTAGCTTTCTATATTTAATATTTAATAATATATCCTCTGAAAAGACTGGCTCCCATTCATTTTTGTCTCTGAGTTTGGAGTATAGAGTCATTGCTTGATCATGTTGATGAAGAGTACGTCCCCACTTGCTACCCTGCGAAAAGCCACAAAATGATCCTATACAAGCAGCTATAGATACCCCCGCATAGGCAAATTTACTCGTCTTAGAACCACCTTTTAGAAATTTGAAATATTTTATATATCCAACGTTTCTCTTAAAAAGGATTGTTGCTCCCGATACGGAACAAGAATTGGTAAATATTTCGATGTTAGATTCAGGAATTTTTCCATTGAAATTTTCAAGGTCAATGAATATCGAATCTTGGTCTAAGTCGTATTTTGCCTCTAATCCTCCAAATTCAAATATTGCAGTATTACCATCAATACGAGTGTTTTCTATAAGAATATCTTTATCATCGGTTCCGGAAGAAAAATTGCCCCATAAAAAACCGATCCCAACAAATAGTGCGAAAGCCAGTGCTAAAACTGCAATTACGGCAACTATTCCTTTGATAAATCGTAATAACGTCGTAAATGTATTTGGTTTATCGGCTTTCTCAATGAAATCAGCTAATTTATTGAATGTGGCATCAGATAAATCAAAGTCATATCGAATCGATTGTAGTTTTATCAAACGTTCAATCTCCTCACTTTTAAATTTTTTCTCAAGTTCTATACGGATCGCGTTCGTATCTAAACTTTTGATTTCATCAAAAAGTACTGGAATTATTGTTACACCACAAACTAAAGCTGTTTGTATCTCTTCGAGGTACCAATCCTCACCTTCACTTTTGGGGATGAAGCAGTCGTTTGTAACTATCAAAATAAGAGAAGATGATTGCTCTACTGCTTTCTTGAGCTTTGTGTCAAAATATTCAGGTCCAATATTATGTTTATCAAGGAAAATATCGCTTTCATTGAAACAATATTTTTCGACAAGAGTCGTCTTAACGAGTTCTGCGTATTCAGCACAAGTTTTACGATAACTAATAAATGCCTTATATCTGACACTTTTATTTGAACTCATAAATTTTCTTTTATTCGTAATACTGTATTGTCAATCCTTTTATATTGCTGTCAGAAAGGTTTCATCCACTCTAACGAGGGTTCAGTACCCTCTCCGATATATTTCCAATCAGAACGCATCTGCATCATCATTCCTGCCATACCAAAGCTGTAGAACATACTAAATTGAGAGTAATCGTTTGAGAATACCGCTTGATCATAAATAGTATTGGGCATGATTGACCCACCGTTATATTGGTAGTGATGGTTACCGTTATAATCGCATATATATACCCACTGAGTGCCGTCTCCCATAGTAATATATTCCATATCGTTTGACCATTTTACCCAGATACTTTGATTTTGCGGTATATCGGCAATGGGGCCATACGGTCCGCTGGTAAGGACTTGATAGGCCGCATAACTTTTAGTTTGAGCTGTTAAACTCAGTGAGGCCATCATACCTACCATTATTAGTCCTATATACAATAAGAAAGACGCCCTTTTTGGGGAAATCGAGCTTAGTTTATTCGTAATCATATAAACAGTTTAAATTCGGTTAATCAAAAGATTATTTTAGAGCTATTTGAGCCCGAGCGGCGAATAAGGATCTGACCGGGGTCTGGCGATAGGATTCGGCGTCCATTAAGGTCATAGTACTCAATCGGTGCTTCGTGGATGTCCTGAAGAATGTTATCAATAGCGGCAAAGTCGTATTCTACTTTATTGGTGAAATATTTCCATGGTGTGGCACCATCCATAGCAGACTTTGATCCATTAGGTATGTAGAGTATAGCATTGGAATAGACGGAATCATCGAATGTATTTTTAGTTGCTGAAGCGGGGGAGTTTGTGGGATAGTATATCGAGGCTATTTTGGTACATTGATAGAACATCATCGAATCAGCAAACATAAGATCGGCCGGTAGATGAACGGTAGTTAAATTAACGCATCCTAAAAAACACGCAGTTCCCATGATAAATACATCATCGGGGATGTGTATCTCAGTTAGGCTCATACAAGCCATAAATGCATATTCAGAAATTGCCATGAGTGACTGCGGTAAGGTTACATGTTCAAAGCCGCATCCTGCGAATGTCCCCTCTTTTATTATATAGAGTCCATTCGGGATTACTATATCTCCCATTGACAGGCAGCTAAAAAATGCGTAGTCACCTATCGTGTTCATCTCATCGGGCAAATCTATCCTTAACATATTAGAACATCCATAGAATGCGTAATTGTCTATTATGTCAACCGATTGCGGAAGCCATATAGCCAGGAGGCTGGAATTGTTGCAAAAAGAATTCTGACCTATTTTAGTGAGGGTATATTCCTGTCCCGTTTCATCAATGACAATTTCCGGCAATATAATGAAACCGGACACTGAATTACCCGGGACATGAACTTCTTTACTGCTATCTTCAGGATCAGTTTCTACAAAGCCCTCTTTGGTTTGCACTGTTTTTTCATTTTCGTCTAAGATAGAATATACAATTCCTTTGTAGGAAAAGTCTTTTGCACCGAGATACAAACAACTCAGCAACATTGTGATGACGATTTTTTTTCGCATAATTATTAATTGATTAGTGGTTGATTATTAGTAACCTGGTATATATTCGTGTTTGGTTATAACCCCGGTCCCGTGACATGTATGGCATGTCAATCGTACGGTACTTGTACGGTCTCCACCATGCCAGACCATTTTTTCATTATATCCTCGGCCCATACAGTTGCTACATCTTTCTTTACTGATTTCATAGTGGCCACCATGTGCAGATGCCGGTGTAGTGCTATTTGGTGGATAATAATATATGCGATTAGATGGAGCCCCAGGATTGTAATTTCCAGAAGTATTGGCGTTGCTCTCTATATTGTTACCAGAATCATCATAAGGATATATGGCTATTTTATCAGCTATATTGAGTTCTGCCAATTCATCGCTAGATTTATAACTTGAGTAATACTCATGTGGAACATATATAGTCAAATTATCTATATATTTAAGATTCCAACTTACATCTACAAATTTTGGAATGGATTTACAACGGAGACTCACTCCTGTTATATTTTGCGCTGAACCAAAACTCTTAATTATCTTTACATTTTCTGGAATAGCAATGAAGTTAATATTAGTTCCAGCAAAAGCAGAATAATCAAGTATGCGTAGATTGTCCGGCAAATCGATATCATCAATATTACAGTCTGCAAATGCCAAAATGTCAATTTCTCTCAGAGAGGATGGTAACTCAATACTTTCAAGATTCTTACAATTATGGAATAGACCCGGAGGAATGCTTTTTACACCTTCGGGCAAGCTGATATATTTAAAATCGGTGTTGGCAAATGCTTCGCGCCCATACGATTTTACCATTGATGGAAATTCTATCGTTGAAAGTGAGCGACATCCACTAAATGCGTATTTTCCAATGTAGTCAAGTTCATCTTCGATTTCTACACCCCACAAATTTTCACAGCCTGAAAATGCATGGTCACCAATTTTGGAAATTGGAGAAGGTAAACGCACATATCCCAAATTTGACAATCCATGAAAAGCGCCATTTCCAATAGAAGAAAGCCCTTGTATATGTACATAATGAATTTGATCTTTAAATTTACTCCATGGAGTTATATACTCATCTTTATCAGCGTCATATTCAAAATCTATCATTGGACCATCTCCATAGATCCAAAGCTTACCATCATTATCAAATTCATAGTAGAGTCGATCATTAATGACACCACGGAGAATTATTTCTGGTTCCGCGGCTTCTGCTACCTCCTCTACCTCCTCTACCTCCTCTGCGACCACCTCTTCTATCTCTATTTCTTCCGCAACTTCTACCACTGTGGAAACTTCTTTGGAAATTTCTGGCTTAGCATAAGCACGTTGCTTACAGCTAAATAGTAGTGTGAAAAATGTGCCTGCAATGCATGTGATAGCCAATAGCAAAAACTTTTGTTTCATGCCGGAATTTATCCGCGCTCTATAGGCTTCTCCGAATTCGAGCGGTTACAAAAAAAGCGTGAGTGCCTGTACCTGTTGCTCGTCCCACTATCGGAGGCTTCTCGCATTGCCTATTGGAGTCGGACGGCAACGCAGAAGCCCACGCTTGAATATGAAATAATAGCACTCAGTATTGCTCCTCACGGCGCAAAATACTGAATACAAATATACATATCCACGGGCATCTACTGTTGCTTCATCCCTGACTCCAATGTGAATTTTGCGAGAATTCCCGATAGTCAAGAATCAAGCGTCGAGTAAACGCTTTTAAATTATGTCATTGCTTCCCGCCGCTCTTAACCCCAGACCGGGGCTTCTGCTATGCGGTCTGCAGTTGCAAAGTTACGAATTATTTTCAGATGACAATAAATGTCGCCTAAAAAACGCAAAAAAAGCCACAACTGTCACAACAGCTCTTATCACGGTTGTGGTGGCTATAGGATTTAGACGTCGATCAGATTGTCGTTCAATTGTGGAATTGCGCTGAGTATTTTTTCCAGTGATTCGGGCTGCTTTAAGTATCGGATTACTTCTTGCTTCGTGCCTTTTAACATAACCCTGGTGGCTTTGAACGGAACCGGTAATTTGTACCCGACTAACTCCAACCACCTGTCTGTCTCGTGATTGGGCAGATGTTCGGGTAATGCCTGAAGTTTAAGCATCACGTCGGTTAAACACATCTCACTATCGGTGATTTTAAACTCGGAATAAACCATCGGAAAATTACCCCGGTCGGGCACTGACTTCTCTATCTTTATCAGTAAATCAGACACCATACGTTCGACGTTGGCCTGTAATTCGTTTACTCTCATTTTTTGTACTTATGACTGAGACGACTGTATTTGAGGCGACTGGGTCTTGATCCAGCGGCCGCGCAGGAGGCGGATGATGAAGATGAGGCCGCGGAAGGTGAGCTCGATGGCCATCGCTATCCATACGCCTTTCAGTCCGTCGGCACACGGTTGGGGGCCTGAGAAGTAGGTAGCAAGCCAGGCGGCGAGCGGTACGCGCACGAGCCAGATGCTGCCGAAGTTCATGCACGCCGGCATTATCGTGTCGCCCATGCCTACAAAGACGCCGTAGGCCACGATCGACGCTGCGAACATCGGCTCGGCCCATGCCTCGATGCGCAGCACCTCGGCTCCGAGGGTCTGAATCTCGGCCACGGGGGTCATTATCTCCATCATCATGGGGGCTGTGATGTAGAGTATCACGCCCATGAAGGTCATTACCACCATGCCGAGGCCTACCGAGATATAGCCGAAGCGTTTCACCAAATGTGGATTGCCGGCACCGTGACTCTGCCCCACGAGGGTGGTGGCGGCGTCGCCTATGCCGTAGCCGGGCATGTAGCACAGGCTCTCGGCCGTGATGGCAAAGGCGTTGGCGGCGATGGCCACTGGGCCGAGCGGGGCGACGATGACGGTGATCATCACCTGGGCGCCACATATCACGGCATGTTCCACGGTCATGGGCGCAGAGATGCCGAGGGCTTTGGTTATGAGCCGTTTCACCGGCCTGAAGCTGCCGCGCGTGCCTTTGAGTGCCAGTCCGCGCTCACGACAGCACAGGAAGTAGAGCATGCAGCAGGCGGTGACAACCTCGGCGAACACTGTGCCGAGGGCGGCGCCGGTGACTCCGAGCCCCGCGCCGGGCATTGTAAACTGATGTCCGAACCAGCTGACCTCGCGCGTGTCGAAGATGAGCAGATAGTTGAATATGACGTCGAGCACACACATCATCACGTTGAGTATGCTGGGTATCTTCATGTTGCCGGCACACCGCAGCATGCCGCCGGCGAGGTAGTTGAGGCTGAGCATGGGCAGTGCCAGCACGAAGACGAGGAAGTAGCGCGAGGCCTGCCCGGTGATTTCTTCGCCGCCACCGAGCCAGTGTGGAAGCGGGTCGGCTATAGCGACGCCTATGGCGGTGATTATAAGGCTGAAAATGATTGTGGCGGTAATCGACTGCCGCAGTATGTCGCGCGCGCCGGCATAGTCTTTGGCTCCCACGCGGTGTGACACAAGCACTGAGAAACCCATTGTGATGGCCGAGCACGTGCCCCAGAACAGCCACAGCGATGTCGACACGAGACCGATGGCGGCGGCCGGGTCGGTGCCGAGGCGGCCCACCATCGAGGCGTCGATATACTGCATGATGATGCTCGAGAGCTGTGCCAGTATCGCCGGCATGGCGAGTTTCACAGCCAGCGAGAGCTGTTGTCTGAACGTGCTCGCTTTGCCGTCCTGTATGTACGATATGTCGGCCATGTCGGGTTAGTTATTTGTTCGTCAGTCGGTTCAGTCCTCTCACTACACGGTCGAGACCCTCGGCGAGCTGTTGGCGCGAGGTGGCCATGTTGATGCGTATGTAACCGCGAGCGCCATACATGCTGCCGGCGTTGACCCACACCTTGTCGTGCTCCATGAGGTACTCTTCGAGTTGCTCGTCGTCAATGCCCAGGGTGCTCACGTCGAGCCACGCGAGGTAGGTAGCCTCGAGTCGGGCGAGTTTTACCACAGGCAGGTCGCTCCTGACACGCCCAGCAAGATAGCGGTAGTTATCGTGAATGTAGCTTATCAGTGAATCGAGCCAGCCGGCGCACTCGGTGTAGGCGGCGATGAGGGCGGTGACGCCGAACGGATTGACATCGCACACCTCGTTGTCGTTGATAGCGCGGTCAATGAGGTAACGCAGGCGTGGTGACGAGGTGAGAATGTTGGCTATCTGCAGGCCGGCTGTATTGAAGGCCTTGGATGGTGAGCTGAATGTGACCGTGTGTGTGAGCGGGTCACCGTCAAGAGCCGCCACGGGGGTGAATGTGTGGCCCGGCATCGTCAGGTCGCCGTGGATCTCGTCGCTGAGCATCGTGGTGCCCGTCAGGCGGCAGATGTCGTAAACGCGCTGAAGCTCATCGCGGCGCCATGCACGGCATGCCGGGTTGTGAGGGTTGCAGAACAGCAGCACGGGCGTGCGCTCGTCGGCCAGCACGGCCTCAAGCCGGTCAAAGTCTATCTCATAGCTGAACATGTCACCGTCATCAACGCGTATGAGCGGCACGTCGGCCAGGCGACAGCCGTTGTTGCGTATCGATGAGAAGAAGCAGTTGTAGACCGGGGTCATGACGGCCACGGCATCGCCGGGACGGGTCAGCGCCTTGATGGTGGCCGATATGGCCGGCACCACTCCCTGGGTGTATATGAGCCGCATGTCGGGTGGTAGGGTAACACCGTAACGGTTACGGTACCACGAGTCTACCGCCCGGTAATACTCGTCGGGCACCAGTGTGTAGCCGAACACACCGTGGTCGACGCGCCGCCTGAGTGCCTCGACAATGGGCTCGGCCACCTTGAAGTCCATGTCGGCTACCCATAGCGGGATAATCCCGTCGGCCGTGGCCGAGTCCCATTTGTATGAGCCTGAGCCACGCCTCGACGGGGTGATATCAAAGAGTTGATTCATCAGTTCTTGATTTGCAGTTTGCAGTTGCCGGGGCGGCGCAGGTTCTCGTCAAAGATGATTTCGCCAAATCCTTTGGCTATGATCTGACCCTCGCGCGGGTTCTTGACCGAGGTGATGACCGAGTTGACGGTGGCGCGCACGCTCGAGTCCTCGAACGCCAGGTTGCACATCGGGTCGATCTCACAGTCCTCGAGCACGAGACCCTCACAGTAGCACAGGGGCTGTATGCCCTTGATTTTGCAGCGCACGAATTTCAGATTCTTAGAGTGCCAGCCCAGGAACTCGCCGTCAATCTCCGAGTCATAGACGGTGACATTCTCGGTCTCCCAGAAGGCGTCGCGCGAGTCGATGACAGCCTTGTGTATCTCCACGTTCTTGCAGTATTGGAACGAGTAGTTGCCCTGCTGGCGATAGTTGCGTATCTTGATGTCGCGCGAGTGCATGAACAGGTAGTCGCCGTTCTTGACCTCGACGTCCTCGAGCTTGACTTTGGTGCAGTGCCAGAATGTCTCGAGAGCGTCATTGAGTTTCACGCGTTCGAGTTTGAGCGACTCCATCTCGCGGAACATCTTGGGGGCGTCGACAACGGTGTCGGTCATCTCCAGGTCGCGCGAGTACCACAGCGCGGCACGGGCTCCGGGTGTGAACAGGCAGTTGTTGATTTTAAATTTATCCACATGCCAGAACGGGTATTTGCCTTCAAAACGGCAACCCTCGGCCTCGATGTTTGAACAGCATTTGATGCCGCTCTCACCGGCCGTGATGGTGACATTGACAAGACGCAGGTCTTTTGATGCGAAGAGTGGACGCTCGCCACCCATCGAAATGTCTTTAAGCTCTTTCATAGTGTATATATTAAATATCTGTATTTGATAATAACGTGTATTTTGAATTTCAGTTATGGTAAATTGTCGTTACCAGCCGCCCGAGGCACCGCCGCCGCCGGTCATGCCGCCGCCAAAACTGCCTCCCGAGAAGCCACCGCCGCCACCAAATCCGCGACCGCCACCACCGCCGCCTACAATCACGATAGGCGGCTCGACAATCTTGGCGATGTTGTAAGGTGTCTGTGTTTCCTTGCCGCAGTTGTTGCACCGGTATAGGCGCACACCCTGACCTTCGTATCGGGTGGTAGGCTGGCGCAGTATGCGGTTGGCTACCAACGAGCGGGCTCTTGCACCGCAGTCGGGGCAAACCGTGTAGGACGAGCGTCGGTTGATGTAGGGTAGTATGTCGGTCTCGTTGCACGCGGGACACAGCCACACGTCATAGTCGACCGAGTTGAGTTTCTCCTCCATGTCCTGGGCCGGTGTTAGGTAGTCGTTGTCGTGAATTTCGTCGACACGGTGCATGCGCGTGCCACAGTTCGGACAGTCGTGCCGATGCAGTCTCACGCGGCGCATCATCAGCCACAATGCTACCCAGGCCACGCAGCCAAATCCAAGTGTGACAGGAATTGACATGAGGAAGGGCAAGCGCATCGAGTCGAGACGCGCATATCGCCGCGGGTCAGACTCATGGCGCGTTGCGATACAGGTCATCAACAGCCAAGCGAGCAGCGCCACTACAACGATGAACGATACCGACAGCCACACTCGAAGAAAATCGGCCAGGCCGACATCCTCACGGCCGGTTTTCTGGTCGCTGTGCAGATAGTCGGCTGCCTTGGGGTCGGTTACGTACATCGATATGGCGTTGACGGATTGCAGGAGCGCATTGTCAATGTCGCCGGCTTTCATGTTGGGGGCGATGTCCTGCCGTATGATGCGTCCGGCACGCGCGTCGTTTATGACGCCTTCGATGCCGTAGCCCGTGCGTATGGCCGCACGCCTGTCGTCACGCGATATCACCATGAGCAGGCCGTTGTCGCGGTCTTTCTTACCGATGCCCCACAGCTCGAACAGCTCGGTCGCATACGAGTCGATGTCCTGACCGTCGAGGTTGGCCACAACGGCTACCGTGACCTCGGCTGTCGTGGCATTGCTGAGACTGTCGAGCACCGCGTCGGCCCGGCGGCGCGCCTCGTCAGACAGCAGGCCGTCGGGATCGCTCACCCAGGCGTCGGCCCGCATCACGTGTACGTTCGGAACCTTGTCGGGCGATACAGCCCCGGCTGCCATCGGCAACAGCGAGAGGATTAGTATTGCGATATAACGTATCATTTAATCAAGTAGGAAAAGTCAGGTTATAATGCCGGGAGAGATTGACCGTTGAGCTTGCGGTACAGGTCGAGTGCATACACGTCGGTCATGGCCGAGATGTGATCGATGACAGCTTGTACGCGGCCAAAGATGGTGGGCGCCTTGACGTCATACTGCTCGGGCACCTTTGACAGCAGCAGGCGCGAATAGTTGAGCTCGGGAAATCTCACCGCGTGGATATGTTTCTCGAGCAGGAACGTGATGATACGGTTACCGGCCAGCTCGATGTCGACAACATCGCCGGCACAGTATATCTTGTTCCACGACAGCTCGTTGCATGCCTCGTAGGCCTTGCGCTGAGTCTCGGGTACGGCTTTCAGCAGCGAGCCCTTGAAGGTGCCGTGCATGATGGCGTCCTCGTTGGCCACAAACGCCTCGGCACACTTTGTGACGAGCATGCTGATGACACACGAACGCAGGTGGGCCACCTGTTCGTTAGGGTCTGATATGGTCGAGATTGCGTGCCGTATGCGTTCGAGCTGTTCGCCCTCGAAGTAAGCGAGCAGCAGCGGTATCACCTGTCCTGTTGACAGGATTTTGAGCTTGTGGGCATCCTCGATATCCATTATCTCATAGCAGATGTCGTCGGCGGCCTCGACGATGTAGACCAGCGGGTGGCGTGCAAACTCGAGTTTGCCGTCCTCACGTTCGCGCCTTATGATGCCGAGCTCGCGGGCTATCTTTAGGAATGAGTCATGCTCGGTGGTGAAGAATCCGAATTTACCGCTCTTGCCGGCAATGGTCGACTCGTAGGGGTATTTTACAATGGAGGCCAATGTGGCGTAAGTCATGCCGAAACCGCCGTGGCGTCGGCCGTTAAAACGATGGGTGAGAACACGGAACGCATTGGCATTGCCCTCGAAGTGAACCAGGTCGCTCCACTCGGCGTCGGTGAGCTGAGACCTGAGCGCGGCGCCGTCGCCCTCTGAGAAGAATGTCGATATCGCTTTCTCGCCCGAGTGACCGAACGGCGGGTTGCCCAGGTCATGGGCAAGACAGGCGGCGGCCACAATCTCGCCTATCGACATCAGCGCCTCAATCTCGGCCGGGTCTTTGTAGCGCGGCATGAGCGCCATCATTGCCTCGGCAGCTATGGAACGTCCTACCGATGATACCTCAAGGCTGTGGGTCAGACGGTTGTGTACAAATATGCTGCCGCCGGGAAGCGGGAATACCTGGGTCTTGTTTTGCAGACGTCTGAACGGCGATGAGAACACAAGGCGGTCGTAGTCGCGGCGGAAGTCACTGCGGACACCCACCTTGTCGTTGACCGCGTCCTCGTGACCGAACCGCTTGTCGCTCACCAGCCGCGTCCATGTCATTACCTCGTTATTGGCCATCGCTGTCGGTATTTTCGTCGTCGGTCACGATGTCGTCGTAACGCTGGAACAGGAAATCATTGTAGGGGAACCGGCTCAGGTGTATCTCACGGGCCTTCTCATAGAGCAGATGTTTCAGCTCGTCGATATTGCGGCCCGTCTTGGCCGACACAAACACGCAGTTGTCGTGCAGCCGGTTCATCCAGGTGGCCTTGAGCTCGTCAAGCGATATGTTGCGCTTAGTCCTGGGGGTGAGGTCGTCGGCATCTTTGGGGGTATAGGTGAAGGCGTCGATTTTGTTGAATACCATAATCATAGGCTTCTCGACGTCGCCACAGATGTCGCGCAGGGTCTTGTTGACGACCTCAATCTGCTCCTCAAACTGGGGGTGACTGATATCGACGACGTGGACGAGCAGGTCGGCGTCGCGCACCTCGTCGAGTGTCGATTTGAACGAGTCGACAAGGTGTGTCGGCAGTTTGCGTATGAAACCGACGGTATCGGTAAGCAGGAACGGCAGATTGTCGATGATGACTTTGCGCACGGTAGTGTCGAGGGTGGCAAACAGCTTGTTCTCGGCAAATACCTCGCTCTTGCTCAGCAGGTTCATCAATGTCGACTTGCCGACGTTGGTGTAGCCCACGAGGGCCACGCGGGTGAGCTTGCCGCGGTTCTTGCGCTGAATCGACTTCTGCTTGTCGATCGCTTTAAGCTCCTCCTTGAGTCGCGATATCTTGTCGAGGATTATGCGGCGGTCGGTCTCAATCTGGGTCTCACCGGGGCCGCGCATACCGATGCCGCCTCGCTGTCGCTCAAGGTGAGTCCACAGGCGGGTGAGTCGCGGCAGCAGGTACTGGTATTGGGCCAGCTCGACCTGAGCGCGCGCGTTGGCGGTCTGGGCACGCTTGGCAAAGATGTCGAGGATGAGACTCGTGCGGTCAAGCACCTTGATCTGCAGTTCGCGTTCAATGTTCTGAACCTGCTTGGTCGACAGGTCATCGTCAAATATGACCATGCCTATCTCGTTTTCCTCGACATAGAGTTTTATCTCTTCGAGTTTGCCTTTACCCACGAATGTGCGCGGGTTGGGATAGTCAAGTTTCTGGACAAAACGCTTCACGGTGACAGCGCCGGCGGTGTCGGCCAGGAACTCGAGCTCGTCAAGATACTCATTGACTTTCTCCTCGCTCTGGTCTCGCGTCACGAGACCCACGAGAACGGCATTCTCGGTTGTTTCTTTACTTATAACAAATTCTTTCATATCTACACTATAACACGCGTGGGGACATGTTTGTTAATTGTGTTCAAAACTCAGCGGGACGGCATGAGACTGTTCACTGACCGTGCCGTTGTCAAAAGCGATGCCGCCGTTGACCCATGTGGTGACAACGCGGTGTTTTACACGCTTGCCGTCGTAGGGCGTCCAGCCACACTTGCTAATCACGTTGCTGTCGCTGATTGTATCGGGGGTGTCAAGAGGCTTGACCCTGACCAGGTCGGCGGCATAGCCTTCTCTGATGAAGCCGCGGCCGGTGATGCCGTAGAGTCGTGCGGGGTTGGCGCTCATGAGTCGTGACACCGTGCGTGGCTCGATACCGAGCGAGAGCATGACGGGCAGCGAGAACTGTACGCCCGGCATCCCTGACGCGGCGCTGAACAGGTCACCCTCCTTGTCGGCGCCCAGGTGGGGCGCATGGTCGGTGGCGATGGTGTCGATGAGGCCCTCTTTGACTGCACGCAGCAGGGCCTGGCGGTCGGTATCGGCTTTTATCGATGGGTTGCATTTGACGCGCGCGCCCTTTGTGGCATATTCTCCCTCGTTGAATATCAGGTAGTGGGGGCATGTCTCGGAGGTGATGCGTTTGGACGATATGTCGCCGGGCTCGAGCAGTTCGAGCTCCTCGCGTGTCGAAATGTGGAGAAGGTGAAGCCTCGCACCGAGACGGCGTGCCATCTCGACAGCGTGTTTCGACGATTTGTAGCATGCCGTGCGGTCACGAAGGACGCTGTGCAGTTCAATCGGTACCTCGCCGCGGGTGTAACGGGCCTCGATGGTGGCGCGGTTGGCCCTGATGGTGGCCTCATCCTCGGCATGCACGGCTATCACCGCCGGTGACTGGGCGAACAAGCGTCCCAGCATGTCGTCGTTGTCGACGAGCATGTTGCCTGTCGACGAGCCGAGAAACAGTTTTATGCCCGGTACCTGTGTGTAGTCGGCCGCGAGCAGCTCGTCGAGGTTGTCGTTGGTAGCGCCGATGAAGAACGCATAGTTGGCCATCGATACCTCGGCTGCACGTGCCATCTTGTCGCTCCATGCCCGGACTGTGGTGGTCGCCGGCTTGGTGTTGGGCATGTCAATGTAGGAGGTGACACCACCTGCCACGGCGGCGCGGCTCTCGGTGGCTATGTCGCCTTTGGCGGTTAGCCCCGGGTCGCGGAAGTGTACGTGTGTGTCGATCACTCCCGGCATGAGCATGTCGCCTTCACAATCGGTGGCGCCGATGGTGTTATCGTCAAGCAGTCGGGCCGGAGCGTCGCCGTGCCCGGTGGCTTCGATTGTGCCGTTGTTTATGAGCAGCCAGCCGGTGAACGAGCCGTTAGCGTCGGTTATCGTCGCGTTGTGTAGAAGTTGTTTCATTTTTTCAACGGTTTAGGATATTTTTTGAACCAGCTTCCGCACTTGAGGCGAATGACGCCAAAGACGGCCTCGCCGAATATACCGCTGTTCATCTTGCTGACACCCAGCACGCGGTTTACAAAGATTATCGGCACCTCGACAATCCTGAAGCCGCATTTGTAGGCCGTGAATTTCATCTCTATCTGGAATGCATAGCCCTTGAAGCGTATTTTGTCGAGCTCCATTGTCTCGAGTACGCGGCGGCGGTAGCACACAAACCCGGCTGTGGTGTCGTGTATCTTCATCCCGGTGATGAGACGCACATACTTCGACGCATAATAGCTCATCAAAACGCGCCCCATAGGCCAGTTGACGACATTGACGCCCGTGACATATCGCGATCCTATGGCCACATCGGCGCCGTCGCGCGAGCATGCCTCGTACAGGGCCATCAGGTCGTCGGGACAGTGAGAGAAGTCGGCGTCCATCTCGAATATGTACTCATATCCGTCGGCCAATGCCCGTTTGAAACCTGTGATATAGGCTGTTCCGAGACCCAGCTTGCCCTCGCGTTCGATAATGTGTACGCGCCCCGGGTAACGTTCCATCTGCTCCTTGACGATGGCGGCTGTGCCGTCGGGCGAGCCGTCGTCAATGACGAGTACATCCATAGGGTGGGGGCGTGCCATGACAGCGTCGATGATGGCCGCGGCATTCTCCCGTTCGTTGTACATCGGGATGATGACCACACAGTCGCTGTGGCGCGAGTCAGTAGTTTGAGTCGGTTTTTCCATGACGAGGTGTTATATCTTTATTACAGGAGAACGGGTGCGAGATAGCGTGCGAGCAGGTAGCCGCCGCCAAGCAGCCATACATATATGATGAACGCGAGCACAAAAGGTTTGGCTCCGGCTTTCTTGAACTTGTCGATTGATGTCTCGGCACCGAGCGCCACCATAGCCATGGTGAGCAGGAAGGTGTCGATGTAGTTGATGACATTGACCAGGTCAACGGGTAATCCCACTGGAGTCTCAAGAGTGTTGAGCCACTGTGACAGCGAGTTGATGCCGATGACGAGCAGAAATCCGAACGCAAACCAGGGCACTGCCAGGCGTTTCTTTCCGCCGGCGGTCTCGTCGTTCTCGCCCTGTCTGACACGACGGGCGGCCCACACGCCGAGTATGAGCAGTACGGGTACAAGCATCATTACGCGTATCATTTTGACTATCACGGTTGTCGAGGCAATCTCGTCGCCCATAGCGTTGCCGGCGCCGACGGCGTGTGCAACCTCATGCAGCGTCGAGCCGCCATAGATGCCCATCTCGCCCGGCGTCAGGTGCAGCAAGCCCGTGCGGTAGGCGATGGGATAGATGAACATGGATATTGTGCCGAAAATCACCACTGTGGCTACGGCTACGGCTGTCTTGTAGGGCTTGGTGCGCATTGTGGCCTCGGCTCCGAGCACGGCCGCAGCGCCACAGATGCCGCTGCCTACCGATGTGAGCATGGCGGTGTCACGATCCATCTTCAACAGCCTGCTGCCCACGAGATAGCCGCCGATGATGGTGACGGTGACGATGATGGCGTCGATGGTGATGCCGGCGAGGCCTACGTGGGCTATATCCTGAAACGTGAGACGGAAGCCGTAGAGGATGATGCCTACACGCAGCAACCGCTTGGAGCAGAACTGTATACCGGGCACCCACGTCTCGGGCAGATGGTTACGCAGCGAGTTGGCATACAGCATGCCGAGCACGATGCCGATAATCATGGGGCTGAGTGACAGGTCGGTGAATACCTGTGCGCTGCCGATATAGAATGCCGCACAGGCAAAGAGCCCTATCAGCAGCACTCCGTGTAACATACTTGAACGTTGGTCGGTCAGTTTCATATTGATGTTTTGGTTGTTTGACTGTTAAAAATTTGACTATTCTTTGACAACTACTATCGTTACCGGGTCGGTGACCGTGTGCAGCCGGCCGCTCTTGAGCAGGGCGTGAATGGTATATCGTCCGTCGGCCACGTCGTTGCCGTCATTGTCGGTCAGATTCCAGGTGTAGGGGAAGGTGGCATCGGGTCGTGACACTACCGTGCGGCCCTCGGCGTCTTCAATTATCAGTCGTCCGGCGGGCTCGGCGGGGAGCGTGTGGCTGAGGCTTATCTCCACGGCATCGGCGGCGGTATCGGTGTCGGTGACGATGCTGACGGGCGCCCGGGCCGAGACAACGTGGAAGTAGCACGACTGTGACGTGTGGTTGCCGGCGTTGTCGCTTACTACCAGTGTTGCCGTGTGCGTGCCGTCGGTCAGTTCGCCGAGACTGCATGTCACGGAGGCTTTGCCGTCGGCGTCAAATGTGACTGCATCGGTCAGGTCGCTGTACCGTTTGCCGTCGAGGTCTATGTATTGTGAGCGTCCCAGCGCTGTCACTGTCGGAAATCCTGACGGCGACGGTGTGACGGTTGCATATAGCGTGGGGCTGCCGTCGATGACATCGCCGTCGCTGAAGCCGGGCGTGTTGATGTATAATGACTCGATTACAGGCGCCCCGGCTGCAAGGTCGGCGTTCACATCAAGGTCGGCGACATTGAGGTCGGCGATTGATGTGACTGCACTCTCGCGGCCGTCGGTCGACAGGGCGTGAACAGTGAGGACGTGGCCGCTGCCGGGGAACGATACCTCGGGGCAGTGTATCTGCATGTCGAAAACGCCGTTGACGACTGTCCCTTCAGCCGTCGTTATGAGATTTTCACGGCGTGAAATGCCTATGGCGGCGGTACCCGAGGGGTCGTTGTTGGTGTAGTCGGTAACCTCAGGGGCATACAGGTTGGCGATGACGCGCCCGTTGAACGAGGCGTCAGTGACGCCGTCGGCATCGGTCACCCGGCCGCTGAGTGTGTTGGTCGATAGCGGACGTATCTCAAACTTGTCGGCGTCATCGAGCATTATCCCGTGACTGTGTGGGTTGACTGGTAGCGCCGGGTCGCCGAGCAGGTTGTAACACGAGGTGTTGATGGCGAGTTCGTTTGACGAATAACGCTTCATGATGCTGTTGCGGGCCTGTCTGAAGATGTCGCCCGTGCAGGCTTTGTCGGTGAGAGTGAAATACTCGCGGCCCACGGCGATGTTCAGGTACTGGTTGAGGTTCATCTGCACCGAGCGGCCGGCACCCACGGCGGCTATGGCACCCCCGTCGGCGCGGTACAGCAGGGCCTCGCCCACGCCGTTCTCCTCGCGGTCATAGCTCAGGGTATAACAGGTCGACAGCATGATGAACGGGTAGGTGGTGTTGTTTAACAGCGACGCCGATGAGCGTTTGAAGAACATGTTTGAGCCTATCGAGGTGGGGCTGCCGTGACCCGAGTAGGCGATGTAGCCGACACCGCGGTCGAGCAGCGATATCATCTTGCCCAGGGGTATTGACTTGTCGTTGTAGAGGGCGAGCATCAGCCGGTTGACGGTGGTGTGGGGCGCCCAGTTGCGCTGAATCGAGTCGGCGATGGCAAGTGCCTGGTCGGTATGTCCGTTCTTGTCGCCATAGTCACCGATAACGAGTGCGTGTGAGCGGGCGTCGACAGTCGGGGTCTCGGTGAGGTATTTGTACACCTTGTCGACGTAGGCGTTGATAAGCGACTCGTTGATGCCCGATATGCGGCCTACGTTAATCGACATCCGTGCGCTGATGATGTTGTCGGGGGTGTCATCATCGTCGAGCATGCCGTAGAAAGCGTCGGTACAGTAGCTCTTGGCATTGTTGCCCTGATAGGTGAAATTCTCAATCTGGTAGGTGATGATGTGGGTGTCGGGGTCGGTGCTGCCCGTCAGACGGCCGCTCGGGTCGTAGCTCGACGGGCCTATGATGAGCAGATGTTTCAATACCCCCGGCTCACGGTCATAGAGCGATTTCATGAACCGGCGTATGGCGTAGGGGCTTGTGGCGCCCGATGAGTACTCGTTGAACACTTCCGTCGGTTCGACTATGGCCACCGACATGTTCTGCAGCGTCCGGTGCATCTCGGCGAGCCGTTCGGCCTGAGCCTTGAATCTCGGTGCGGTGAGTATCAGCATCTCGGGTACCGTCATCTCGGCGAGCCGTCCCGTCTCGACAGGGCCGAGCAGGGTGATGTCGGCCGGCTGTGTGCCGGGGTCAAATGCCACGAGACGGCTGAAGTCGTTGCCGCCAACCGAGCTGACCGCATACAGCGTGTTGTCGTCAGTGCGCTTTATGACGGGTAGCTGCACGGCGTTCGTCGGGTCGGTGACGTCCCACACGATTGTCGATGGCGTGCTGCCCGACACGGCGACCGTTGTGCCCGGGGCGAGCTGCTTGAACAGCATGGTCAGCGGCTTGCCGTCGGCATCCATGATGTTGTTGCGCTGATAGGTCAGCGTAGCCTGTTCGATAGCCGCGTATGACACCTGTCCGTCAGCCGAGTAGCTGATGCTCATCGTACACTCGTCTGACAGTGACGGGGGTGTGATTGACGTCGTCTTGAAGTCTGACACATCATACTTGATGTCGTAGTCATCGTTATTGGATATGCCGCTGATGGTGCTCATCGTCTTGGTTATCGGGCCGAGCGTGTAGGTGAGTCTCGGCGTCCTGGCTTTGATGGCACCCCTCAGGCGCAGGTTGAGCCGGCTTGACGATGACATGTTGACCGTGGGCCATTTTACCTCGAGAACCCCGCCGGGCAGTCGGGTGATATCCTCGCCGAGCAGGTGCGTGCCCGATTTGGCCGGATTGGAGGTCATCGGGTGATATACGAGTGCCGATGTGTGGGTCGTGAGCACAAGACCTTCGGCCGCAGCATCGCCGACAGCGACCCTTGCCGCATCCTGTTTGGGCCCGATGAAGTAATATGAGTGTTTCTCGGCCGAGTTGAATTGCAGCGACGCGTATGTGTATGACGATACCGACATAGGCATGACCATTTCAGGCCCCTCGGCATAGAATATGAGCCGCCCGTCATCGGTCACCATCGACGGCACCTCGGGCAGACGGGCGTCGGGAGCGGCTGCCTTGAAGTCGAATGACTGCAACGCCGCGGCACCACAGCCATACACCGTCACCTCGTCAGCCCGGTCATATCCCATAGTCCTAAGCTGTTCGGGCGTGATCTGATATATCCCGGTGTCGTCGACACTTATCTTGTAGAGCCTGTTGGCAGCCTGTGCAGGCAGCACGGCGGGAAGCAGGGCAAAGGTTAGAATTAATATGTGTTTCAGTGATAACATCAGTAAGGTTTATGTGTGTTTTTATTTAATCTTGAAATGCAGGCAGGTCGACCTGTCGAGAGTGATATCTATTTGGCTGTCAATGACGACGTCACACGTCAGCGCTGGTAAGTCGCCCGGTACGATGACATCGCCGTGTTTGATCATGAAATAGCGGCTCATGCGGGCCACCGTGTTGTCAATCAGGCCGCGCGGTATTGACACCGTGGTCTCGGCATCACCCGAGGCAATGGTCAGCTCCAACTGGTCGGTGTCGGTCGGTATCGGCAGCCATTCGCCTATCACGATCGACGAGTCAAACGCGATGTCGGTGGCCGATGCAGGCATCGTCACCGCCGCCGGCCTCAGCCGGGCCACCAGCGTCATGGCGTCATAGTAGCGCGAGGCAAACTTCGGCGCGACAAACTTGCCAAGCCGCGACACCTTCACCCCCAGACCTATCGTCAACGTCCATCGGTCGTGATGGGGCGGCACAAACAGCGGCTTGTGATTACGCGACACCGACGAGTCGGTGAGCAGTGACACAATCGGCTCATCGGTGGGAGCACATACGGGCTGTTCGCTGTACAGTATCTTCATATCTGGCTCGTGAGATTGTCAAGACGGTTGTACATCACCGCCAGGTGGGCATAGATCGAAGTGTTGGCTATCACAATGCCGTCGGCCACCCTGATGCGCACCGGGGTGAAATTCCACAGCCCTTTGACGCCGGCCGATATAAGCAGGTCGGCTGCATCCTGGGCATGGTCAACGGGCACCGTGATGATACCGATCTCGGCACGCAGACGCCGGCAACGCGAGTCGAGCTCGTCGACACTGTAGACAGGCACACCGCCCGGCGTGGTGCCTATGAGGTCGGGGTTGATGTCAAAGCCGGCCACCACATTCAGGCCATAGCGCGACAGACCCGAGTCCTGCATCAGAGCGGCACCGAGACTGCCTACGCCATATATCACCGCATTGTGCGAGCGCCTGAATCCCAGGAAGTCACGCAGCTCACGCTCGAGCGACGACACATCATATCCGATGCGGGTCTTACCCTTGATGCTCAGAAACGACAGGTCCTTGGCTATCTGAGACGCGTCGACATTCAGCTCGCGCGAGATGTTGGTCGAAGACACGTGCTTCACACTCTTGTCGCGCAGCATGCTTACATAGGCCAGATACCACGGCAGACGCCGCAGCACAGGCTCGGGGATAAACTCGCGTGGATTGTTCTCTTTCATTGCTTTAGTCTCGATTGGTCAATAAACAGTCCAATTATGCAAAAGTACACAAAAAAATACAAATTCCCCCAATCCCACCCCCATCTATAAACATATTTAACAACATTATAGGGCACATTCTCACTCCCTCAGGGCATTCCGATAACCGTCACACCCCCGCCGTGCCCCAAAACATCACATATTCGCGCCCGCAGCAAACAAGCCAAATCGCATATTCCCGGCGGACGCGATGAATCGCGTGCCCTACTATATCAGGTTATCTTTAGTATTATGATACAATTGTTATGTTTGAGGGCAGATTTGCTTGAAATGTGATGTATTTTTTGTAGCTTTGTGAGACAGTATCAGTATAATTGAATATAGGCAGGAGGTGTAAGATGGAGAATGGCGCGTATATCGAGCGGCTGGCCCGCAAGGGGCAGCTTCAGGAGGCGAGGCGTGCGGGCGAGGAGGCCGTGGCTGCTGACCCGACTGATGATGGCGCGCTGGCGGCGTTGGTCAATGTCTATCTGCTTATCGAACGTCAGTGTATCGAGACGGGTGTGACGGGGTATCTCGATGAGATAGGCGTACGCCTTGACGAGCTGATTCCGATGCTCGGTGACGGCGGAAAGGCGGCGGCACAGCATGCGCGCAACCGGCTGAGGCTGTGTCCGGGGTTTGCGCGGATGCAGGAACTCGAGGTGCTGTCGGCCCGTGACGGTCACGAGGAGGATGCCTACAGGCAGGCCAGGGCGATATATGACGGCGGCGGGATGGATCGCCGTCTGCACGAGATGTATGCCACAATCATTTACCGTTATGCCCGCGTGGTGATGTGCGACGATGACTCGCGCCCGGTGAGGGCGTTGCTGCTCGATTATCTGGCGCTGGTGGTGCCGCGTCCGTCGCGCATACACTCGCTGATGCTGCGTCTGGCCGTGAGGGTCGCGCGCAAGTTTGCCGACTTCGGCTTCACGCGGTTCTTCGAGCTGTGGAATCCGGCAACGTTCCGTCCCGAGGATTTCGGCCCCGATGAAGACGGCAAGGGTAGTCTCGCGGCAATAGCGGTCGAGATTATACTGGACTCGGACTATGCGTTTGAGCTGCCGCGGCTGATGCCTATGTTCAGCGTGGCGCCCGAGGTGGTTCTCGCCACCGTGCGCGAGGCCTACGGGCGGCTGATAGCGCGGCAGGTGCGTCAGGGCGACACGGAGCGTGCGGTGACCTTGATTGAGCTGTATGGCCGGCATCACGCCATTCACGGCGCCGACCGTCACCATAATATCATACTCAGACAGGCGTTGAAGACCATGCGCGGCGAGTACACGCGTCATTTTGTGCCGTTCTTCATTGAGTGGTTTGACGACAGCCGGGCCACGCCTGATAATGTGGCGATGCTCAACGATGTCATAGACCGTGCGTTCGTTATAGTTAAAGGCGACAAGGAGCGCTATGAACACCTTATAGGCCGGCTGGTCGAGATTTATGACGCGGTGGCTGCGCTCAACCCTGACGGTGAGAGCGAGGTGAGTGTGCGGCGTCGTGCGCTGCTCATGAGTTGGCTCGAGCAGGATAACGAAGCTATACGCCGCATGAGTGTCATGGCCGCACAGCCCGGCGGCGCGAGGACGGTGTCGTTCTGGCTCGACTTTGCCGACGTGGTGAACGACAGCGCGGTGCGCACGGGCATCCTGGCACTCGGAGTGCTGAGGCTCGGGCTACTCGACGGCCGCGAGGTGAGCGAGGAGGCCGCGATATTGATGCGCCGGCTCAAGGCGTGCTTGCCGGTGGTCGACAGTGACTTGCAGCAGGCTGCCGAGCCTGCTGCCGCGTATGGTGCCGTCAACATGTATGCCGACGGTGATGTCGCAATGTATGAAATGACCTATCACCGGCTGGCCGCCGAGGCTCTCGCGGTGATATATGAAGATATTAACTCGGTTGTCATGTCGGTCACAGGGGTGGATAACCGCCTTGTCACCGTGGCTCATGTCAGCCGCACGCCTGTGGTGATAGACACGCTCGAGTGGCCGACACTGCGTGACGCGCGCCCGGGCGACAATGTCGAGGTGAAGTGCCGCGACGGTGCCGTTGTGATGGCACGCATGGCCGACGGCAGGCCGTTCGCGGCTCTGAAACGCGTGCCGGGCATTGTGACCGACCGCGGTGGCCTGATACTCGTGCGCCAGCGTGGGGTGAGCAAGATGCCGCCGTTGCCCGCGCCCGGCACGGCAGTGAGTGCCCTGATTTATCTCGATGCCCGCGAACAGCCCACGGTGTATCGTTTTGAAGCGGCGAGCCGTGATGATGTCGTGTCGATGTTTGCCGAGGCGGTTGTTACGGTTTATGAGCGCAGCGGTCTGACAGCCCGGTTCTCGGCCGGCCCTGAGCTATTCCACGGCGAGGTAAGCGGCGACGATGTCGACTCGTTGCACCCCGGTGACAGGATAGCGGTGCGTTATCACATTGACCACGACCGCGAGGTCATAGTGCTCGGCTGGCGGCAGCCCGATGACGGTGCCGTGTCTGAGGCGTCGCGGAGTGTGTCGGGCAAGCTCACAGTCGATGAGAGTGGTGACGGACGCGTGCGCGATGTCACTGTGGGGCATGACCTGATAGAGGGTGCCGGCGTGAGCGACGGGATGTATGTGACGTGTGAGGCTCACCATGTGCCGCCGTTGTCGTGGAGGGCGCACGCGGTCAGCGCATATTCATGATAAGCATAAAAAAAGTGGAGCCGAGGATAATTCGACTCCACTTTCTTTATTGTCGGAGATAAAGGGGGGATTAGAAATCGTAGACGATGGTGGTCACCGAGTGAGGATCGACGAATACCTGGTCGCCCACCTTGAAGAATTCCTGTTTGAGGTTCTTGGTGGCGCTGGTGGTGTAACGGTGGATTACACGGGGATTGGCATCAAACTTAGAAGTGAGATTGATCATCACGTTGGCGTCGTCATAGTTGGTGATAACGACCACGAGGCGCTTGCTGTCGGGTGATTTCCACGCTGTGCCGAAGAAGTTCTTGCTCTCCTGGAGGGCGAGGTCGACACGCTGGAAGCCGGGGCGTATGTAGAGGCTGTAGTTGCCGAGTACCCACAGGTTGGGGTTGGCCTGCAGAGTGCCGGGGGTAGTCCAGTTCTGGCCATAGTTGCCGTCGATGGGTGTTGAGAATATAAGCTCGAAGCGGTTTTTCTGGCCCCAAGCCTCGACGCCGAACGCCGTCCAGTAGCTCCACGATGTGATGCCGGCAACGGCAAAGTCGTTGTGGATGATACGTGACATGTACATGGCGAGGTCGAGCTCGGTGGCGCCTTCATAGCCACCCTCGAGGTCGGCGGGAGCGTCGCCAAGGAGCGAGAGCTCGGTCTGCCACAGGCGCACGCCGCGCTGCTGGGCTTTCTGGGCGAGTCTTGCACGCACGTTGCGCATTTCGTCCCAGGTGTTGTAAGTCCAGTAAGAGTGGCCGCACACGAGGTTGTCGACGCGGCTGAGGTCGCCTACATAGGCATCGCTGCCGGGGGTGAACAGGCGGTCGATGACGTTGGCCTGATTGTTGCCTTCCTCAATCAGGGCCGCATAAGAGCCTGCCTCGCCCAGGAGGATGTTGGTGGGCAGCGAGTGTGCATCAAACGACTTCTGCATCTCGCGGGCCAGCTTGGCTATCTCGGTGTTGAACCAAGACGAACCTTCCTGGTTGTCGCCGTCCCACGAGAACTGAGGCTCGTTGGCGGGTGACACGTGGCTGACGTTGTAGCCCTGGCCTACAAAGTGCTCGGCCACGGCAGCCATATACTCGGCGAATGCTCCGTAAGAATCATCCTTGAGGTTGGTGTGGCCGTTGTTGGGCTCACCGATTTTGGTGGCGAGGCCGTTCTTGGTCCAGTAAACGAGTGGCGAGTTGCTGAAGAGCACGAAGTTCTCGACGCCGCTGTTCTTGGCCTGCTGCATGAAGTAGCGCTGGCCGGCACAGTTGTTCCAGTTGTAGGTGCCATCGGGATTGAGATAGCACTCGGCACGGTTGGTGACGTTGACAATCTTAGAATCGACGCCCTGCTCGGCCGAGCCGCCGCCCAGGTTGACGCGCCACATCGACAGGCCGATGCCCTGGGGCTGGCCGGCGATGATGCGTTTTGAGAAGAGCAAATTGGCGGCCTCTGAACGGTTAGAGCTCCAGTATTCGCCTATGAACTCACCGAGCCAGCAGTCACTGGCACCGATGCCTTCCATTGTCTGGTAGGTGGTGTTGACATTGATAGCTACGGCTTCGGTCTTCACAGCGCCTGACGGCTTGGGTGAGACGATATTCTCGGGAACCTCCAAGTCAGAGTCTCCCTCGCCGGGGAGGTGCTTGGTCGACTCGCCGGTGGGCTCGTCAAAACAAGCGGTCATTGCAACAGCCATCGAGGCGATGGCGATATATTTTGATATTTTCATCGGGTTATGTTGTTACTTATTGACATTAGATATTACCAGCCGGGATTTTGTACGATTGCACCGTTAGAGTGCTGGATTTCATACAAGGGGATAGGATAGAGCAGGTCGCGGTCTTCGCGGAAACGCGTTCCCTTGTCGGAAGGCTCGATCTGATTCCATTTTTCGTAGATATCGGCATTCTCGCCGGTGTTATACTTGACGAACGAGCCGTTGGGGCCGAAGATATTGCACATCATCTTCTTGCCGTTGTCACAATCCCAGCGGCGCAGGTCGTAGAGACGGCACTGCTCGTGGGCGAGCTCGAGACGGCGTTCGGTGCGGACTGCATCCCGCAGGGCGGTGCCGGTGGCGGTCACGGGGGCGAGACCAACGCGCGCACGTACCTGATTGAGGGCATCCTGAGCCTCGGTGGTAGCACCTGTCTCAGCGCAGGCCTCGGCATACATCAAGAGAACGTCGGCATAGCGGAGCACGCGATGGTTGAGAGGAATTTTGTCAATGTTGTAGACTTCAGGACGATCTTCAAGGGGAACGAAATATTTGCGGATGATACGTGCTGACTTATGCTGACCGGGATCGATCAGATAGGTTGTGTTCAGCATGATATCAGTCCAGCCGAAGTCTTCCTTGTAGCTGATGAATTTGGCGTTTTGATTTCCGCCTGCGAAGGTCGAACTGTTGTTACGGATGAATTTGACAAACTGGGTCTCGCCTGCGATTGAGGTACAGCCGGTCTTGATGATTGTCCAACGGAGACGCTCGGTGTCACCTGCAGCGATGAAGGCGTTCTCGAGGTCGCTGGTGGGCTGACCCCATGACCATCCGTCGCCGACACCGTTACGGCAGCCGGTCACGACTGTGAGTGCGCCGCCGAGGGCGTAAGTGTCGCCTCCGTACATCTGCTGTACTTCAAAGAGCGACTCTTTGGAGTTGTTGAATTTGACGCTCCATACATCGCCGAAGTTGGCGAGAAGTTCATATTCACCTTCGTCTATGATTGTCTTGAGGGTAGCCTTGGCTTCTTCCCATTTGCCTTGATAGAGCTGAGCTTTGCCGAGGATGCCGAGAGCGGCACCGCGGGTGGCGCGACCCATGTCGGCGGCAGCCCACTCGCTGCGTTGGGGAAGCACTTCAGCTGCTGCGGCAAGCTCGTTCTCTATAAACTCGTAGCAATCTTCCTGTGATGTACGCCCCAGACCGGTTGTCTCCTGGCCGTAGTGTGTCAACATGGGAACACCGCCGAAGTTGCGTACCAGGTCGAAGTAGAAGAATGCGCGGAGAAAACGCACTTCGGCCAAGCGTAGGGTTTTCTCATGTTCATCCATATTGGCACCGGGTATGCGCTCGAGAGCTACGTTACAGGTGTTGATACCCTGATAACGTGCACCCCAGAAGTTCTGGAGGATGCCCTGTTCGGGACCGTTGGGCATGAAGTGGGTCGTGGTCTGATAGCCGTCGTCCTGAGTGGTGTTGCCGTCCCAGAGGTCGTCGGTGGTCATATCGGAGATGAGCCAGGTGTTGTAGATCTGCCACCATCCGCCGCCCTTAGCGATTTCGAAGTAGCATCCGCCCACGTAGGAATTGACCTCGTCGGCAGTCTGGAAATATGTGTCAAGGTTCTCGGTGCCGCGCACGTCTTCGGTCAGGAAGTCGTCGCAAGAGCTCAATGCCAAAGCTGCACCGATGGCAGCGATAAATATCTTGTTAATTTTCATGATTTCTTAGAATTTGAAGTCTAAACCGATGAGGAATGTACGTGGGTTGGGGTAGTTATTGTAGTCGATACCTGTAGCGATGGCACTGCCGTTCTGGAAGGGAACTTCGGGATCCATACCCGTGTACTTGGTGATGGTGAAGAGATTCTGGGCCGACACGTAGAATCGCAGGTTGTAATCTTTCATGATGCTCTTGGGCAGGGTGTAACCCAGGGTGAGAAGTTTGCAACGGAAGTAGCTGCCGTCCTCAACAAAGAAACTTGATACGCGTGTGTAGTTCTGGTTGAGGTCATTGTAGGAGAGACGGGGTATGTCGGTGTCCTGACCCTCAAAGTGCCATGCCTTCTCGAGTGTGCCGCGGTAGACGTTCTGGCCGCTGCCGCCTGAGTAGCGGGTTTTCTGGATGTTGAAGATGTCGTTGCCGAACGTGCCGTAGAAGTTGGCTGTCAAGTCAAAATCCTTATACCAGAAGCTCATGTTGAGACCGAGGTTGAGATCGGGATAGGGGTTGCCGAGGAAAGTCTTGTCACTCTCGTTGAGCTTGCCGTCGTGGTTGCGGTCGGCAAAGATGAGGTCGCCGGGCTGGGCGTCGGGCTGGATGAGGGCGCCATGCTCGTTGGTGTGGGCATAGACCTGAGTCCAGTTCTGGAAGATGCCGAGACACTCGTAGCCATAGAAGCGCGAGATGAGGGCGTTATCGTCGTTGCGTATGATGCTCTCGGGCATGCCGGTACCGTCGAGGATGGGACCGTCGCCGGTGAATTTGAGACCTTTGTTGCGTGTTCCCGACATCTGCAGGCCGATGCTATAGCGGAAATCTTTGCCAACCTGGTCATTCCATTCGATTGCAAGTTCCCAACCGCGTGCGCGCATTGAGCCGATGTTCTGTGTCACGGAGCCCATCCACTGGGGCAGACCCATGATCAACTGTGACTGCTTGCCATAGAGCATATCGTGTGATGTCTTCTGGTATATGTCGGCTGTGACGTTAAGTCGATTGTTGAGCATGGTGAGGTCGATACCGAGGTTGAGGTCTTCGACGGTTTCCCACTTGAGGTTGGGGTTACCCATTGCACCCATGATGGTACCGGGATAACGGTTCTGGGGCGAGCCGAACACATAGTTGACGTTGGCAATGGTAGTCAGATAGGCGCCTGCGCCAATGGCCTGATTACCGACCTGACCCCAGCCCAAGCGTATCTTGGCGTTGTTGAGCCATGAGCGGGTACCCTCCATGAATTTCTCCTGGCTCAGACGCCATGCGGCTGATACCGAGGGGAAAGTGCCGTACTTGTTACCGGCCGGGAAACGGCTTGAACCGTCGACGCGGACAGAGGCTGTCAGATAGTAGCGCTGGTCATAGTTGTACATCACACGGCCGAGGAATGAGGCGAGTGATGTCGAGCCGGCCGAGCCGGCGGCAAACTGGTCGCCGATACCGGCCGAGACTTCATGCAGAAGCTCTGACGAGCCGGGGATATCCTGTCGAGAGGCGTTAGCCCACCAGTCCTGGTATTTCTCGGCCGTGAAGCCTACCATCGCGGTGAGGTTGTGCTTGTCGGCGAATGTGTCCATGTAGGTGAGGGTGTTGTTCCACGTCCAGTTCATGCCGTCGCTGTAGTTGCGGTAGACGCTGTTGTGGTCGCTCTGTTCGAGGGCATCGATATAGAATTTGTAGTTGTAGCCGTCGGCTCTCTGATACCATGCGTTGATACCGAACTGAGTGCGGAATGTCAGTTTTTCCCAGGGCTTGATCTCGATGTAGGGGTTCATCAAGAGTGCAAGCTTGCGTGTATGGTCGTTGAAGCGGGCGAGAGAAGCTGCGGGGTTCCATTCCTGGTTGTTGTATGAGCGCTGGTAGTTATTCATGGGGTTCTCAGAGTCCCACTCGCTCTCGGGACGGAAGACGGGGGTGGTGGGGTCCATTGCCATTGCTGCGGCAAAGAGATTGGGCGAGTTTTCCCAGTTCTCCATGTTGGGAGCTATATCGAGACCGGCCTTGAGGTACTTGTTGAAAGTGTACTCGGTGTTGAGTCGGACGTTGAGCTTGTCCCAGAAACCGACATCAAACTGTGAGTTGTTTTTGAAGTAGCCGATGGAGAGGCTGTAAACGAATTTGTCATTACCGCCGCGTATGCCGAGGGCGTAGTTTTGGATGAGAGCTGTCTCGTTGACAACTTCATTCCACCAGTCGGTGCCGTCTACGTCGGCATAGTTTACATAGGGGGAGTTCCAGGGAGCGACGCGTCCGTCATTGGCATAGCGTTTGTAGAACACCTGCTCATACTCGTGAGCCCAGGCCACTTTGGGTTTGGTCATGGTCTGTAAGCCTACGCTTGCCGAGAAGTCTACCTGTACTGAGCCAGATTTACCTTTCTTGGTGGTGATAATGATGACGCCGTTTGATGCTCGGGTACCATAGATGGCCGATGCCGATGCATCCTTCAGTACTTCCATCGACTCGATATCATTGGAGTTGATGAAGTTGATGTTGGATGTGTTCAAGGGCACACCGTCGACAACATAGAGGGGAGTCGAACCGTTGACCGAGGTGATACCGCGGATGATGACCTTGGGGGTAGTGCCGGGGCCGCCGCCCGAGGCGATCTGCACGCCGCTCACTTTACCCTGGAGGGCGTCCATTGCGTTACCGGTGACAACCTCGGTGATGTCCTCGGCCTTGACGGTCGAGATTGAGCTGGTGAGGTCGCTGCGCTTGACTGTGCCGTAACCTACGACCACCACCTCGTCGAGCAGTGAGGCCTGCTCGCTCATGGTGACGTCGATGCGGTCGCGTCCGTCGACAGGTATCTCCTGACGCTCGTAGCCTACGGCCGAGAAGATCAGGACAGCGTCCTGTGGAACGTTTTTGATGGTATAATTGCCGTCAAAGTCGGTCATTGTGCCGGTCGTCGATCCCTTGACCATGACGGTGGCGCCGATCATGGGCTCGTCGTCGGAAGCCGACATCACGGTGCCGGTCACGGTGTGCTGGGCAAAGGCTGTAAGGCCAATCAGCGCCAGACATATAAATAATAGATGTTTTTTCATGACTGTTTCTTTTCGTGATATTTGGTTATAGTCGGTTGACCGGTATTATTTGCGAACCATCTTGATGCGTTCGGCGTGAACGTCGAGGGTCACGATATATGTGCCTGCCGTGGGATGGGGGTTGACCTTGACCCAGTTGTCGGGTACGAAGTTCTTGCGGTAACCTTCGTCAGCGCCCCATGTATCCATATTGAACGGATAGGGAGCATTGGGATACATATATCTATACTCGCTCTCGGGGATGTTGATGTATTTCCACTGGAACCAGTCGGCATTGCCTGTGAACGCGATGTTGTTGGGGAAGTAGAGGCCATACCACATGCACTTGCTGGGGTCGCCTGAGTCGTCGACACGCCAGGCGGCATAGTTCCACCAGCCGTGTGAGTGCCAGTTGTGGATGATGAACTTGAGGTCGCCGTTATCGTCAAAGGTGTCGGCTTTCAGATTCCACTCGACAGTGAAGATGTTGGGGTTCTTGCTGTCCTGATCCATTCTCACCACATTGTCGGGGCCCGATGCGGGACCGAAGTAGAACTGCTGCATCCAGGGGTCAGAAACGTTCCAGTCAACCCAGGTGTTGAGCATGTCGCCGCCATACTGCATGTGGGTGATGGGGCTCACGGCCTCTGATATAGCGTAGGTTGTGGTCTCGTATGAGCGGTTCCAGGTGTCGACGGTGAATTCATAGTAGACACCGGCCTTGTCGAGGACGAGTTTGTTCTCCTGCTCGAGTTCGTCGCCGAGCACGGCTGCATTGTCCTTGGAGGGAGCGAAGCAGATGGGGCCGAACGAGCCTTTCTGGGGGATGAAGCATACCTTGGTGCCGGCAGTGGCATTGTAGTAGTGTACGCGATACTTGTATGGGCCGATGTGATCCATAGCGATGGGCACACCGAAGACGTCGGCGTTGAGGTCGGCCTCGTTATCGACGTCGGCCAGATAGATAACCGGGAAGTCGGGAAGATCCTGTACGTTTATGGTCGACTCGGTGGTGACGGTGTGTACGCCGTCGCCTTTATCGATGTCGTAGGCTGTGATGTAAGCCTTGTAGACGGCAGCCTCAGACGGAACCTCAATGGCTTCGGTGAATGTGAGTTTGTTGCCGTCGCCCTTGATGGTGCGGGGGAAGCCGGGCATCGGTGTCTCGGTGTTGCCGTCGACTTTCTTCAGGTCGATGGTGGCGTAGTCGATGACGGCGTTATCCTCAACCTCAAAGTTGAGTTTAAGGAGGGTTTTGTCTTTGATGAGGATGGTGAGGTTCTCGTCGGGCTTGATTGAGAACCAGGGGGCGGTGAAGTCGCCGTCGAGCGCGACGGTGTACTTCTCGGTGGTCTGGCGACCGCCGGCGTCGGTGACGGTTATTGTGATAATAAACTCTTCGCCGTCAAGGTGATGGAGACTCTGAGCGGTGTAGTCGAGGTCATACTCTTTCTGGGGTTCGCCATAGAGTTCGACAAGGTCAATGGTCTTGTCGAGATAGAGACCGGGCGACTCGAGATGGATGGTTGTTATACCGTCGGCATCGGTGAGCTTGCCCTTGATGCTGATGTTCATACCGGCCTCGATGTGTACTTCGACGCCGTTAAGAGATACTGATGGGGCAAGACCGTCAACCTCGGGCCAGGCGTTATCGTCGTCACACGACGGTAGCGTCAGCGCACAAGCCGACAGCAAAAAACCTGCAAGCATTAAATGTTTACTGATTTTCATGATGATAAGTGATTAGTTAGGTATTATTTAAGGATGTTATATGCCAGGTTCTCGTGCCCGTTGGGCACTCGTGTATTTGTTAGGTGTGACAAAATTATTAAATAATCGTGATAAGTGCATAATTTTTATTTAAATTAACACTTGTTCACGATTGGATTTCTATTTGTAGGTGAGGGTGGCGGTGGTGGGGGTGACTGTGAGGG
>CAMWLW010000004.1 GCA_947175245.1 uncultured Bacteroidales bacterium
CCCCGCAACTCCTACGGGTAATAACGACAGTAAAAGACAAAATATGTATGGACGTATTCTCATAAATCTTTAAGCGCAGTGGCCGGGTTGATGTTCATAGCCTTTCGGCCGGGGAACCATATACCGGCAACAATCAGCAGTCCGAGCGAAACGAGAACGAACGCAAATGACTGATATATTTCTATACTCTTAAAATTTATAATCATATAGGTATCTACCGCTATAAGGTCGTAGTGTATCAGCATTATTTCAATCGGGATAGCTATGAGTGTCGCGATACACAGCAATATCATACCCTCGCCGATAAACCGACGGAAGATATCGACACGTGTGGCACCGTTGACGATTCTGACTGCTATCTCCTCCACGCGCTGCTGAGTACGGAACCAAAATGTACCCAAAAAGCCAAGGAAAATGACTATCATCAGAAACGAAGCGCATATCATGTAATTACGCATATTGATCTCATCATTCAGCTGTGAAGACTTTTGATATGACGAGATTGGTGCAAGTCCTGAAATATAGACATTCCCTACACGCAAATCAGCCGTATTCAATGATTCCCTGAATTCCATATCTCTGCCGGGGCGGATACGTATTAACAGTTGTGCAGGTACTATGTTTTCAGGTAACGGTGTATATATCACACCCCTTTGAGGTTCATAGTCCTTGCGGCGCAGACCGTAAGCCAGCGCGCCGACATGGCGTACTACCGATGAATCATTGCCCACGAAAACATCCTTATCGATAAACGACCGTAGATTATCACAGTCATCAGAAACGTCGGGACGTGATATTATCAGTTCACCTCGCTCTATGACTTCGGCAAGCTGCTCGGTACTCAAACCGTCGGGTGATTCAAGACGGTACAGACGTATGACATCGGGAGTCACAACGCGCCTGTTACCGTAATATGCTATACTGTCACTATTTATCGACGTGTTGTACGCGTTAAGACGATAGGTGGCGGCATTGATGCCGGCGGTTGCTATCTCGACATTAGGATTTGAACGTATCTGGGTCATCAATAGCGTATAATCGGTGTAAGCCGAGTGTTCGTCGTCGTATGGTTGATATCCTATTGATCCTTCTTGAAGGGCCTTTATGTCACCTATATACAGGTCGCTTACATCATAGCCTTTGAAGCGCATACTCATATTCACGAGCGACCATACACCTATAAACAGGAACCAAAGTATAACACTGACAATCACCAGTTGTATTACCATCCACATGTTGCTGCGCCACTCGTTGCGCATTTGTGTTAACAAACTTCTTTTCATATTCGGTTATTTGCTGTTAAGTGCGTCAACTACATCCATGCGCGAGGCCTGCCACGCGGGAATAGATGCACTTATAATGTTTAGAATAAAGCAGACGATAAGTGCCGCCACAATAGTGCTCCAATGGAGTAGGGCACTGAACGCAGGTGTCTCACCGCGTCCTATATTGGCGTCGTTTTCATACAGTCCGCTGTAAGTGGCGGCGAAAATTACACCGAGCGTGACTCCGACAATACCGCCGGCCAACGTGACGATAAAGTTCTCAGTAATAATGTCACCAATTATGCGGCTGCGAGTACATCCGAAAGCACGGCGTACACCAATCTCACTTATGCGGCGGCGCAGGCGGCTGTGCAGCATACTGCTCAGGTTTATTGCCGGGACAAGAAACAGAATGGCATATATCATCAATCGCATTTTGCGGGGAGATTCAGTATCAGGCGGATTGTTACTTCCACACATACCTGAAGCAAGTGTTTCCTGGTCAAAGGGACTCCCGAAATAGTTAGTCCTCATTCCTGAGGCGGCAATCTGCGCGTCAAGCTGTGAATAGCGTGCCTTGACCTGGTCACGGACGTGCTGAAAGTCAACACCGTCAGCAACTACCATAGCCGCTGCCGTACTGCCCATGATTTCATGCCAATCATCAGCCGTGTCAGACGGCCCCACCGGTATGAACACATCGCCGTGAGCAGTTAGGGCGAGGGTCGAGACATCGCGCACGACGCCCACTACAGTATATATAATGTTGTCGATAATAATATCACGACCAGTCCACGGAGCTGATCCGAGTGTATTTCGTGCTGTACTTTCCGATATAACTGCGAGCGGCACCATTGCCTCAGCTTCGGCCGCAGTGAAATAACGACCCTCGAGAAGTGTAAAATCAAATACTTCAAAAAATCCGGCATCGGCCTTGCGACGTATTCGTGATATCATATTACTGCCTTTGGGTGCATATACCTGTACATCGTCAGTCCAGTAAGAAAAATAGCCCGTGCGCTCCACTCCGTCAAGACCGTCATAGAGTTGTCGGGCAGTAACGTACGACATGCCGCCCGATGACATGAAGTCCTGGCCTTCAACACACATGTATGGTCCCACCAATAGCCGGTCACGACAACTCTCGGGAGCAAACGGTACAATCTTAATTTGCTGCATCATCACTACTACCATTATCAGAAATACCGACAATGCGGTAGCAAGAAATGTAACCCATGCGATGACGGGCTGATGACGCATGTCATAATATATTTGTCTAAATTTTGATTTCATAGGGTGCAACTTTAAGAAATTACGCGTCCGTCAAAGAATCTTATTATTCGGTCAGTCTCACGTGCCTGAGCTTCGTTATGTGTCACCATTACTATTGTCGTGCCATCCTCTTTGTTCAATGCGTGAAGCAGTCCCATTACATCTGCACCCATCTTACTATCAAGGTTGCCGGTAGGCTCGTCGGCGAGGATTATCGATGGGTTGCCGACAATGGCACGAGCAATAGCGACACGCTGACACTGACCGCCCGACAGCTGTGATGGCATATGTTTCAATCGGTGAGACATATTCAGTCGTTCCATAACCTCCTCAACACGCTGTCGGCGCTGACGGGCAGTGAGGTCATTGCGATAAATGAGAGGTAACTCGACATTGGCGGCCACGTCGAGCGACGGAATAAGGTGGAAACTTTGGAACACGAAACCGATATTTGTATTTCTGAAATGTGATAAATCAGAATCTGATGCCTTGACAAACGTGCGGTCAAGTAACTCAACCGTACCCGAAGTCGGACGGTCAAGCAGACCTATTATGTTGAGCAACGTTGATTTGCCACATCCACTGGGGCCCATGACGCTGACAAACTCGCCGCGCTCAACCTCGATATTGACATTCTCCAGTGCTGTCGTCTCTATCTCTTTGGTCTGATAGACTTTATTGATCTCTTTTAGTCTGATAATTGCCATTTTATAATGTATTATTTGATTTTTAAAGATGTTTTATTCTCATAATCGGTCATGTCGCTTATGACAACGCGGTCGCCGGGTTTAAGTCCCGAAATAACCTCGACATATTGGCGGTTGCCTTCTCCTAATTTTACCTTTCGGCGTTCCAATCGATTATCTCCTGTCATGACAAACATTTTATATTCGCCTGCACCTTTGTAGTATTCTCCGGCCTGTATTCTGACGACCGCATCACGGAAACCATAGCTGATATATAGCTCGGCACGCACACCCGAGCGCAGGCGTGGATTGCGGGGATCGTCGGCATTGACCACAAACTCGACAATACCGCCTCTCGACTGTGGGGTTATGTTGGTAACAGTTCCATTGAGTTCACTGTTACCGATGCGTATGAGCACACGCGCACCTACCGCCATACGTTCGCTCGCCCCCTCGGCTATCTCGCCAAGTATCTTGAACGACGATAGGTTTGACACTACCGCGACTTTTTGTCCCGCCGATATTTGTGAACCTATCTCATTGACGATGAACGTGAGTATGCCGTCATTTTGAGCCGTGATTCGTCCGCGTTGCAAAGTAGAGCGCATAACGTTTAGGTCTTTTTCAATGCTGCTCACGTTGAGCGCCTGCACCTCTTCGGCAGCCTGACTACGTAAACGTTCGTTCTCAAGACGCTGACGCAGCTGTTCCAATTCAAGTTCGGCCGTGCGTAAGGCTGTCTCGGCCGTGCGTACCCGGTCACCGGTACCACTGCCGAGGCTGTCGAGCCGACGCTCGTTGTCGACATCAATACCGCGGCGGTTCACCTCCATCTCCTTGACCGAAATCTGCATTGCAAGCTCACTCAGATTGGTTCGTGACTGCAGTTTCAGTTGGGTCATCTCCTGCTGGCTTACGCGCAGACGGTCAACCATTTTATCATAGTTGGCCTGTTCGGCCTCAAGGTCAAGTTCAAGCAGCGGAGCACAGGCACGCACGCTGTCGCCTGCCATGGCATATACAGCTAAGAGCCGGGTAGTTACAGGCGAGTTGATAACCTCTTCATAAGCAGGCACCACTCGGCCTGTAGCCGGCACCGTTGTCTCGATGTCACCGCAGTCTATCGTTGCGATAACCAATCGGCTGCGATCGAGAGTCTTTTCAAGCGATGAAAGCAATGCGATAATTGCCACAACTATTGCAGCAACAATACCGGTAGTGCGCAGTAGTCGGCGTTGCATCCGCTTCCTCAATACGTGTTTATCAATTTTCTTATCCATGCCCCAAAATTATATTAATTTTAGGGTGATGTCAACAGTATATGAAAATCAACAGATTACAAAGTGCGTAATGTCCATTTTCGTACAATTAAGCAAAACGGTGCACTCAATGATGCAACTAATTTGCTAAATTTGCGTCATATATTCGAAAATAAAATCTATATAACAATGCAGACCTCGTTTGTAGTATTAATGATTGTATTGATTTGCCTCTCTGCAAATAACTTTGTGTATGTCTATCGTAACAAAGAACACAAGTATCGCAAAGAAATGCTCGTGCTCAATGCCATCGGATTTATATGTAGCGTATTGGCTTTGATTATCGGCACAATAACCAAAGACTAAGTATATATTTGATTAATTCAGTTATAATATATAACGTCCTCGGCGGGATTCAATATGACAGTACCGTTGCCGAACAGCGACGGGCCAACACTGCCTGATATTCCGTTATTATCATTATTGTTATTCAGGATTCCGACCGATATTCCTTGATTAGACTTTTCTCCTAACTTAATATAGTCGGCATATAAGCCATAACCCACAACGTTGAATGACTTATCCTGTGCAGGTGACACTTTCAATTTGTTGTTCTTAATAAATGGAGTAACGTTATCGAGGAAAAGATATAAGGCTGATGCGTTCGACATATCAAATATAAACTTGCCGTTTGTTTGTCCGTTGTGTCCATACGCATCGGCAATCGCTAATGATGCTTCGAAAACAGGCCAGGGCATGTACTCGATAATCCTGTAAGTGTGCATCTTGTTATTGTCAACAGCATCTTTTCCTACAAAATCGAGTGTCTTTTTCTTGAAATTAAAACGGATAAGATTGGCCGTAGTGTCTGCTTCATTTTTAAGAACATGAACCGGGACACATATCTTATCGAAATTTTCCAGGACATAAATATCGCCGTCAAAAGCCAAATCTCCGATTTTTACTTTACCGTTCAGCACCTTTTTGGTTTTATATCTGAACTCATTTGATTTAAAAGTAGCCGAGTCTCTATCTACTTCACTATAGTCGGAGTTATTAAAGAATCGGTTAAAGCTATCCTCGCCAACAAGTATCACTTGCATATTTGTCACGGCGAGAAGTTTAGCTTCACCCTTATCATTGACAGCCGCCGTTAAATAATAATGCCCATTGTTCTTATCCATTTTGAATGACGTCTGACAATAAACGTTCAAAGAAAGGACAGTCATTAAACAGGCCGATGCTATTTTACTAATTTGCTTCATAATATTATATCTGTGTTTTAATATACTCTACCATCTTGTCTGGGTTCTCACACCCGAGTACATATTTTTTACCACTCTTTGTAGTGACGAGGAAACAATCACTCGCTTTACCATAAAATGCAGTGTATCGACCGACGCCGCCCTCGCTGAACAGGCCCCAGTAACCCATATAGCCACCCGAAGCACAAATTCTGATTGCGCCCATCGTGGGCTGAAACAGTTCGACACTCGCCACGTCGTTCATTGGTATCGACCTGTTTTTCAATATACCTACTACGGTGATTTGATGCTGATCGGCCTTGACTGCAACGGGAGCAAACAATAAGCCTGTGATGAATAGCACAAGATAGATAAACAGGAGCATGAAGAAAGCCGGTTGCTCTCGAACGGTACATATACAACCTATAAATAATGCTATGTTAAGTACCGCGGTCAAAATATTTGAGAATTTACTGAGTCTGACTTTTGATTTCATGTTATTTTCAATTGATTAACACAAAGATATTAACTTCCAATTATAAAATCAAACAATTATTGAACTTTTTGGGTATTTGGACTCTTATATAATTTGTAGTTCAATTATAACAATATCTGACTATGAATTCTAAAGTAAAAGGAAATCTGAGCATGTTCTCGGCCAAGGTGTTCTCGGGATTGAATGAGAATGCTTTGAGGTATCTGCTGCCGACATGGATGAGCGCCTATACGGGTGTAGTTTTAAGATTGATATTCGGCTCTTTGTTCTTTTGGGGTGCCGGCCTGTTATCACCCAAAAAGTATGCTAAGGCGACACCTAAAGATATAGTCATCTTACTGATAGTCGGTATGATTTTCGTGTACGGTTACATGTGGACACTGCTTGAAGGCCTGAGCTACACCACACCTATTTCATCGTCGATATTCATCAGCCTGCAACCGGTGTTTGTATATATAATATGCCTATGTATTGGTACCGAGGCGCTGTCACGGGGCAAAGTCTTCGGTATCATCATCGGTGTAGGCGGCGCGCTGCTGTGTGTGCTCACCCAGCATAGTAGTGACGTGGCATCAGACCCGCTGAAAGGCAACATGTTTTGTCTCGGTTCGGCAATATTGTTTGCGTCCTATCTTGTGATTGAGAAGATCTATCTGCGCCGGCTCAGTAGTGCTACAGTATCTAAATGGACCTTCACAGGTGGACTTATTGCCGCTGCGATATCAATTATATTCACGGGATGGCACGCACCTGTATTGCATGAGGGACTTTTCTCAACCCCTATGCTGGTATTATTATTTGTTCTGATATTCCCGACATCATTAAGCTATCTATTGCAGGACATCGGTCTCAAGAATCTGCCTGCCACAGTTGTAGCGCTATATAGCAACCTTATTCTGATTGTGGCTGCCATAGCAAGTTACATACTCGGACAGGATCATTTCTCGTGGTGGCAGATACTTTCTATCGGTTTGATGATAGTATCGGTTTATCTTGTAGAGATAGCCGAAGCCCAAAAGAATAAACCTGAACCGACAGCTGTAAAATAGGTCTTGGCGTCTATTGCGAAGCACAAATTAATAGCTTAAATTTGCGCTATAATAGTAAGCAGATATGTCCGAGATAATACGTCCCGTTAACCCCGAAACCGATGCAGCATCAATCGCTGCAATCTATAAGCCCTATGTTGAAAGTACAACAATATCGTTCGAGAACGTAGCGCCCGATGCCCATGAGATGAAAAGGCGCATTATTGAGATAACACAACATTGCCCATATTATGTATGGGAAGAGAACGGGACAGTGCTCGGCTATTGTTACGCGCATCCGTGGAAAGAGCGGCCGGCCTACTCACCTACGCTTGAAACCACGATATATCTTGCTCCCGAAGCAACGGAACGTGGTATAGGCCGAAAATTGATGAACGAATTGATTGCTGAATGTCGTCGACGCGGCTTTCATTCACTCATAGCATGTATTACGGCCGAAAACACTGTGTCATGTGCATTTCATGAGCGACTTGGTTTTGTCCGCGTCTCTCACTTTATAGAAGTCGGGTACAAATCAGGCCGTAAGCTCGATGTTGTCGACTATCAGCTTGTCCTATAAAGATGAAAGATTTGAGTTATAGTATCTCTCGTCGCGGGTGACTTCGTCGCCGATAAAGTCGGGTAGGGGGCCTACCTCGGTGTCGACATCAGGTAATTCCACTTCAGCCAAAACAAGCCCGTCAAGGCGTCCATGAAATTCGTCCACTTCCCAAGTGTGCTTGCCGTGTTTGACAATGTAGCGCGTCTTACTCAATATGGGCGGGACTGCGACACGATCAAGCATCTGCCGCGCATCATCGACATCAATCTCATATTCCCACTCGTCGCGCACGCAACCCTTAGTGATACCTTTGACAGTAAAATATGCCTTGTCACCTTTTATGCGCACACGTACTGTGCGCTTTGGGTCACGGCTGATGTATCCCTGCAATATATCAGTGGCGCAAACTGCCACATTTTTATACTTTTGGTTAACGACCAGATATTTTCGCTCGATTTCTTTTGCCATAATACTGCAAAGTTACGTAAATTTGTCGTATGTTTTAGAGTTCTATGGCTAAAAGATTGCTTTTGCTGATAACCATACTCATGACTGTCATAATAAATGCGGCAGGCTATAAAGTGAGTGTACAGGTGGTTGACTCGTTGTCAAACGAGCCGATACCCTATGCGGCACTATTCATCAAAGGCACAGGCAATGGCACACTCACTGATGATAATGGCCGTGCCGAACTCTCTATGCCCTCCCCATCATGTTTAATCAATGTGTCAATGATGGGATTTCGTCCCGGCGAGTACCGTGTGTCTGCTACCGATACTGCGACTGTCATACGTATGATTCCTGATGGTGTACAGCTTGATGAAGTCGTAGTCAAAAAAAAGGGCGATCACTATTCAAAACGTAACAATCCGGCTGTTGCGCTTATGGAGCGGGTACGGCGCGAGGCTCCTGACAGCGATCCCGACAAGCAGCCGTATCATTCGTATAATAATTACGATAAGATTGTGTTGGCTATTAGCAATTTTGGCACTAAAGATTCAACCGAAGGTCAAAATGGTCAATCAACATTTGCCTTTCTGAACGAGTATGTCGACACTACATCGGTACCAGGCAATCCGATTCTTAATATATCGGTCAAAGAGAAATTCTCGACTGTCTATAACCGTTCCACGCCATCGTCTCATCGTGAGGTTATTAATGCGACCCGTCGTGTAGGCATTGACGAAATGGTCGACCAGGCGTCAATGCAGACATTTCTTGACGATGTACTGCGTCAGATTGATATTTACGACAACGATATCAATATATTGCAGAACCGCTTTGTCAGCCCGTTATCACACATCGCCGCTGACTTTTACAAATTCTATATAACTGATACGGTCGCTGCATCGGGTGGAAATCTCGTTGAGCTGACATTCGTGCCGCGCACTTCAAGTACATTTGGTTTTACAGGACGTTTCTACATAGCGGTCGATGATTCGTCTTATATGGTTAAACGCGCTGTGATGAGCGTTCCCGCTAATATTAACCTGAATTTTGTCGACAATCTCCACATAACCCAAGAATACGATAAGTCACCTGATGGCAAACGTCTGAAAACACATGATGATATGTCGATGAATCTCACCGCATTCTCTTCAAGCAGAGGACTGTATGTAAGACGCACATCGGCATTGACCGATCACTCGTTCAATGAGCCGTTTGATACCAAAGTGTTTAGTAACAAAGCACCGGTTGTTACAGTACCCTATGCGGCCCGACATGACGACGATTATTGGAAACGTATACGCCCTATACCTATCACACGTCATGAATACAGGGTGGGGGAAATGCTCACGCGCATGCGCTCACAGCCGCTCTATTATTGGAGCGAAAAGATTCTGAAGGTGCTCGTAAACGGCTACGTAGCCACATCGACAACCGACAGTAAGGTAGACCTCGGCCCGGTAAACACATTAATAAGCAGCAATGACGTTGAAGGTGTCAGATTGCGTGTCGGTGGTATGACAACCGCCAACCTTAGTCCACGCTGGTTTGGCCGCGGCTATGTCGCATACGGTACTAAAGATAAGAAGTTGAAATATAAAGGTGAACTTGAGTATTCATTCATTGATAAAGAATACCATTCACGCGAATTTCCGATACAATCGCTGCGTCTGACTCATCTATATGATGTCGACATGATAGGGCAGCACTACATGTTCACCAATCCCGACAACGTGTTCCTGACATTCAAACGCATGAAAAACCGTCTTATGACTTATCATCGCGTCACTATGCTCGAATTTACTCACGAAATGGTCAACAACCTGACATTCAGCGCGACTATAAAAAACGAGCGCCAGGAAGCCACTGAATTTGTCCCGTTCAGAACAATAGGTGGTACTGTATTCTCTCACTATAACTCATCTACTCTCAAATTATCGGTCAGATACGCGCCGGGCGAGAAGTTTTTCCAGACTAAGACCTATCGTGTCCCCGTGAACCTTGATGCACCGATATTTCTACTCGAACACACTTACGGGCCGAAGAACTTTGCAGGTAATACGTTTGAAACCAACTGTACTGAAGCGAGTGTTCAGAAACGCTTCTGGTTTTCGGCTTTCGGCTTTCTTGATTGTATAGTCAAGGGTGGGCACGTATGGTCGGCTACACCCTATCCGTCATTGTTGCTGCCCAATGCCAACCTCTCGTACACAATCCAGCCTGAGAGCTTCGCGTTGATGGATCCTTTAGAGTTCATCAGCGACAGCTATGTATCGTGCGACCTTACATACTGGGCTAATGGAACGATACTTAACTACATTCCTTTAATCAAACGCTTGAAGCTGCGCGAAGTGTTCGCATTCCGAGGCTATCTTGGCTCTCTCAGTGATAAAAACACACCGTCTCTTGAAAACGGGCTGTACGAATTCCCTGCACTCGCGCTGGCTACACCTATGCACGGTCGACCATACATGGAAGCCAGCGTCGGCCTTGATAATGTATTCAAATGTCTGCGCATTGATTACGTCTGGCGACTTAGCTACCGACACACTCCGGGTATAGACCGCTCGGGACTACGCATCGCGTTCCATGTCACATTCTAAACCGAATTGAATGAGAGCGAAATGTTTTAATTAAAAATGTTAAATCATTCTTTGTTTAAAATGTAAATTATTGTAACTTTGTGGAGAATGTATACTAAAATGATACAGTATACACGGTATACAACATATAGTCAACAAATTACATCAAATATAAAAGCGTCTGCGTTATGATGAAACGTTTCATTTCAGCTTTGTTAGGTTCGCTTGCCGCAATATGGATTTCGGTAATCCTGCTTTTCTTTCTCCTGATACTGTTTATAGCTGCGATAATATCCAACTCATTTAACTCACAGACGGTAGCATTATCGTTTAAGGACAAGAGCATTTTATATGTTGAGCTGGCCGGCAGCTTTGCTGAACGTCCTACCGAATCAGACCTAATGGCCGAGCTATACGGTTCACAGGATGTCACTATTCCACTCAATAACCTGATCGGTTCGATCTCGGCCGCTGCCGATGATGATAAAATTGAGGGTATATTCCTTGACTGTAAGGGTAGTTCGGATGGTATCGCCCAGCGCACCGAATTGATTGAAGCTCTCGAAAAATTCAAATTGTCGGGCAAATGGATTGTCGCTTATGCAGATTCTTACACGCAGGGCGACTACTACATTGCGACCACAGCCGATGAAATCTATCTCAATCCCGTCGGGATGCTCGACATTCACGGCATCTCGGCTACCACAATGTTCTACAAAGGACTGCTTGACAAACTTGGTATCGAAATGCAGATTATCAAAGTCGGTACATTCAAGAGCGCAGTCGAACCTTTTATTCTCACTTCGGCTTCCGAGCCCAGTAAGCTCCAGCAACAGGTATTCCTGGATAACATTTGGGACGTTGTCACCGAGCAGATATCTCTAAGCCGCGATATCCCTGTTGAGGATATAAACATATTGGCCGACAGCATGATGCTCACATTCAATCCGAGCGACTATATAGACTATAAATTTATCGATGGACTGAAGTATCGCCGTGAGGTTATTGACATGTTGAAGTCGAGAACCGATATTGACGAGGATAAGGATCTGCGACTTATATCACCTGCCGATTATGTTCTGGTGGCCGATGTGCCACATACAAAACGCAATGATAACCGCATCGCTGTACTCTATGCTGTCGGTGATATCGTTGACGAAGGTAACAGCGGAATTGTAGCATCGACCATTGTACCTCAGATTCTCAAACTTAAAGAAAACAAGAAAATTGACGGTCTTATTCTTCGAGTTAACTCGGGTGGCGGCAGTGCTTTTGCGTCCGAGCAGATTTGGGAAGCACTCGAGGAGTTCAAGAAGACGGGGCGCCCGTTCTATGTTTCGATGAGTGATTATGCAGCATCGGGCGGCTATTACATATCATCAGGCGCTGACCGCATTTATGCTGATCCGACCACGCTTACAGGTTCAATCGGCATTTTTGGAATGATACCTTGTGCCAAAGAGTTAATGAATGATAAGCTCGGCATTACCACCGACAACGTCAGCACCAATCTCAACGGTGACTTCCCGACTCTGATGGAACCGATGACACCGTTCCAGCGTGAAGCAATGCAACGTGAGATCAATCGTGGCTATGAGACATTTGTAGGGCGATGCGCACAAGGTCGCCACATGCCGGTCGATTCTATTCTCGCTATCGCCGAGGGACGCGTGTGGGACGGTCAGTCGGCACTCCGTATAGGATTGGTTGACCGTCTCGGCTCACTCAGCACAGCCATTGCCGATATGGCGTATGAATTGGATTTCGGTGACAAATATTGTGTTATCGAGTATCCCGATCCAACGCCCACATTCTGGGAGGCGGTGGCCGGATCTGAAGTAAAGATGAAAGAGCGCATCATACGTCAGGAGCTGGGAGACTCATACATGTTATATAAACGCATAGATTACATACGCAACGCTGCACACATACAGTGCCGCATGGAGGACATAGTAATTGAATAACGCCCCATATACCATTCACGATGGCACGCAACAAATTCGTAGAAAAAGCATTACTGTTACCCATGTCGAAAGTTTACGGCATGGTAACCGGACTGCGCAATTGCTTTTTCAACTGGGGTATATTCAAGCAGCGTACATTTGACGTTCCAGTTGTAGTCGTGGGAAATATAGCTGTCGGAGGTTCGGGAAAGACACCGCATGTCGAATACATTGTCGATGCATTAAAAAACAGCTATAAAATCGGTGTGCTGAGCCGCGGCTATAAGCGCCATACACGTGGATTCATCCTCGCGAGCCAACGGTCTACACCGCTTGACATCGGTGATGAGCCATACCAGATATATCAAAAGTATGGCAATCGCGTCACGGTAGCCGTGTGTGAGGATCGTTGCAAGGGCATCGAAGAGCTGTTGAAACTAAATAACGGTATCAATCTTATTATACTTGACGACGCATTTCAACATCGGTATGTCAAGCCGACTGTTTCGATTGTGCTCACCGAGTTTAACCGTCCTATCTTTTTTGACAAGATGCTACCGCTCGGTCACCTGCGCGAGTCACAACGTGCACGTTATCGTGCCGACATGGTGGTCGTTACTAAATGCCCCGAGTCGATAAAACCGGTTGAATACCGCATTTTCAAGAACCATCTGTCGCTATACCCGTATCAGAAGCTGTTCTTCTCGAGATTCAAGTACAGTACACTCAAACCCGTGTTCCCTGACAATGCGCGTCAAGTACCTTATCTGGAATATCTCAGTGATCAGGATCGTATACTTGCATTGTCGGGCATAGCAAATCCAAAACCGTTCGTCAGGTATATAAAGAGCTTTAAGCCTCTTGTCAAAGTTCAGGTTTTTCCTGACCATCATAACTTTTCGCGCAAGGATCTTGACCTTATACAACGTCGTTTTGACAGCATTAAAGCCCGTCACAAGTACATCATTACGACCGAAAAAGATGCTGTCCGACTCGCTAACAACCCATATTTCCCGCCGGCTTTGCGCCCGTTCATATTCTATTTGCCGATTAAGGTTGAGTTTGACAATAATACCGACGATACATTTGTAGCTGACCTCAAAAAGATGATAAACCAGAACTCAAGAAGCGACAGCTGAGTGTCTGCAACTTGATTGGGGTGACGCGGTCAATCAACAATAATATGCCTTCGGGCGTTGATAATAAGTCCATATAATTCAAACCTAAATTATACGTAATCATGTTAGAAAAGATCAATCAGACAGCCGACTTTATCAAGTCAAAGGTTAACGATATGCCTCATATCGCCATCATACTCGGTACCGGTCTCGGTGCTCTTGTCGACCATATTGACGATAAGCAGTACATACCCTATAGTGAAATACCCAATTTCCCGATCTCTACTGTAGAGGGCCACAGTGGCAACTTGATTTTCGGTACACTCGGTGGCAAGCGCGTTATGGCCATGCAAGGTCGTTTCCACTACTACGAAGGCTATGACATGAAGCAGGTGACATTCCCTGTTCGCGTCATGAAAGCTCTCGGTGTAGAGACACTCTTTGTGTCAAACGCTGCCGGCGGTATGAATAAGGATTTTGTCGTAGGTGACGTCATGGTTATCACCGACCATATCAACCTGTTCCCCGAAAATCCCCTCCGTGGAAAGAATTATAATGAACTCGGCCCGCGTTTCCCTGCAATGACCGAACCATACAGCAAGAAATTTATCGCTATGGCCGATGAGATTGCTGCCGAGAAAGCTATACGTCTGATGCACGGCGTGTATGTAGGTACTCCCGGCCCGACATTTGAGACTCCGGCCGAGTATGAATATTTCCGTATCATCGGTGGCGATGCCGTAGGTATGTCGACAGTACCCGAAGTCATAGTCGCCAAGCATGCCGACATGCAGGTATTTGGTGTCTCGGTAATCACCGACCTCGGTGGTAAAGATATCACTGAAGTACCGTCTCATGAGGAAGTTCAGAAAGCAGCCATTGTGGCACAACCCAAGGTTGTCGAAATTATCAAAGAGCTTGTTGCCCGTATCTAAAATTGGAAGCAACGGTATTTATGGAAACTAAAGCAACCGAAATATCAACGCTTGGTGAGTTTGGTCTCATAGATCGACTCACCAAGGATATTAAACTCAATAACGAATCATCATTGCGTGGAGTAGGTGATGACTGTGCCGTCATGCACTATCCCGACACCGAGGTTCTCGCCAGCACCGACTTGTTGCTCGAGGGAGTGCATTTTGATCTCACGTACATGCCGCTTAAACACCTCGGCTACAAGGCCGCCGTGGTAAATTTCTCCGACATCTATGCAATGAATGGTACCCCGCGCCAGATTACAGTCTCACTCGGCATTTCAAAACGCTTTACAGTTGAGCATATCGACAAACTGTACAGCGGCATTAAGCTTGCTTGTGAAATCTATGGCGTTGATCTTGTAGGTGGTGATACCACAGCGTCTCGTCAAGGATTGGTAATAAGTATCACCTGTATAGGCGACGCGCCTAAAGACAAAATCGTATATCGCGACGGAGCCAAAGACACTGACCTGATTTGCGTGTCAGGTGACCTCGGTGCTGCATATATGGGCCTTCAGCTTCTTGAACGCGAAAAGGCTGCATCGGCTGACAAGCCTGACTTCGTACCCGAATTTGGCGGCAAGGAATATATCATCGAGCGTCAGCTCAAACCCGAAGCTCGCAAGGACATTATCGCCGAGCTTGATAAGGCCGGCATTGTGCCAACCTCGATGATGGACATATCCGACGGCTTATCGTCAGAACTGCTACATATCTGCCACCAAAGCCACACAGGTTGTCGCGTATATGAAGACCGCATACCTATCGACTACCAGACAGCAATCATGGCCGAAGAACTTAACATGAACCTCGTGACAGCCGCTATGAACGGAGGCGAAGACTATGAGCTCCTATTCACTGTGCCTTTATACCTCCACGATAAGGTAAAGGAATTGCCAGGTGTGAAGATAATCGGACACATGACCAAAGAGGAACTTGGCTGTGCAATGATTACACGCGATGGCGAGTCTGAAATACCTATCAAAGCTCAGGGTTGGAATCACATGGCCCCAACATCAACAACTGAGTGAGAATTCAAATAGACACGCTTAAATACTAACAGCCGAACAAATGTTCGGCTGTTTTTTATTATACATGTTTGCTTATTCAGCAATTTTAACTACCTTTGCTGCGTACATATACCAACAAGGCTTTTAGGGGTGCTTGATTTTGCATTATAAAATGCTGTATCAGGCTGAGATTAGACCCATTGAACCTGGGCGGGTAATGCCGCCGAGGAATTGACAACGCCATTCGTCCGGCCGTTGCCTGTGCTGTCAAGGATTCTCTTATTCTTTCCCCGTTGGAAGTTTTTTATGAGGATATGTGACAATCACCAGCGACGGCCGGTGGCGTGTTTAATGTCATTAAAAGTCTCATGAAAAAGAAAAAATACAACGTCGTGCTCACCATAGCCGGATCCGATCCGAGCGGTGGAGCCGGCATACAGGCCGACATCAAGACATGTAGTGCCTTGGGTGCCTACGCGATGAGTGTCATTACGGCCATAACGGCTCAAAACAGCCGCGGCGTAATACGTTCAGAGGGGCTATCGCCCGATATGGTCGCAGCACAACTTGACGCAGTGCTTAGCGATGTTGCACCTGATGCTGTTAAAATAGGAATGATACCTGACGCCTGCGTTGCCGAGGTCATCGCCGACAAACTGGAAAAATATCATGCCCGCAATATTGTTATTGATCCAGTTGCTATTTCAACCTCAGGCCACAGGCTATCAGCATGTGATACAATCGAGGTGATGCAATCGCAGTTGTTTCCGTTAGCAACACTTATTACACCGAATATCCCCGAGGCGGAATCAATTTTTCCTGATATTAAAACTCTCTTTACCTATAATGTACTGCTAAAAGGTGGTCATGTTATTGGCGCTGATACGTTAACCGATCGTCTTTATATTAGAGGGAACAGCGAGCCGATACCTTTCACTCACCGCAGAATAAATACCCACAACACCCACGGTACGGGGTGCACGCTCTCATCGGCCATCGCTGCATATATGGCACGAGGCATGAATCTTGAGACGAGTGTAGGCAATGCTATTAAATGGTTGTCTGATGCCATAGCCCAAGGGGTCGATTACACCTTTGGTAGTGGTAACGGGCCTGTCAATCACATACATAATCAAATTGAACAATGGAAATCAAAGTAAACGGCCAGCCGTTAAAGGTAGCCGATGGCACAACGGTCGCCCAACTCGTTGAATTGCTGAGTGAGGATAATACATCAGGTGCCGGAATGGCTGTTGCCGTTCAAGGCACTATTGTGCCCAAGAGCGAGTGGAGCACCCATGAGTTAACCCCACAATCTGATGTAATTTTAATTAAAGCAGCCTATGGCGGATAATTTTAAAATAGTTGTATTCACCTCTCCAGCTCCAGTCGACAATGAGGCGCAGAAGATAGAGCGACTTCTCAGCGCGGGGGCAGATATTGTAAGTTTACGCAAACCCGGTATAGGGGTGCGTTACATTGAGTCTGTGCTCAAGCAATTACGCCCGGAATTACGTCATCGAATCAGACTACATGATAATCCAGAACTCGCAAGAGCATTCGGTACGGGATTTCAGCTAAATTCGCGTACGCCCCAAGTGACTGATATAGACCACTCATCAATGTCCAAGAGTTGTCACACGATAAATGAAGTTCGCGAGACCTGCGGAGTTGATTACGTTACATTATCGCCGATTTACGACTCCATATCAAAAGCAGGATATAAATCTAAGTTTGACTTATCTTCTCTCGACCTTAGTTCGGTAGACGTAAGTGTAGTAGCAATGGGAGGCATGACACTTGACCGTATTCCTCTGATACGAACAGCCGGATTTGCGGGTGCTGCATTTTTAGGAGATGTGTGGCGAGATACCGATTCATTCAATCGCTTCGTCCGCTACCTTACTATGCGCAATTCAAGACTGCAATATGTGACTGACGGAGATTCAACTGACGATACGGTCAATCTCGCCTTAGCAGCATTGAGAGGTGGTTGTCGATGGGTTCAAATAAGAATGAAAAACGACCCTCATGAAGCCGTGGCAGACGTAATGACCGAACTTGCACCTAAATTTACTGCACTTGGTGCCACACTCATAGTTGACGATCACGTTGATATAGCTGCTACAACCGAAGGCGTAGCCGGAGTTCACCTGGGACAGACCGACATGCCTCCTTCCGAAGCACGTAAAGTCCTGCCAGCCGACAAAGTTATAGGCTTCACGGTCAACTCGGCAATGCAACTTAGAGCCGCTGCCCAACAATATCGACACAGCATCGACTACCTCGGCATCGGGCCGTTAAGATTTACATCTACAAAAAAGAAACTCGCAACGCCACTTGGCCTTGACGGTCTCGAAGATATTCGGTTATTAATGACAAATATCGGCTTCATTCCGCCTGCTGTTGTAATCGGTGGTGTAATTGATACCGATTTTAAACCGCTTGCCCAAATAGGTTACGGTGGTGTAGCCGTGAGTGGCGCTATAGGACATGCGGCAAATCCGACAGCATTAGCACATCTTCTCACGACCACAGCGGCCGACATGTTTGGCTATAGCATAGAAGACGATTACATAAATTTTGTACAACAAATCAAGATATAAATTCACGTATATGACTAACAAAGACGATATGCTAAAAATCGGAAATAGAAACTTTTCATCGAGACTGTTTGTCGGGACAGGTAAATTCCGTTCACCCGATACTATGTTAGAGGCTGTACTCGCATCAGAATCTCAGATGATTACTGTTGCAATGAAACGTGTTAACCTGCTTAATGAAGCTACCGATGATATGCTCACCCACATTAATCGAGACAACGTTCAGCTGTTACCTAACACTTCGGGTGCACGCGACAGCCGTGAAGCAGTTCTGGCAGCCAGACTCAGCCGTGAAATATTTGGTACCAACTTCATAAAACTTGAAATTCACCCCGACCCTAAATACCTGTTGCCCGACCCGGTAGAGACACTTCGCGCCACAGAAGAGCTTGCAGCTGACGGCTTCATAGTTTTGCCATATATTCAGGCCGATCCCGTGTTATGTAAACGTCTGGAAGAAGTCGGTGCGTCGGCCGTGATGCCATTAGGAGCTCCGATAGGTACAAATCGTGGACTACTAACGCGTGATTTCATTCAGATAATTATAGAGCAAAGCAATGTTCCTGTTATTGTCGATGCCGGTATTGGTGTGCCTTCACATGCAGCCGAAGCGATGGAAATGGGAGCCGATGCCGTACTTGTCAATACTGCGATAGCCGTGGCCGATGATCCTGTATTAATGGCCAAAGCATTCGCTATGGCAGTGAAAGCCGGTCGCATGGCCTACCTCGCAGGCCCAGGAGCTGTAGCACCGTCGGCCCAGGCCTCGAGTCCGCTCACATCATTCTTGAATAATTAAACCAATCGATCATGAAAATATCAAATATCGACTTGTCATCATATCCTAATTCCAACAAAGTATACGTTCAGGGCAAAATATATCCTGACATCAAGGTGGCAATGCGTCAAATCAATCAATATCCTACCGTTACAATCATTGACGGTCATCGTCATGAGGAATCCAATCCCCCTGTAACCGTTTATGACACAAGCGGCCCATACACTGATCCCGATATACCAACAAATATCAACAACGGATTACCACGTATACGTCGACAATGGATTGAAGACCGTAAGGACACCGTCAAACTTGATTCAATTACAAGCGAGTACGGTCAGCAACGTCTTGCCGACAACACACTCGATGCTATACGCTTTCCCAAACAACACTCTCCACGAGTTGCGGCAAACGGAAAACGCGTTACGCAAATGCACTATGCCCGTCGCGGTATGATAACACCAGAGATGGAATACGTAGCGATACGTGAAAATCTTGACAATGAATCACGTGGCATCAAGTCGTATATTACGCCCGAATTTGTGCGCGATGAGATAGCGTCAGGCCGTGCAATTATACCGGCCAATATCAATCACCCGGAGGCAGAACCAATGATTATTGGTCGTGCTTTTGCAGTCAAACTCAATACCAATATCGGAAACTCCGCTCTCTCATCGGGCATAGAAGAAGAGGTTGCCAAGGCCGTATGGAGCTGCTACTGGGGTGGCGACACTCTCATGGATCTCTCGACGGGAGACAATATTCATGAAACACGCGAGTGGATCATACGCAACTGTCCTGTGCCGGTCGGCACTGTGCCCATATATCAAGCACTCGAAAAAGTTAATGGTGACGTGTCATGTCTTACATGGGAGATTTACCGGGATACACTCATAGAACAGTGTGAACAGGGCGTTGACTATTTCACAATCCATGCCGGTGTACTGCTTGAACATGCCAAACATGTAGGTAAACGCCTAACAGGTTGCGTATCGCGAGGAGGCTCGATAATGACTCAATGGTGCGTACTTCATAATGAAGAAAATTTCCTATACACACATTTTGATGAGATATGTGAGTTGCTCAGTCGCTATGATGTTGCCGTGTCACTCGGTGACGGAATGCGCCCCGGTTCAACCCACGATGCCAACGATCATTGCCAGTTCCTCGAACTCGATATTCTTGGCCAATTGACCACCAAGGCATGGAGTCACGATGTTCAGGTACTCATTGAAGGCCCGGGCCATGTTCCGATGCACAAGATTGCAGTGAATATGGAGCGACAGCTCAAAGCTTGTCACGAAGCTCCATTCTATACACTTGGCCCCATTACTACCGACATTGCACCAGGTTATGACCACATAACATCGGCTATCGGAGCTGCCAATATCGCCTCGATAGGCACAGCCATGATATGTTATGTTACACCAAAAGAACATCTTTCGCTTCCTAACCTTGAAGACGTACGCGAGGGGGTCATTGCCTATAAGATTGCAGCACATGCGGCCGATTTGGCTAAAGGTTTTCCGGGAGCCAATGTACGTGACGATGCTCTCAGCAAAGCCCGCTATGAATTCAGATGGAAAGATCAGTTTAACCTGTCGCTCGACCCCGAAAAAGCACGCCGCTACTATATCGAATCGCGTCGTAATGCCCCCGACGCTGATGACCGATTTTGTACTATGTGTGGCCCGAACTTTTGCGCTATGAGAATTTCCCAAAATATCGAATCAAAATGTCAGGATTAAAACAATCACCCTGGGGGCATGGGTTTGCCGACATCATAGATCTATGGGACTGGAATCAGACAACCGAACGGGTAGTGGCGGTAACTGAAGATGATGTCAGATTGGTGTTAGCAAAGGCCCGACGCAATACACGCAGGCTTGAGCCGGACGATTTCATGGTGCTTATATCGCCTGCGGCAGCTCCTTTTATTGAAGAAATGGCCACACTGAGTCGCCGGTTTACACGTGAACGTTTTGGTAGTACCATCTCCATGTATATTCCCATGTACGTATCCAACGCGTGTTCCAACGCCTGTGTATATTGTGGATTCAATCATGCCAATGAGTTGAAGCGTACAATACTTACAATGGAACAGGTCGAAGCCGAATGTCGAGCCATAAAAGAACTTGGCCAATTTGACAATCTGTTGATTGTTAGCGGTGAGATGCCATCGTTGTGTGGTACTGATTATTTTGAAAATGTACTCAGAACGTGCCGGCCCTACTTCAACAATCTGACCATCGAGGTGCAACCTATGAAGACAGAGCAATATAGCCGGCTTATTGGTGCGGGTTTAAACGGAGTTGTTTGCTTTCAGGAAACATATCGCAGGTCGACTTACCGCGACTATCACCCCCGAGGTATGAAATCGATTTACGATTGGCGTCTTAACGGATACGACCGAATGGGGGCTGCCGGGGTACATAAAATAGGAATGGGGGTACTCATCGGTCTTGAAGATTGGCGTACCGACATGGTCATGCTATCACGCCACCTGCGTTATCTGCAAAAACGATATTGGCGTACGCGTTATAGTGTTAACTTTCCGCGAATGTGTCCATCAGAGAGTGGCTTTAATCCCAAGGTGGTGATGAGTGATCGTGAACTCGCACAACTGACTTTTGCATTCAGAATATTTGATCACGACGTTGATATATCCTTCTCAACACGCGAAAGCGAGATATTCCGTAATAACATGATGACTCTTGGTGTCACATCAATGAGTGCAGGCAGTCGTACCGAACCCGGAGGATACGCTCTCAGTAACGATGCTCTTGAACAATTTGAAGTGACTGACAGCCGCACGCCGACTCAGGTTGCCGATGCAATCAGAGCCAATGGATATGAGGTGGTATGGAAAGACTGGGACGCAATTTTTGACCGAAGCCATGAACCAACAAATTAATATTACAGGTGATATAAAGCGGCGTTACAGTCGCAATATTCTTTTGCCCGAGATAGGAAAAGCAGGACAGCTTGAACTCTTGCAGGCATCAGTGTTAGTTGTCGGTGCTGGGGCTCTCGGATCGATTGTGTCAATGTATCTTGCAGGGTCGGGCATAGGTCGTATCGGACTGTGTGATTTTGACACTGTCGATATTTCCAACTTACAGCGACAACTCAGTTTTACAATTGACGATGTCGGTTGTCCGAAACTCGAAGCGACAGTCCGACGTTTGTCATCAATAAATCCTGATTTAATCATTGAGCCACATGACGGTTTACTGCGTCATGACAAGGCCCGTGAGCTTTTCAAGCGTTACGATGTTATAGTCGAAGGCTCAGACAATCCTTCAACAAAATACATGGTTACCGACATCGCCAATGAAGTAGGTAAACCATGTGTTTTGGGGGGGGTAAGTGGTTTTGAAGGACAAGTAATGACGTTCATACCTGGAGGCAAACGCTATCGCGATATATTCCCTGATGCAGTTGCAGAAGGTGGTTACACACCGTGTAGTATTGGCGGTGTACTTGGGCCACTACCTGGAATAATAGGGTCTATACAGGCAGCCGAAGTTATTAAGATAATAGCCGGTGCAGGTACTACTCTCGCTGATACGTTACTACTTGTCAATGCCCTCGATATGGCATTCACGCGTATAAAATTATAGCTTAGACCCTGTTCCCCAATATATGTTAACGCCGGGGAGCTCAAGCGTCGTGCAGATGTGTTGGCGCAGTGAGGGAGCAATGCGGTTGCATTGTGACCGAAGCAAGCAGACGCAGATGCATGACGATTGGCCGTGGCGATGGAAATATGCGACCACGGCGTAAATATATTGGGGAACGGGGTCTTAATCAAGGTATCTTTGTGTTATGCCTCCATAGGCATCTATGCGTCTATCTCTAAGGAACGGCCACCAGCGTCTCACTTGCTCGCTACGGCTAAGATTGATTTCGACAATCTTTATATCTTCCTTGTCATCGGGTGCTGTATAAAGCAATTCGCCCTGCGGGCCGGCCACAAAACTGTGTCCCCAGAACTGTATGCCGTTTGTCTGGCCACTTGGGTCTGTCTCATGCCCGACACGGTTTACAGTTATGACAGGCAGACCGTTTGCAACAGCATGGCCGCGCTGCACTGTAACCCAAGCATCCTGTTGGCGACGCTTTTCATCAGGGGTATCGCTCGACTCCCATCCGATGGCTGTAGGATAAATCAGCATCTCGGCACCACTCAATGCCATGAGTCTTGCAGCCTCGGGATACCATTGATCCCAGCACACGAGTACTCCCAGACGACCTACCGATGTGTCTATAGGCTTAAAGCCAATATCACCGGGGGTGAAATAGAATTTCTCATAGTAAGCCGGGTCATCGGGTATATGCATCTTGCGATATTTACCGGCCACAGTACCGTCGTGCTCAATCACGAGAGCAGTATTGTGATATAGACCGGCGGCTCGACGCTCAAACATCGATATTACCAAAACGACGCCACACTCATGTGCCACGTTTTTGTATTGCTCGACAATGTCACCAGCGAGGTCAATGGCGAGGTTACATTCATCGGGGTTCTCAGTCTGGCAAAAGTATAGTGAGTCGTGCAACTCCCGGTTTACAATGAGTTGTGCACCTTGTGATGCGAGGTCTTTTATCGCGGCGATAATGCGCTCTCGGTTGTTCTCTATATTGCCGGAATTTGATTGTTGGATGATTCCGACTTTAAGTTTACGATCTTCCATTATATTAATTATTGAGATTCACAATTACTCCGCGTGGTACTTGCATAGTCATGCAATGTAGCGAACCGTGTTGCTGAATAAGTGTAGTGCAGTTGATACAGTGTATTGTGCGCTCAGGAAACAGCGATTGCATGATGAGTCGTGCAAGCTCATCATTCTGTGGTTGACCATACACCGGAAGCAGTACCGATCGCGGTGTTATCAGAAAATTTGCATAAGTTGCAGGCAATCGCTGGCCGTCAGCATCAAAAATAGGGTGGGGCATCGGTAGGCCGACAAGGTTATATGGCATACCACCCTTACGTCTCAGCTCAGTGAGCTGTTTTTCCATAAGGTTGAGCTGCTCATAATGCTCGTCGGCAGGGTCGTCACATTTTACATATACTATTGTATCTTCCGATACAAGTCGTGCCAGTGTATCGACATGGCTATCGGTGTCGTCTCCTGCAAGATATCCGTGATCCAGCCACAGTACACGTTCGGCACCAAGAGAGGATTTGAGGTAACCGGCAATCTCATCACGAGACAAACTGCCGTTTCGGTTGGGCGACAGCAGACACTCGCTTGTCGTCAGTATCGTACCTAGGCCGTCACTCTCTATAGAGCCTCCTTCGAGTACAAAACTTAGGTAATTTTCCCTTATGCCGGTTATCGTACCGTTTTCTATCATGTGCATCGTGATAAGGTTATCCTTATCTGCAGCAAATTTAAGCCCCCAGCCATTGAATTTAAAGTCACACAGTATCGGCCGGTTTTCATCATCGATACATGCTATGACTCCATAATCGCGTGCCCAGGTATCATTCGTATCAATCTTGCACAATCTTAGATAAGGCGGCTCGATGTGCTGAAGCATTGCATTAGGCTCTTCGATATCAGGCGCTACCACCACAACAGTCAATTTATCGGCTACAAGGGTTTCAATAATCTCGACAACGGTATGTTGAACGTCATCAAGCATGTATGCCCAATCGCTGTTGGCATGTGGCCAGCCTATAATTACGGCTTCATAGTCCTCCCATTCGGCAGGTAATCTTTTCTTAGTGCAAATCATTAATAATCCTGTTCATCATCATAGTCACGCAGTTGCTCCCAGATGTTATCCTGCGATTCCATGTACTGTTCACAAAATTCCCGAAAACCATCTCGCTCGCTGTAGCCCTCTGACTGACACCAGTCAGAATATGCAGCCTTCAGGTCGGGATCATCATTCAGAATACGTTTGAATTCAGCCTGTGCAATGTCCAAACTTTTATTCTGCTCGATGAGTTGCGTAAAAAATTCGGTTATATATTCCATAAGCAGTTAATTCAGTTATACGTTTATATACGCAAATGTAGGAACAATATTTTAATTTACAAACTATTAATCATTTAATCGGCAACAGTTCAACAATTCTTAAGATGAGAGCGCGTCAATCCATATAGTGTTAACCAAATTTTTGATATGGTTTAACTTTATTTATTTTCGGTGGGCAGCCATCCTGCCCATGTGCGGTTGTATATTTGCACTGTAATAAATTTAAAACCATATTGCCATGAGTAAAACAATTGTAATCAGCGACGACGTTATCAATACCATCAACTCTCTCAATGATGAAGACCGTATCATTATGTCGGCAGCCATAGCAGGCGAGCTGATATGCGGTAAGTCAGTTGAACAAAATTTAAACTCGATGCAACGTATTATCTTCTCGATTATACGTAACTCAGTAAAGCGTTCCACCGCCAATTATATCAGCTCAATACAAGCGACAGCTTGAACTGTCATGTAACTGATAACTACCTTATAAAACGAGCCCCGGCGACATAAATCGTCGGAGCTCGTAGATATTAGGCTGCTACTGCCTTAAAGCAGTGAGTATGAGCGGCGAATAAATTCGGTAAGTTCTTTGCCTTTAAGCAAACCATTACCCAACAGTGCCAGGTCAATGAGCTGTTTGACAACAGGAACATTGGCACCATAAGCACCGATAAGTTCGGCCTGTTTGTCACGCGAGGTTTTAACATCGGCTTCGAGTTTACTGATTTCAGCCTGTTGCTCATCGGTAGGCTTGCCATCCTTAATTTCACCTCGTGCAGAGGTTATCTTGGCATTAAGATCATCCACCGATTTCTCGAGGGGCTCGATCTCCGATGCGAGAGCTTTGTCAGCATCCGCAATAATATTCTTGACCAGCTTATTCTCGGTATTGACAATCACATTATAGCTATCGGGCAGTTCGCCATAGAAACTCATGCCGGGCTGTAAGGCGGCCATCTCCTTCATGCGTCGCATGTACTCGTTCTGAGTTATCTCGACTGGATCAGAATTTTCACCTAAAGCCTCAAATGTCACGAGGAAATTGGCATCCTTTTCTTTAGGCAACTGATTTTGGAACATCGTAGTCAGAATATTACGTTCAGTTGCAGTCAGATCAGCCTGCTTCCTGTCGCTCTTGGGTATAAGATTTTCGACTATATCGCTGTCAACACGCACAAAGCGAGACTGCTTCAGCTCCTGCTCGAGCATACCAACAAAGTGACTGTCGAGCTGACCGTCCATCACCAATACGCTATATACTCGCGAGGTAGCATTATCAATATATTTATACTGTGCTGTTGGATCGGTAGTGTAAAGATATACGACATTTCCGTCCTTGTCAGTCTGCTCAGGTTCAATCAGGGTACGGTATTCTTCGAGTGTATAATATTTACCATCGGTATCCTTGACAAGCATGAACTTCATGGCCGCTTCACGGAATTTATCATCGGTAAGCATACCGTACTCGATAAATATCTTGATGTCGTCCCACTTCGACTCATACTCGGCGCGATCGTTCTTAAAGATGCTTTCAAGACGTGCCGACACTTTCTTTGTAATATATCCTGAAATCTTCTTAACCGCGCTGTCGCTCTGCAGATATGAGCGTGATACGTTAAGAGGAATATCGGGTGAATCGATAACGCCCTGTAACAACATCATAAACTCAGGTACAACACCTTCAACCGAGTCGGTTACAAATACCTGATTGCAATATAGCTGGATACGGTTTTTTGTCACCTCAAAATTGTTCTTCAGCTTCGGAAAGTAAAGAACACCGGTAAGTTTAAAGGGATAATCGACATTCAGGTGAATCCAGAACATCGGCTCGTCCTGGCCTGGATAAAGCTCGTTATAGAAAGTCTTATAGTCGGCGTCGGTGAGCTCTGACGGCTTACGTGTCCATAATGGCTCGGTGCTGTTTATTACATTATCCTTATCGGTATCAACATACTTGCCATCTTTCCATTCTTGTTCTTTACCCGAGACAACTGGAACCGGCAAGAAGCGGCAGTACTTTTTAAGAAGAGTATCAATACGGCTCTTCTCGAGGAATTCTTTGCTGTCATCATCAATGTATAGAACCATATCGGTACCACGGGTGGTCTTATCACCGGCAGTCATCTCATACTCAGGTGAACCGTCACACACCCATTTTACCGGGGTAGCCCCGTCCTTATATGACAATGTGTTGATTTCTACCTTCTTGGCAACCATGAATGCCGAGTAGAAACCGAGGCCAAAGTGACCGATGATTGAATTGGCGGTATCCTTATATTTCTCAAGGAACTCCTCTGCCCCTGAGAATGCAATCTGGTTGATATACTTATCGATCTCATCGGCAGTCATGCCAATACCATGGTCACTGATAGTCAGGGTGCCGGCCTCTTTGTCGATTTTAACCTCGACTTTCATATCATCCAGTTCACCCTTATACTCGCCAAACGAAGCAAGTGTTTTCAGCTTTTGTGTGGCATCAATGGCATTGCTCACAAGTTCACGCAGAAAAATCTCGTGATCGCTGTACAAAAACTTCTTGATTACCGGGAATATATTCTCGGTGGTTACTCCAATTGAACCTTTCTTTTGTTCCATATCTTTATTTTATGTTATTTAATTGTTGTACTTATAATCAGTATGCTTGGTATTTGCCCATTCATACACCTATAACAATCTACAAAAAAAATGCCACATCCGAAATGTGACATTTTTACTGAAAGTATGTTAAAAAGATTACTCATTAACAGGTTCTGAATCGATATGACTGACAATCTTGTCATGTTCTTTGTCATAATCGATAGTGATATGGTCACCTGCCTTGAGGCTATCGTCTATTATCAGTTCAGCCAGTTCATCCTCGAGGTACTTCTGGATGGCACGTTTCAACGGTCGGGCACCATACTGTGAGTCGTAGCCCTTAGCCGCTATAAAGTTGCGTGCAGCCTCGGTAATAGTAAGTTTGTACCCGAGCTGGTCAAGACGCTTATAGAATCCCGACAATTCAACATCAATAATACGCGATATTGCGGCCTCGTCGAGTGAGTCAAACATGATGATATCATCGATACGATTCAGGAACTCAGGAGCAAAGGCCTTATTCAGAGCCTTCTGGAGCACACTGTGATTATACTCCTTGTCAGCCTTGGGAGTAGTAAATCCTACGCCTGTACCGAAATCTTTAAGCTGACGTGTGCCGATATTTGAGGTCATAATAATCAATGTATTCTTGAAGTCGATTTTACGGCCGAGGCTATCGGTAAGACGTCCTTCGTCCATCACCTGCAACAAGAGATTGAACACATCGGGATGAGCCTTCTCAATCTCATCAAGAAGAACAACCGAGTAGGGACGACGTCTTACTTTCTCAGTCAGCTGTCCACCCTCTTCATATCCTACATATCCGGGAGGAGCACCGACAAGACGCGACACAGTGAATTTCTCCATGTATTCACTCATGTCAATTCTTATCAGTGTATCAACCGAATCAAAAAGATATTCCGAAAGTTTTTTTGCAAGATGAGTCTTACCGACACCTGTCGGGCCGAGGAAGAGGAATGTTCCTATCGGTTTGTTGGGGTCTTTTAGACCGGCACGGTTGCGTCTGATGGCCTTGACGATTTTATCTATAGCCTGATCCTGACCGATAATAACCGATTTCAACTCAGGCGCCATTTCTTTAAGGCGTTTACCCTCGGCCTGAGCTATACGCTGAACCGGGACACCTGTCATCATCGCTACAACCTGAGCCACGTTCTCACCGTCGACCGTTATACGGTTCTCGTTAAGTTCCGTTTCCCAGCGAGCCTTGGCCTTGTCAAGATCCTCTTTGAGTTTCTGAGCTTTATCACGGTACGATGCCGCGCTCTCGAAATTTTGTGAACGGGCAGCTTTCAGTTTCAGTTCATTGGCATTCTGAACTTCGACCTCAAGCCGTTCAATCTCCTCGGGAACAACAATATTTGAAATATGCACGCGTGAACCGGCCTCGTCAAGAGCATCGATAGCCTTGTCGGGGAAATTGCGGTCGCTCATATAGCGCTCGGTCAAAGTAACACAAGCCTTGAGTGCGTCTTCAGTATAATTCACATTATGGTGGGCCTCATATTTTTCCTTAATATTGTTAAGTATCTGCAGTGTTTCCTCAGGCGTTGTCGGTTCAACCATGACTTTTTGGAAACGGCGCTCTAAGGCACCGTCCTTCTCGATATTCTTGCGGTACTCATCAAGCGTTGTTGCACCGATGCACTGAATCTCGCCACGAGCAAGAGCCGGTTTCAACAGATTGGCGGCATCCATTGATCCCGAAGGATTGCCTGCACCGACAATTGTGTGAAGCTCGTCTATGAACAGGATTATGTTAGGATTTTTGGACAGTTCATTAAGTATGGCCTTGATGCGCTCTTCAAACTGTCCGCGGTATTTAGTGCCGGCAACAAGCGAAGCCATATCGAGAGATATTACACGCTTGTCAAACAAAATACGTGACACCTTACGCTGAACAATTCTCAGAGCAAGGCCCTCAACGATTGCACTCTTGCCTACACCGGGCTCACCGATTAGGACGGGGTTATTCTTTTTGCGACGGCTCAGAATCTGAGCGAGACGTTCTATTTCTACTTCACGTCCAACTACAGGGTCAAGACGACCTTCCTCGGCAGCACGCGTCATGTCATTACCATACTTGTCAAGGGTAGGGGTATCACCGCTGCCTGCCTGAGTACGTGATGCTGACTGCTGACGATTTCCTGTCGGGCCCGAAGGCTCGTTATTATATTCATCGTCATCCTCGTCCATGTCTCCGTCGGGAGTTGTGTCTGCGCCCATGATATGGCGGCCCGACTCACGTGTTATCTGCTGATACATGCGCTCGTATGATATACCTTCCTGTCTGAACGGTGTTATAAAGTCCATTGCTTGCACTTCTGAATTGTGAAACAAAGCCAACAGCAGGTGAATCGGTTCTATGACATCACATTTAAGCATACGTGCCTCAAGCACGCTCAGCTTTATCAAACGATTTACCAGCTCACTTACAGCAGGCTCATTCTGCTCACGCAAGGTCACCTCGAAAAGACTGTCATCAAGCTCACGGCTCAGGCTGCTTATAGACGAATTTTTACTGATGTCGTTCATCAATTTTGCAGCAGCTGACTGTGAATCACGTGACAGCACCAACAACAAGTGGGCCGGCGTGATTATATCATTGTTGTGCCTTATAGCTTCTTTACGGCTATCTTCAAGCACGGTTTTAAGTTGCTCTGAATAGTTTATGTTCATGCGTGTGTTCAATATACGTTATTGTAAATTCTATAACGTTGTATTATAGCAATAATTGTGCCAAAATATTTAATCGTCGGTAATTACACATTTATAACATCATTTATAAAGAAATGTTCAATTTTCGACATCTATGTTAAAAATGTTAAATATAATAGTCATAGTGCGGATTGCGACACTAACCGACGCTAAAAATTCGCGAAAAAATTCCGCGTATTTTTTGAAAAATTACTACCTTTGTAGGATAATTGACACGTAGTCTCATAGCGTGAACGGGCAACTTATTACCGTCACGCGAATGATTCTGCGTATTAACTGTAAATAAATATAAAATGATAGAAAACGATCGCATTATCAAGATCAATATCGAGAATGAAATGAAAACGGCCTATATCGACTACTCGATGTCGGTTATCGTTTCCCGTGCACTTCCTGATGTACGTGACGGCCTGAAACCCGTCCATCGCCGTGTCCTCTTCGGCATGAACGAGATGGGTAACACATCATCTCATCCCCACAAAAAATCGGCCAACTGCGTCGGCGAGGTTATGGGTAAATATCACCCCCACGGCGACTCATCAATCTACGGTACTGTTGTGCGTATGGCTCAGCCCTGGTCACTGCGTTACACACTTGTCGATGGTCACGGTAACTTCGGCTCAATCGACGGCGACGGCCCTGCGGCTATGCGTTACACCGAGGTACGACTCGAGAAAATCGGTGAGGAAATGCTCAGTGATATCGACAGTGATACCGTTGACTTCCAGCCAAACTATGACAATTCGCGCCGTGAGCCTGTAGTGCTCCCCACACGTATTCCCAATCTGCTCATCAATGGAGCATCGGGTATCGCTGTAGGTATGGCAACCAATATGCCGCCTCACAACTTGACCGAGTCAATCAACGCGTGCGTGGCCTTGATAGATGACCCCGAAATGACTATTCATGACTTGATGAAAGTCATCCCTGCCCCTGATTTCCCCACCGGCGGCACTATATATGGATATGCAGGTGTTAAAGAGGCCTATGAAACAGGACGTGGCAGCATTATTATCCGCGCCAAAGCCGAGATTGAGCAGCATAAGGATCATGAGGAAATTATTGTCACCGAGATCCCCTATGGCGTAAACAAAGCCAAGCTCATTAAGAACATAGCCGACCTTGTTAATGACAAGAAACTCGACGGCATATCTGATCTGCGCGACGGTAGCGACTACAAAGGTATGCGTATTGTTATCAAACTGAAAACCGATGCCAATGCCAACGTCGTTCTGAACAAGTTGTATAAGCTGACACAGATGCAGGCTTCGTTTGCAGTCAACAATGTAGCGCTTGTACACGGCCGTCCAAAAACTCTCAACCTTAAAGAAATTTTACAGGCATTCATCGACCACCGTCATGAGGTGGTGACACGCCGCACTCAGTTTGAACTGCGTAAAGCGCGTGAGCGTGCCCACATACTCGAGGGTCTGATTATTGCATCGCAAAACATCGATGAAGTAATTGCCATCATACGTGCATCATCTACCACCGATATCGCACGTCAGAAACTCAGCGAGCGCTTCGGCCTCACTGAGCCTCAGACACAGGCTATCGTCGAAATGCGACTCAAACAGCTCACCGGTCTGGAGCAGTCAAAACTGCAGAATGAGTTTGATGAAATTCAGCATGAGATTGCCCGTCTCGAGGAGATCCTGAACAACGACGCCGTTTGCCGTCAGCTTATCAAAGATGAGCTCATTGAGATACGCGACACCTACGGTGACGAGCGCGCCACAGTCATCGACTACACAGCTGGAGACTTTAACGCCGAAGACTTCTATGCCGATGATGATATGATTATAACCATCTCACACCTCGGCTATATCAAGCGTACACCGCTCTCTGAATTCCGCGCCCAGAACCGCGGTGGAGTAGGGTCGCGCGGCAGCCACACCCGCCAGGAAGATTTCATCGAATACATCTATCCTGCATCAATGCACTGCAACCTGTTATTCTTCACTGCCAAAGGTCTTGTTTACAAGATGAAGGTTTATGAACTTCCTGAGGGCGGCAAGAACACTAAGGGGCGTGCTATTCAGAACCTGCTTAACATCGAGTCTGACGATGCGGTTAATGCAGTAATCAGCTGCAAGGGTCTCAATGATCCCGAGTACACATCGACCCACAACCTGATATTTGCTACCCGTAACGGTGTCATAAAGAAAACATCGCTCAAAGAGTATGCACGTGTAGATGCCCGCGGCAAGAAAGCGATTGTAATTCGTGAGGGCGACCGCGTTATTGGTGTTGATCTCACCGACGGTAATTCGGAAATTCTTATGGCCAACCGCAACGGTCGCGCTATCCGTTTCCACGAGTCTAAAGTGCGCGCTACAGGTCGAGTATCAGCCGGTGTACGTGGTATGACTCTCGATGACGAGAACGATGCAGTCATCGGCCTCATCTGCATGGAAGCTGACTCAACCAACAACGTCATGGTAATCTCGGAGAAAGGCTACGGCAAACGCTCACTACTCGAAGATTACCGCATCACTAACCGTGGCGGTAAGGGTGTCAAGACCATTAACGTAACCGATAAGGTCGGCTCGCTCGTGGCATTTGACAGCGTCAATGACAACAATGACCTCGTCATTATAAATAAATCAGGTATTACATTGCGTTTCCACGTAAGCGACATCCGTGTTATGGGCCGTGCCACCCAGGGCGTGCGCCTTATAAATCTCGATAAGCGCGGCGATGAGATCGCATCAGTTTGCTGTGTCGATTCCGACCCCGAGGAAGAGGTAGAGCAGCTCGAGGAGAACCCTCAGGAGTTACCCTCGACCGATGAGATTGTCGACGACCTGAACGATAACGACATTGTCGAAGAAGATGATGAAATTGTCGGCGATGAGGAAAATGAACAGGAGAATTAAATCTAAAAATCACAATAACTAACAATCAACATCATGAAAAAGAGTGTATTATTGGGATTATGCGTTTTTGCAGGACTTTCAGCAGCTGCCCAGACCAGCCTTGTAAAAGAGGTTGAACGCAATCTCAAAGCAAAACCCGCAGATTATCCCGCTCAGGTAAAAAACTTGCAGCCGGCTTTCACCAATGAAGAAACGGCCAACTCTGCCTATCCCTACTTTGTTGCCGGTAAGGGTGGTTATGACTATTTCGATTACCAGCAGGTAATGTTACAGGCCGGACAAAACGCAGACATGAAAACTATGGGTCATGCACTTATTGATGGTTATGACTACCTCGTGAAAGCGTTGGCATGCGATACCGTTGTTGATGCTAAGGGTAAAACAAAAGTTAAGTATTCAAAGGAGATAATCAAACTCATCAACAACCACTATAATGACTTTAATAATGCAGCCGGTTGCCTTTGGGAAGCTCAAGATTATGACGGAGCGTATCAGGCATGGGAACTATGCTTCACAGCTCCCGAGAATCCGGTATTGGGTTTGAACGCGCCCAAAGCACTGCCCGACAGCTTCTTGAATGTATATGCATTCAATCAGGGTCTCGCAGCCTACAACCTTCAGGATTGGGATCGCACTTTGAAATCATTTGATCGTTCAATTGCTATGGGTAACACTTCCAAGAATGTGTTCGACTACGCTATCGCTGCCGCATATAACTATCCTGATAGCGTACGTACTCCTATCATGGCCAAATATGCTCAGATGGCACTTCCCATTTACGGTGCCGAGGACAACGCATACATCGGTTATATCATCAACGATATGCTTCGGTCAGGTAAGTTTACTGAGGCTGAAAACATGGTTAAACAGGCCATTGCTGCTACTCCTGACAATGCACAGCTCTACTACATTCTCGGTGTACTTTACGAGAATAAAGAAAATGATGCTGAGGCAGAAGCTGCCGCACTCGAGCAATTCAAAAAATGTGTCGCTGCTGATTCAAACCATGCTAACGGTTACCTCCAGCTCGGTTATCTGACCTTCCGCAAGGTCGAGGCTCTTGATGCAGCAACAGGCAATATGAGCAACGCAGAGTACAACAAATATAAAGAGGACGTACTGTTCCCCTTACTGCGTGAAGCTGCCCAGTATCTTGAAAAATGCTACGAGCTTGACCCCGAAAACGGAAGCGGTGCTCTTGCCAACCTTCGCAACGTCTACTACAATCTCAATGACGCCGACAACCTCCAGCGCATAGAACGTCTCCAGAAAGGCTACTAATATCCATTAAATACATAAGAAAATCCCGATGTAAATTCTACATCGGGATTTTTTATTTCTATGCCGTTTGTTAATATCAGTCGGGGAGCAACTCAATAGAGTCTATCTCAACTACAGGCTTGTTATCTGAGCCTTGACATTCTATCTGTAGGTAGAATGTATCATAGTTAAAGGGCCATCCTTGGGCATACCACGGTTTGGACGAGTCATAAAGATCTTCCTGGATATTTACTACAGCTCCATTGACCTTGTAAATAATATCATACTCAGTCCACTTGCACTCAAGATCAATCCAATGATTTATAAGTTTATCATCAACTACGACCGACTGCTTTATATTTTTAAGGCTATCATTCATCTGCATAGTCGACGCGCCACATGCTATCTCACCCGGACGTGCGCCATTATATCTGAGCAGGAACATTTCGCCACTGTTGGGCACCTTACCGAGTTTCTCATTAGACGGTAATAAGCGCACAGTAACTTTGCTATCAGGATTAGCCGATTTGATTTTCATACGCACCTTAGCTGTTCCGTATTTGAAAGCATGCAGATTTCGGGTATCAGCCGATGCGTTTCCTGATAAAATCATGTGATGACCTTTACAACTCACATTACCGTTCGTGTTCCAGTCGGCAGAAGCAAGCTTGTTTGATGCAAAATTAGTTACAAAATCAGGATTGGCACCCTCAATCATGCGTCTGCGACGCTCCTGTACAACCCATGCTATAGTATCAATGAATTCACGGTCGAGCGGGTCTTTCTTACGAGCAAAATTATACATACCGGCACCACCTTCATAATAGGCTAACGAAGCATCGCGATATGCGCCGTTTTTACGAAAAGAAGACATATATTTCAGACCTCGGTCGCGTAAACAATTTTTTGCATCAACCGATGCCGCGAGGTCAAATTCCATCTCGAGGCCCATGTGGTGGTTGTAAGCCAATTCACATGCACGGTCTACGCGATTGTCGGGAATACGCTTGTTCCAGAAATATGTAGGCTGAATATATGCTGCATCAAAGCCGAATTGTTTCCATTCACTATAACCCTGAGCAGTGTAATAGGGTATCCAATAGAATAGTTTATCCATTGAATGAATGTATTCGCCGACTGCAATTGTCACCGGGCGACTTTGCAGAGCTTTTTCTGACATCCAATAGAAGCCCGATAGCTCTATGTTTTTAAGATCAAGGGAATCAAATCGGGCTGTCAACTGGTCAATGTACCATTTACATGCTGCTGCACGGTCGTCATCATTATCAAAATCAAGTTGGCGTCCGTCAAGTTCGCCCCAGTCCTTTTGTCCTAACGGAGGCTCGGGAATTGCAATTACAATCTTGTGTTTAAACGAGGGCTGACCTATTTTGGCAATCTCTTGCCCGATACACTCGTCAAGTGCGGAAATACCTTTATCCTGAGCAAAGTGACGGTCGGCGAGCCAAATCCAATCTTCTTTCTTTGATAAAGGCGCATTAAGACGTTTCTCGAACGACACACCGCGTCCGCTATCAAACTCCAGAAACAGGAATCCGTCAAATAACCAGTCACGGTCACCAAACCGATTTTCATGCACTACATACGGGCGAATCTGGTCTACGGTAAAATCCATACGCTGAACCCCACCTTGATAGATTAGAACCAGGTCACGAATATCTGTTTTAAGATAATGTCCGTTCTCGCTAAATTGTGCAACACACTCGCCGGCAGTAATCGATGCTAATACTGCGAACAATAATTTTAATTTTTTAATCATGAGAGAGAAAATAATAGTGATTGAATTTAGTGTAATAATCTCATTCACTACAAAATTACCCTACATTTTCCGTATACTATATAACTATAATATATATTACGCTTAATTAACATTCTCTTACAGTATATCACCACTCAAATATATTCAGGTAACTCTGTTTAATTTATCGTTATTCATAAATAATATAATTGCATATATTACGTAAATTCCAATAGATAATATATCTTTTTGTTTCATAATTATTGCATAAATGAATATTTTGTGATACTTTTGCATAAAATTCAAGAACACTGATGACCGTATATACATTATATTATATTTCTTCATCGAATAAGTCGCGCTATACTTTGTCAGTATTGCGACGACGATAACGGTCATACACCTTTTCATCCCTCCCTGTATTATACCCTAAGTTTTATCCCGATAACATCGGGATAGATATGTATTATATTCAGGATAAGTTTCCAAAACCAATCACACTATAATTTAAATAACAAGTACCAAAAAAAATGGATTGTTTAGTACGTGAAGCAACTGCTAATGACATTAAACATGCCGAACATATATGTGACCTCATTTACGAATCGGCACTCCAGCGCGGCACAGGTATAGCACGCCGTTCACCCGAATATATTGCCGAAAAGATGATCGGTGGCAAAGCTATTGTCGCGCTCGACGGCGAACGTCTTGTGGGCTTCAGCTACATCGAGAGCTGGGGACACGGAGATTTTGTGGCTACGAGCGGTCTGATTGTTGACCCGGAATATCGTCATCAAGGTCTCGCCGAAAGAATCAAACGCAATACATTCGCATTAGCCCGACGCAAATTTCCTGATGCTAAACTCTTCAGTATAACGACGTCTTTACCTGTCATGAAACTCAACACCCGACTCGGCTATGTACCTGTTACGTTCTCCGAGCTTACTGACGATGAGGAGTTTTGGGCCGGTTGTAAGGGCTGCATCAACTACGATATTCTGCAGCGCAACAACAATGTTCGTTGCATCTGCACCGGCATGCTGTTTGACCCGAAAGAACACGAGACCGATAATTCGACCGAAAAATAACAATAAAAATACTCACAATATGAACACTCCCAAGAAAGTAGTTTTAGCATACAGCGGCGGCCTTGACACTTCATTCGCCGTCAAATATCTCACTCACGACTTAGGCTATGAGGTGCACACGGCCCTCGCTAACACAGGCGGTTTCACTAAGGCTGAATGTCAGGCCATAGGCGAACGCGCCTTACAGTTAGGTGCCGCAACACACGTCACCCTCGACATCGAACAGGAATACTATAATAAATGTATCAGATACATGGTGTTCGGCGACATTCTACGTAACGGCACATATCCCATATCGGTTAGCAGCGAGCGCACGTTCCAGGCTATTGCCATCATAGAATATGCTAAGAAAATCGGTGCCGATGCTGTCGCACACGGCTCAACAGGTGCCGGCAACGATCAGGTCAGATTTGACCTCACGTTTGCTATTCTTGCGCCCGAGATTGAAGTCATCACACCCACACGTGATATGACCCTCACTCGTGAGTACGAGATTGACTACCTCAAGAAACATGGCTATGAGGGCGACTTCAAGCGTATGGAGTATTCCATTAACAAAGGTCTTTGGGGTACATCGATAGGTGGTAAGGAGACTTTGAAATCAGAACTCACTCTACCTGAGAGCGCATACCCCTCACAAGTTACCGAACATGGCGAAGAAACATTAAAGATAGGATTTGACAAGGGTGAGATAGTCAGTGTCAACGGCAAAATTTATCCAGATAAAGTCGAGGCTATCCGTGAGGTCGAAGCACTTGGCTCACGCTACGGCATTGGCCGCGACATGCACATCGGCGACACTATTATCGGTATAAAGGGCCGTGTCGGTTTCGAAGCAGCAGCTGCCATGCTCATTATCGGCGCACATAAGATGCTCGAAAAACATACCCTTACCAAGTGGCAACTCTACTGGAAAGACCAGGTCGCAAACTGGTACGGCATGTTCCTGCACGAGGCTCAATACCTTGAGCCGGTCATGCGCGACATCGAGGCGATGCTCGATAGCTCACAACAGCTTGTCACCGGCGAGGTTGAACTCACACTTCGCCCATATTGCTTCCAGTGTGTCGGTGTATCATCGCCCTATGACTTGATGAAGACCGACTTTGGTGAGTATGGCGAGGTTAACAAGGCATGGACAGCCGACGATGTCAAAGGTTTCACCAAAATCATGGGCAATCAGATGAAGATAGCCTATATGAAACGCAATAAGAAATGATAAACGTCGGCATTATAGGTGGCGCCGGTTACACAGCCGGTGAACTGATACGCATACTTGTCAACCATCCCGAGGCTAACCTTAAATGGATACACAGCAACAGTAATGCCGGTCAACCTGTCACAGCCGTACACTCAGGTCTGATAGGAGACACCGATCTCAGCTTTACCGACGCGTATGACTTTGACAACATTGATGTCATGTTCATGTGCTCCGGTCATGGTGCAAGCACCAAATTCATGAATGAAAATGCCGTACCCGAGTCACTGCGCATTGTCGACTTGTCACAGGATTTCCGCGACGAGACCAACGGCTTTATATATGGACTGCCAGAAATCAACGCCAAGCTGACAAAGGGAGCCCAGCGCGTAGCCAATCCCGGCTGTTTTGCCACGGCGATACAATTGGCAATCCTCCCGGCCGTCACTGCAGGGTGTATTGATGGCGAAATACATGTAACCGCGGTAACAGGTTCAACCGGTGCCGGTGTTAAGCCAACATCAAAGACACACTTCAGCTGGCGCACAGACAACCTGTCAACATACAAAGAATTTGAGCACCAGCACTTGCTTGAAATAGGGCGTACAGTAAGTAAACATACTCCGCTCGATAAAACCGCACCTGCAATCAATTTCGTTCCTGTGCGCGGTGACTTTGCCCGTGGCATCTTTGCATCAGTGTATTTCGATACCGACTTCTCAGCCGAGCAATTAACCGAATTATACAAATCTTTCTATTCCGACGCAAAATTTACACATGTTGTTGATTTTGACCTTGACCTAAAACAAGTAGTTAACACAAACAAGGCGTTGATAAGCATAACCAAACATGGTCGCAAGGCTCACGTTGTCAGCGTTATAGACAACCTACTTAAAGGTGCTTCAGGTCAAGCCGTTCAGAACATGAATCTTATGTTTGACTTGGACCAGACATGCGGACTTCGGCTCAAAGCCACAGGCTTTTAGAGTAATAACCATAATTAATTATTGACATGAAATGCTTTGATGTATATAGTTTATATGAGATAGAACCGGTTAGAGGTGAGGGCTCTCATGTGTTTGACGCCGATGGTAATAAATATCTCGATCTATACGGCGGACATGCCGTGATATCTATAGGCCACGCACATCCTCATTATGTTGAGGCTATATCCAATCAGGTAGCCAAACTTGGATTCTACTCAAACTCAGTGCTTAACTCGCTACAACAAAAGCTCGCACATAAATTAGGTAAGATATCGGGGTACGACGACTATAGCCTCTTCATGTGTAATTCAGGAGCCGAGGCTAACGAGAATGCTGTTAAATTGGCATCATTTGTCACCGGGCGCAACCGTGTACTTGCATTCTCCAAGTCCTTTCACGGACGTACATCGGGAGCGGTAGCGCTTACCGATAATCCACGTATCGTGTCGCCGTTCAATTCAACCGATAAAGTCACATTCGTGCCGCTGAATGATATTGACGCTGTTGAAAAAGAACTCAGTACCCGTGAATATGCCGCAGTTATAATCGAAGGCATACAGGGTGTTGCCGGCATCTATATGCCCGATGATGAATTCCTTGTAAAATTGCGCGACCTAACATTCAAATACGGCACTAAGTTGATTTTGGACGAAGTGCAGTCGGGTTACGGTCGTACCGGCCTATTCTTCGCCCATCAATATTCAGGCATACGTCCCGACATAATCTCGATGGCCAAAGGCATGGGCAACGGATTTCCTGTAGGAGGTATTCTTATCTCTCCCGATATCAAGCCTGTCAAAGGTATGCTCGGTACAACGTTCGGCGGCAACCATCTTGCATGTGCGGCTGCACTTGCTGTGCTTGACGTCATTGAGAGTGAAAAACTCATTGAGAATGCTGCCGAAGTAGGTGAGTATGCCATCCAGCAGCTCAACACTATAGGCTCACCTGTCAAAGAGGTGCGCGGGCGCGGTCTGATGATTGGTATAGAAATTGACGGGGATGCGTCAGCAGTGCGCCGCAAGCTCCTGTTTGACAACCATATCTTTACCGGTGGGGCAGGTGCCACAACAATTAGACTGTTACCTGCGCTCAATGTCACCAAACAGCATATTGACCAATTTATCGAAGCATTCAAATGAAAAAATTCACAACAGTAAACGATATAGGAAATCTAGACCAAGCTGTAAAAGAAGCTCTCGAGGTCAAAAACAACAGGTTCGGTTACAGCGACCTCGGCCGCAACCGCACCCTGTTAATGGTATTCTTTAACTCAAGCCTGCGCACCCGACTATCTACACAAAAAGCAGCGCTAAATCTTGGCATGAACGTTATCGTCCTCGATGTCAATCAGGGTGCATGGAAACTCGAGACCGAACGCGGTGTCATCATGGACGGCGATAAAGCCGAGCACATGCTCGAGGCTATACCTGTCATGGGATCATACTGCGATATTATCGGTGTTCGCTCATTCGCACGATTTGAAGACAAGCGTGCCGACTACGACGAGGAAATACTCGAGCAGTTTATTAAATATTCGGGTCGCCCCGTATTCTCGATGGAGGCAGCGACACGCCACCCGCTGCAAAGTTTTGCCGACCTCATTACAATCGAAGAACACAAGCTGACAAAGCGCCCCAAAGTAGTAATGACATGGGCACCACATCCACGGGCTCTCCCTCAGGCTGTTCCGAACTCGTTTGCCGAGTGGATAAATGCAGCCGACTACGACTTTGTCATCACCCATCCCCACGGCTACGAACTCGACCCTATATTTACCCAAAATGCGCGTATAGAATATGACCAGGACAAAGCGCTTGAGGGTGCTGCCTTCGTCTACGCCAAAAACTGGGCTGCATATACCGACCCCAACTACGGAAAAATTCTCTCAACCGACCGTTCATGGACAATCGATTCCCGCAAGATGGCTCTGACAAATAACGCATATTTCATGCACTGTCTGCCTGTGCGTCGCAACATGATAGTCACCGACGATGTCATTGAGTCAGACCGCAGCATTGTCATACCCGAAGCGGCAAACCGTGAGATTTCAGCCCAGGTAGTTCTCAAACGTATGCTTGAATCACTCAAATGATAACCGTAGTAAAAATCGGTGGCAATGTCATTGATAACCCCGAACAGCTCAAATCGTTTCTAAGAGACTTCGCCAAGATTGCCGGCCCGAAGATATTAGTACATGGTGGAGGCAAATTCGCTACACGCATGGCCGCTGAACTTGGAGTGGAAACACACATGATTGACGGCCGACGTGTCACCAGTCCCGAGATGCTTGACATTGCAGTGATGGTCTACGCCGGTATAATCAACAAACGCATCGTTGCCTCACTTCAGGCAATTGGATGTGACGCCGTAGGACTATGTGGTGCCGACATGCACTGCATCATATCCGTAAAAAGGCCGGCCACACCAGTCGACTATGGCGAGGTAGGCGATGTTGACACTGTCAATAGCTCGTCACTAAAAATGCTGCTTGACAACAGTATCACCCCTGTTATTTGTGCTATCACGGCCGACTATGACGGCAACCTGCTTAATACCAACGCCGATACAATCGCTACATGTGTCGCCAAAGCAATGAGTGAGGAGGCATTGACCCGACTTATTTTCTGCTTTGAAAAAGACGGTGTGCTTGCTGACGTCAACAATGCCGGTTCAGTTATCAGGACAATCACGCCCGACAGTGTCGACGAACTGATTGCGCGTGGAGTAATCAGCGACGGAATGATACCCAAGGTGACTAATGCCATTAAGGCCATAACCACAAGTGACCTTGACTCGGTAATTATCAAGTCATCAACTCGTCTGCACGACGACTCAGGCACCTGTATATCCAAATGATGCCCCGATACATCACACTTCTCCAACAATTGATATCGACCGAGTCCTTTTCACGCAGCGAACAGGCCACGGCCGATATTCTTGTCGGGTATCTGCTCGAGAATGGTGTCATGCCGCAGCGTTATGCCAACAACGTCATTGTCCGAGGCCGGCAGTTTGATCCGGCCAAGCCAACATTGATGCTCAACTCACATCATGACACTGTAAAACCGGCCGTAGGATATACACGCGATCCGTTCACGCCAACTATTGAGTCGGGTAGGGTGTATGGCCTGGGAAGCAACGATGCCGGTGGCTCACTCGTGGCACTTACCGAGACATTTCTTAGGCTTGAAGATACCGAGCTTCCTGTTAACCTTCTTCTCGCTCTTAGTGCTGAAGAGGAGGTGTCAGGCATCAACGGCATGCGTCTGCTGGTCAATGAACTCGAACACATAGACATGGCTATAGTGGGAGAACCGACACAGCTTAAATGTGCTATTGGTGAGCGTGGGCTCGTCGTTCTTGATTGTATAGCTACAGGTAAAAGCGGTCATGCCGCCCATCATGAAGGCATCAATGCCCTATACAAAGCCATTGATGACATAAACAAGCTGCGCACGCTGACATTTCCTGTTACATCAACCTTGATGGGCCCTGTTAATATCAACGTAACAGGTATTCAGGCCGGTACACAGCATAACGTCATACCAGACCGCTGCACGTTCATGGTTGACATACGCACGACTGACGCTTATACCAATGAGCAGACCGTAGAGCTTATTCAGCAAGCCATATCATCCGAGGCAATTCCACGGTCTACACATATCAGGGCATGGGCTACCCCCGACAACCATCCGCTACTGAACGCGGTACGCGCAGCCGGTATCGAGACATTCCTGTCGCCTACAACCTCCGATCGCGCTCTCATGTCCTGGCCCGGTATCAAAATAGGCCCGGGCGACTCGGCACGATCACATTCAGCCGATGAATACATTTACCTTGACGAGATCGAGCAAGGAATACAAACATACATAAATATTATAAAGAACATCAATATATGAGCAATAAACTTTGGGACAAAGGCTTCACGCCCGATGAAAAAATCGAACTTTTTACCGTTGGTCAGGATCGTGAACTCGACATGAAACTTGCAGCACACGATGTCGAAGGCTCAATTGCCCATGTCACGATGCTCGAATCAATCGGACTCATAGGACACGATGAATTGCCCGTACTCATCAATGCACTGAAAGAAATTGCAGCCGAAATTAAACAAGGCGAATTTGAAATTGAGCCCGGTGTTGAAGATGTACATTCTCAGGTAGAACTGCTGCTGACACGCCGGCTTGGAGACCTAGGCAAGAAAATTCACTCAGGTCGCTCGCGTAATGACCAGGTGCTCGTCGATCTTAAACTGTATATGCGTCATGAGCTGTTAAAGATAGTTGACCACGTCAAGCTGTTGTTTGACCGCCTTCTTGAACTAAGCGACAAGTATCGAGATATCCTCATGCCCGGATATACTCACCTGCAAGTAGCTATGCCGTCATCGTTCGGACTGTGGTTTGGAGCCTATGCCGAGTCTCTGATTGATGACCTGCGTATCATCAAAGCCGCTTTTGATATTGTCGATCAAAACCCTCTTGGCTCGGGTGCCGGTTATGGTTCATCATTTCCGCTTGACCGCGAAATGACAACAAGGCTCCTACATTTCGCCGACTTACACTATAATGTTGTGGCGGCACAAATGAGCCGCGGAAAAAGCGAGCGTGCAGTTGCAAGCGCGATGGCAGCAATCGCATCAACTGTAGGGCGCTTCGCTATGGATATATGCCTGTACATGAGCCCCAACTACGGCTTCATTAAGTTCCCCGACGAGTACACAACCGGCTCAAGCATCATGCCCCACAAGAAAAATCCCGACGTATTTGAGATTATGCGCGGCAAGTGCAACCGCCTGCAGTCTATTCCTAATGAATTGACATTGATGATGGCTAATTTACCGATGGGCTACCACCGCGATAACCAACTCCTGAAAGACGTCATATTCCCAGCTTTTGAATCGATAATTCAGTGTCTTGACATGTGCGACATGATGTTGCAGCATATAGAGATTAATCCCGACATTATCAATGACCCTAAATATGACTACCTGTTCACGGTCGAAGAAGTTAATCGGCTCGTCCTAAGTGGTGTTCCATTCCGCGAAGCATACCGCAGGGTAGGGGCTATGGTGCAGGACGGCACTTTCCGCCCCGACAGAAACATACATCATACCCACACAGGTAGTATCGGCAATCCGGCCAACGATAAAATTCGGGAGAAAATGAGAAAAGTTCTCAATAGTATCATGCTATCATAACAACAAGCAAATTGACAGCAATATAAAGTTTTTACAAAAATATTGCTTGCATTTTATTAAAAATTCACTAACTTTGACAGCATGAAGCTGATAATACCAAATAACTACAGTAATAAACTGTTGCCCGAAACCACTGAAATAGCTATCAAACTGATCAAGGATCATTTTCAGGATAGCCTGTCTAAAAAACTTAAACTGAGACGTGTCACTGCTCCCTTGTTTGTGACCGCATCATCAGGTCTGAATGATAATCTGAACGGTGTTGAGCGGCCGGTATCATTCAAATCACCGGCTCTCGGCGATGGAGAGATTCAGATCGTACACTCACTCGCCAAGTGGAAACGTCTCAAACTCGCCGACTACGATATCGCACCCGGCTACGGCCTGTACACCGACATGAATGCGATACGTGCTGACGAGGAACTTGACAATCTCCATTCACTGTACGTCGACCAGTGGGACTGGGAACAGGTGATTTTGCCGGAACAGCGCACATTCGCATATCTTAAAGAGATTGTAACGAAGATTTACGACTCGATTAGAGAAACCGAGTTGATGATTACCGAGATGTTCCCCCACATGCAGGCATTTTTGCCTAAAAATATTACGTTCATACACTCTCAGGAGCTACTTGACGCCTACCCGACACTCACGGCCAAGGAACGTGAGATTGAAGCGTGTAAAAAGTATGGCGCAGTATTCATTCAGGGAATTGGCAGCAAATTGTCTGACGGTAAGAAACACGACGGACGCGCTCCCGACTATGACGACTGGTCTACCCACGACGAGGATGGCCGCATAGGACTCAACGGCGATATAATGGTTTGGAATCCAGTGCTTGAAACGGCATTTGAAGTGTCCTCTATGGGCATCAGAGTTGACCCGGCAGCAATGGAACGCCAACTCCAAATCGAAAACTGTACCGACAGGGCATCTTTGCCGTTCCACAGCAAATTGATCGCGGGCAAGTTGCCTGCATCAATCGGTGGAGGCATAGGTCAAAGCCGTCTTTGTATGCTTCTGCTTCAGAAAGCCCATATCGGCGAGGTTCAGTCAAGTCTATGGCCCGAAGAACAAGTTAAGGCCTGCAAAGCCGTCGGCATAGAAATATTGTAAAATCGTAACCTATTAATATGGCAGCGACCGCCTCCCGATAAGTGGAAAGCGGTCGCTGTTTGCACATATAACAATTTTAATTTTACTTAATCAATTGATTTATAAATTTGTTTTACACCTATCGTGGCATCACCAACAGGCTTGACGTCATAATTCTTAAAGCCATCGATAACGAAGTCAACAGTACCGCCTGTCAACTCGAGATTTTTTACTTCGACCGAGTCTCCGGCCACCACTCGAGTATCTCGGCACGCCCACACCGAAACACTATCTGCATCAAAGTCATTGAACTCAATGCGATTGAAGTTTAAACTGCTGAAGTTTTTCCATGAACAGTGTTCGATGTCTATATTCTGATTTCTATTAGTAGAGCACTCCACTGTCATATTGGCTCCATTAATATAAGCTATCTTCAAGTCACACGACCTACAATTATCAGATATTTGAATTTTATTCACATTGATGTCGCGTGGAATGGCAATCTTTATACCTCCCGACTCAGATACATTCATAAGGTAAGGTGAAGTACTGTTGATAGTGATTGACAGCGCTGTCGAATCTATATCGAAATTATACGATTCAACCAACTCTTTTGGCACTATCATATAGGGGTTCTCAACCGAGTCATCACATTCAAAAATTACCGGGAACGCGGCGTCTCCGTGCACTGCTCCTATGGCATCATCGCTATAGACATATCGCAAATCAAGATTTACCGACTCGAATTCAGGCAAATCATACTTCACTGTTTCATTTGTTAGATATGCACCTCCTATAGGTGATTCTTCGACTCCCTCACATCTGACGAATACGAATACCGACGCAATCAGAACCACACCGGCCATTATCATTGTTCCCATTATATATGTTGAACGTCTCATTTTTTTATCAATTATTTATTATTATCATTTGTCTTTTTATGCCGTGTACAGTATTGTGCATACCTGTCGCTTAACTCTTCAGGCGATATTCCAAGCAATTTCATACGCTCAAAGAGCTCGGGTAGCTCCTCATTCATAAACGAGTCCAAGCGATTGCTTCTAATAATCTTCGAAGCTCCCTCTACGACAAAATATCCGATACCGCGCTTGTTGTATATCACACCCGACTGTTGCAGATAGTCGTAGGTTCTCATGACCGTATTGGCATTAACTTCAACCGTAGCAGCAAACTCCCTGACCGACGGCAACCGGCAGTCATCGCCATACTCGCCGCTGACTATACTGTCACACAAACGGTCGGCCAACTGGAGATAAATAGGTTTGGTATTATCTTTAAAATCCATAGAGCTTCATAATAATTTCTGAACGACATCGGTTTCCTTCAATCGTATATAAGCAATAGTGTAATTAATCACAAAAGTTATTGTCACTATTGACCATATAATAAGGTTATGATTTATCGGCTCATCATCAAACATTGTCAGATGATAATAATGATCACCTATGATCAATTTATATAGCACGATGCCAACCAAAACATAAAATAGTCCAAGAATCGTAATAGCTGAATAGGTCTTGATAAACGAGTTACGCGGCCATAAGATGGCACCAAGCCAGTAAAATGATTGCATGAATAAATATGTAGCCATCATATTGGCAGTATCTTCACACCATAGAGTGCTGAATTGCATCGGGTATATCCCACCATTCCCGTGGAATGCAAATGTTGACATGGCAATCATTCTAACAATATCAGCGATATAGGCAATGACCGCGAACATCACAATATACATGATAACATATATGATGAAGTTAGCTATATACTTCTCGATCTGCATCGCCGGTAACATCAGGAACGACGTGCGACCTTTTTTGTTTCTCATCTTTCCGTATGCAAGCGATGTAAAGATCATGCCATACGAAACAAAGATAATGTATATTGCAATACGTGCCGATTCAAAATCACAACTTGAATAATTATACGTATTGATATTAATAAATACGAATGTCAGCGCCAACACACCAAGCAGCAACAACGACATCATCATAAACACGCGAGGCTGCTCGGCAATTATCATTTTACACAGTGACAGCACACGCTTCACACTGAATTTATTTATATTATTCATTTTTGTGCAGTTTTTTATTAAGTTCATCTCCTTTCTCTAACGCATATTGGAACAAAAGCTCCAGTTCAAGTTTAGTATCAAGTGAGCTGTCATTATCAATAATAATCTGAGTACCCTCAAGTCCCGGCTGTGCATACAACGCACGTTCAATCATCTCAGGACTCGATGTTGTCATGAACGCGAGATGGTCAGTAATCTCATTTACTGTAGCCGAGCATATCAACTTCGAGCCATTTAACATAACAATGCTGTCCAATAGATTATCTATATCCCTTACCTGATGGGTAGATATAACGACGAGTCGGTCATCATTCATGTTTGAAGCGATAAAACGGCGGAACGCACTTTTACCGGGAATATCAAGACCATTGGTCGGCTCATCCATCAGAAGAATCTTTGTATTACATGCCAATGCAAATGCCATGAACACTTTCTTTTTCTGACCCATAGATAGCTTTCCGAGATTGGGGTCATCATCCATACCGAATGTAGCCAGATGGCGCTTCATATCGTCGAGAGAAAATCCCGGATAATAAGGCGAGTTGATTTTCACATAACTGCTAAGTTTTATCGGTGGCAAGTCAAACTCTTCAGGAACAATAAATATATCGTTCAATGTCGAGGGCATACGTCTGCGAGTATCAATACCGTCAAACATTACTTTGCCCGAGAGTGGAGTGAGTAAACCTGCGATAAGGTAGAGCAGGGTAGACTTGCCGGCGCCATTTGGGCCCAACAATCCATAGACTCTACCCGGTTCCAGTGTCAGCTCCATGTTGTCGATTATCGGCTTCTGCCGTTTGGAATAACCGAATGTGAGATGTTCAATTGTAATCATTTCTTAGTGTATTAGTGTTGTAGTACACTGCAAATGTACGACAATATTTTCCGATTATCCAAATATTTTTCAAAAAAAATCGGAGCACATCATCTAATGCGCTCCGATAATATTAATTTCCAGGATGTTAGATTATATCAAATTGATCAGTGGGGTAATAAAACTTTCAACATTAGGATCACCATTTTGATCGGCAATAAATGTAAAGTACAAAATAAGGATAATAAGTACTACAGCACCGATAGCTGCCCACAAAGATGTTTTATTCGTCTTGTTTTTTTTCTTATCGCTCATAATCATAATATTTTAAAACGTGAAACAAAAATTGTAACGCAAGGAGTTAATGTGAGAATTGCTCCTTTGTTATTATAAACACCCCATACAAAATATAGTTCACTCAGACAATAAAATATATTATTAGGAATGTATGCTGCAATCGCCCTAATTGTTTAAAGACTGTGCATATAAATCCTTGATTTCATAAACAGCACAGGGAAATTTAAAATATTTATTAAAATTTATTCAAAATAATTTGGTAGTTTAATAAATAACCGCTACCTTTGCAATGTAATTAAGACGGAAAGATTAAAAAACAATAAAGGTAATTAAGATATTTAGTTGTTACACTTTTAAAGTGAGGATTATAATTGGGTATTAATTTAGACAACAAAAAATAGGTGCGACGTGAGTCGCACCTATTTTGTATAAAGGCCGATCAAATAATCGGCCTTTTGTATTACTTCTTCTTGAGTTCTTTCTCAATTACCGGCACAATAATGGATTCCATCACCTCATAACCTGCAGGTACGGGATGCACACCGTCTTGAGAATAATCGGGATTGATAGCACCGTTGGGCATAGCCATTGTGCCATAATAATCAACGTATGTTATACCGTTTTCATCGGCATATTTCTTAATACGTGCATTCAGGGCCTTGATTTTGTCGGGAGCATCGGTAATAGCAAGATTCCAACCATAGTACTCTACAGGGAGAACTGATGTAAGAATAACCTTTATGCCGTTAGCCTTGGCAAGCTGAGCCATTGACACAATATTACCAAAAGTAAAATCGGCATTGTAAGTACCGGTGTTCTCGGCTATGTCATTTGTACCACCATTGATAATAACAATTGCAGGGTTGTTATTGACCACATCCTCCCTAAAGCGGTTAAGGAACTGACATGTAGTCTCGCCGCTTATGCCGCGACAAATAAAATTAGGATGATTTTCAAAAAAGTCGCCATGCTTAATTTTCCAATGCTCGGTTATAGAGTTTCCCAGGAAAATTACACGATCTCCGTTATTAGGAGTAGCCTGCAAAGATTTATTTTCGCCGGCATAACGACCAAGATGCAGCCATGCGGGATATTCGGCGCTGGCCGACATTGTCATTGCCGCCACAGCAGCTAATGAAAGAATGATTTTTTTCATTTTGATTTGAAAATATATTAGTTAAACACGATAATCTTCAGGAATAATCTCACGCGCCTGTTCCACAAAAGCATCGGGAACCACAATCTGCACAGGCGCCCATGTAAATGTCATAGGCAATGCACTCTGCAGGGCACTATTTATAATCGTAGCCGGTATATCGGCATTTTTGAGAGCGCCTTCTATGATTGAGGCGTCAGCCACCGAGTTACACTCGGCCACTACAGTCCATTTGGCATCTTTACTTCCTTTCATAGTCATTTGATTTTACGTTGATTCAATGCGGCATGATACCGGCGTGCATTGGCGGCATGTTCGGCATTAGTCTTGGCAAAGTTGTGATAACCCGAGAAATCCTCTTTTGCACACATATATAAATAATTGTGTTCAGGAGCATCGAGCACAGCGCTCAGCGTCTGCTTATCGACAACTCTTAGAGGACTCGGAGGCAGACCGTCAATAAGATATGTATTATATGGCGACGGTGTTGCCAGGTGAACATTCAATATACGTTTCAATGTCGGATCACCGACAGCATATTTAACTGTAGGATCGGCCTGTAATCTCATCTGCTTCGACAATCGGTTTAAGTACAGCCTGGCAATAATCGGACGTTCATCGGTCTTGGCACTCTCCTCTTCAACAATCGAAGCGAGGATGCTCACTTCAATTGGTGTTAGCCCGAGTTTAGCCGCCTTGGCGCGTCTTGCCTCCGTCCAATAACTCTCCCAATGTTTATACATCGAGGCCGCAAAAGCTTCAGGCGTCATTGTCCAATAGTATTGGTATGTATCGGGCATAATAAAAGCCGGCAGACATCTCGAATCAATATCTTTTTCAGCAAGCATCCTATCAAATGCCGCCTGTAGACTATCAGCCGAAAATTCAAAATCTGATGCAATTGCGTCTATTACACGCTCAGTCGATCTGAAATTCGGGACAGTCACTTTGACCGGGTCTTGAGCGCCACCTCTTAACCTCATGGCAAGTCTGAAAGCTGTCTCACCGGGCTTAACTAAATATGACCCGTGTGCCCGTTCAGGCTTGCCACCACGCCACTTCCATATCTCACTGACATGAGAACCGAATTCCTTTCCAAGACTGTCACACAGCAACGTCTCAAGCGCGTCGGCATCAATCCCTGAGCCGACGTTTACACGCACGGCCTCATACTCATAACGCACGGTGACATATCTGTAACCATACCATGCAAGTAAGCCGCCAATGACTATGAGTCCGACGAAAATATATAGCAAGCGTTTAATCATACCACAAAAATAGCAATACTGTTTCAAACGCCAAAATAGTTTTTACGTCGTGGCGTCAGAGAGCCGCTTTAAATCTATTTACACACTCATTTGAAATTACAGTAGTAAGTAACTCATACCGTTGTGTATGGCTGAGACCTTCTTTAAGAATGAGTAATAACAAATCACCGAGCACAGCTGTGGCAATAATATTCTGATTGTTTGATGCGTCAAACGTGTGCGAGAGTAGAACCGCCTGTGAAGTCGGCAGTTTGATTACCATTAAAAAGTCAGTTCGTTTTATCCATATTATATCTGGACAATAAGGGATATTAATAGGCAATGGCTTTACTCTCAACATATAGCCGGTATTATTCCCTATTTGATAACTATACCCTCCGTCAGCATCGGCCACTTTTGAAACATTCATATTTCTCAAGTCGCGTGACAGGGTAGCCTGCGTAATATTAAAACCTTCCTCAGCAAGTTCATCAAGCAAATCCTGTTGATTTCTGATCTTTTTGGTAGTAAGAATACGGGCAATAATAGGTAAGCGTTCTTTTCTATTTTTCATTGTAGTAAGTATGTGTCAACAAATATACACACATATTCGACTTTATCCAAATAATTCTTAAAATATTTTATAAATTTCTTAAAAGTTATCATCTGGGCTGTGGGACATCGATGACACATTATTATATACGATACAATAAATATATTCTATGCGGCAATCTATCTCAAAAAAAATGGTTAACTTTGTGCATTGAACAACATCAATAAGCTAACAGGAATTACATGTTTCATATAAAACGTCTATATACATTCATGTTGCAGAGTTTTGTACCTCTGCTGGTCATGACGTTTTTTATATGTCTGTTCATTGTCCTGATGCAGTTCTTGTGGCGATACATTGACGACCTTGTCGGCAAAGGTCTTGGGTTTGATGTGATTGCCGAGCTCTTTTTCTACGCCGCCTTGACAATGGTACCGATGGCTCTCCCGCTCGCCATATTGCTTGCATCGCTCATGACGTTCGGTAACCTCGGCGAACGCTTTGAACTCACGGCAATGAAGGCCGGTGGTGTCTCATTGCTCAAGACAATGCGGCCGCTCATTATCCTGATGGGGTTTATCGCAGTAGGTGCATTCTTTTTTCAGAATAATGTACTGCCTGTTGCACAAACCAAAATGTACACTCTTCTATTCTCAATGCGCCAGAAATCGCCCGAACTTGAGATACCTGAAGGAGTGTTTTATGACCAGATACCCGGCGTCAACCTGTTTGTCGACCACAAAGACCGCGAGACAGGCATGCTGTACGACATGACAATCTACGATATCTCCCGCGGGGTTGACAACGCACGTATCATATTAGCCGATTCGGGCAAACTGAGTTCAACCGAAGACAAGACACACCTGCTTTTAAAACTCTATGACGGTGAACAGTTTGAAAATCTAAGGGAACAGACTGCCGGCGGTCGCTCCAGAAATCAGCCTTACCGTCGCGAGTCATTCACAGTCAAGGAAATTCTAATCGGGTTTGACAACAACTTCAACCGCATGGATGAGAACAACATGCGCAATCAGTATGTCGGTAAAAACATCCGTGAGCTGCGTGCCACTATCGACTCGGTGGAACATCGTGTTGACAGTGTCGGCTCAATATATGGACGCACACTGCTTGACAACCGCTACTTCAATCTTCAGCGGGTCAAACACGTCTATCGAGATACTGCGTGGGTCGACGAAGTCCAGCAGCCAATAGCCTTGGATGAGCCCGTACCGCTTGACACATTGTTCAACGGTCGGACCAACTCAATGAGCAAATCGTATATCAATCAAGCTATAACCAAAATTAAACGAGTAAAGCAGGACTACGAGTTCCGAAGCTATTCGATGCAGGACGACCGCAAGACAATACGCATGCACATGATTGAAATGCATCGTAAATTCACACTCTCGTTTGCCTGCATCATATTCTTCTTCATCGGCGCCCCGCTCGGAGCCATCATCCGCAAAGGTGGATTAGGCACACCGCTGGTTATATCAGTGTTCCTGTTCATTGTCTACTATATTATCGACAACTCAGGCTACAAGATGGCCCGCGATGCAAAAATCGAAACTTGGCAAGGTATCTGGCTTAGCTCGGCAGTCCTGTTCCCATTGGGCCTGTTTTTCACATATAAAGCAGTCAACGACTCGGCAGTATTCAATATGGATGCCTACAAGAATTTCTTTGCACGCCTTACAGGTCGACGACACCGCGAGCTCGAGCTCAAAGAGATTGTGATGGATCCTGTCAATCTGCCCGATGCCATTGCTGCGGTCAAGCAGTTTGATGCCGATGTCAAGGCTGCCGACAACGGCTTGAGCAAGAATAAATTCATCCGTGCGATTGTACGATTTACATCCTGGTCAAAGACAGGGCGTGAACTTGACCAGCAGATGAACCGCATCGTCGAACATCTTTCAAACACTACGAGCCACAGTGTCATCGCAGCCGTCAACCTGTATCCCTATGCAATTTATCCATCTAACATAATCGCTGTAACAAATGCCAACAAACAGTTGTTATATTTACTGGAGAAATCATTAAACGAGGACACTCATGGAGACTCATGACCTCCATTCTCATAACTATACAAAATAACAATGAATAATTCGATAAAAATAGATAGTGTAGCAGAAGCACTCGAAGATATCAAAAACGGCAAAATGGTGATAGTTGTCGATAGCGAAGACCGCGAGAACGAAGGCGATCTCATAATCTCGGCCGAAAAAATCACCCCTGAAGATGTAAATTTCATGCTCCATCAGGGCAGGGGCGTCCTTTGTGCACCTATAACCAAAGAACGTGCCCGAGAACTCAATCTCTCACCTCAGGTCGACGACAATACATCTATTCTCGGTACACCGTTCACTGTAACCGTCGATAAAATTGAAGGTTGCACGACAGGTGTCTCGGCTCACGACCGTTGTGCGACAATCAGAGCGCTTGCCGACCCTACATCGATACCCGACACATTCGGCCGTCCCGGCCACATCAATCCGCTATACGCTCAGGATGCCGGCGTACTGAAACGTGCCGGTCACACTGAGGCTGCAGTCGACCTGATGAGACTTGGCGGACTCCAGCCTGCGGCAGCACTAATAGAGATAATGAATGAGGACGGAACTATGGCCCGACTACCCGAACTGCGGAAGAAAGCCGACGAATGGGGCCTCAAGCTCATTACAATAAGCGACTTGATCAAATACCGAATCGATAACGAAACATTGGTCGAGCAGGGTGTCGAAGTCGATATGCCAACCGAATACGGCCACTTCCATCTCATACCATTCCGCGAAAAAGCCAATGGACTGGAACACATAGCAATAATAAAGGGCGAAATTACTCCTGACACACCTACGCTTGTACGTGTACATTCATCATGCGCCACCGGCGACATCTTCGGTTCTAAACGCTGTGACTGCGGTGAGCAACTTCACAAAGCATTGCGTATGATTGAGAAAGAGGGTCGGGGAGTGGTGCTCTATCTCAACCAGGAAGGACGCGGCATAGGCCTTATGGACAAAATCAAAGCATATAAACTTCAGGAACAGGGGCTTGACACCGTCGATGCAAATATACACCTCGGTCATCGCGCCGACGAACGTGACTATGGTGTCGGTGCTCAGATACTTCACATGCTTGGTGTCCGTGACATGCGTCTGATGACCAACAATCCCGTCAAACGTATAGGACTTGAAGGTTATGGCCTTCAGGTCGTAGAAAACGTTCCTATCGAGGTTGCACCAAATCGTTACAACCAATTCTATATGCACACCAAGAAAGAGCGTATGGGCCATACACTCGACAACGTCGACTGATAAACCAAAATAATAATCATAATAAACACTGACAATGAAACAACCAATCTCAACCAACGCCGCCCCCGGCGCTATCGGTCCTTACAGCCAGGCTATCGATGCCGGCACATTCGTTTTTGTATCCGGCCAAATTCCCGTTAATCCTGCCGACGGAACAATTCCTGCCACTATCGAGGAGCAGACAGCACAGTCAATCGCCAACCTCACAGCAATTCTGGCTGAAGCCGGCCTTACCCTTGCAAACGTTGTCAAGACCACCGTTTTCCTTGCCAACATGAACGATTTTGCCGCAATGAATTCGGTATATGCCGAGAAGTTCACGGCCCCGTTCCCTGCCCGTTCGGCCGTAGCTGTTCGCGAGCTTCCCAAACAGGTGCTCGTCGAGATTGAAGTTATTGCAACCCGTTGATTACGAAAGATAGTCGGCAACCACAAACGTGCTGCCGCCAATGAATACCGAACCACCGGTGGCTCGAGCTTTTTCTGAGGCTTGAGCCACTGCGTTTTTTACGCCGGTCACGACCATGCCGTTCAGGCCGTGACGAGCAGCTTTGTCGGCAACAAGATGTGCATCCATTGCACGAGGTATTGAAGCCTGTGTGAATATATACTCGGCATCACGGGGCATCATTTCCAAAATATGGTCAACATCCTTGTCACTAACAAAACCTACAACCATAAATAATGGTCGAGGCAACGTCATCAGCCGTTGCGAGATATAGTGCCATCCTCCTGTATTATGACCTGTATCACATATTGTAATCGGAGTATGATCTACAATCATCCAACGACCCATTAATCCTGTGAGACGGCAGACGTCAGCAAATGCCCCCGAGATAGCTTTGGTCGTAAGTCGATTGAAATTACCCGACTTTAACAATATATCGAGTGCAGTCATGATAGTACGTGCGTTTTTTACTTGGCACTCACCTGACAACGAGCCAACAATATCTCCCCAACGGGTTCCATAATATATATTACAGTCAGCTTTTACTTCCGCACGCTCCCACGACCGGGCCGACTCTGCAAAAACAATCGGAGCGCCTACCGAATCAGCCGCAAATTGGAATATTTCAGCAATGTTTTCTGACGCTTCGCCAATGACAACAGGGAAGCCCTGCTTGATAATACCGGCTTTTTCAGATGCTATCGCTTCGAGCGTATTGCCTAACTGAGCTGTGTGGTCAAACGAGATATTTGTGATAACCGAGAGTTCGGGGGTAATAATATTTGTAGTATCAAGCCGCCCTCCAAGGCCTGTCTCAATGACAGCGACATCGACGCCTTGCAACGCAAACCAATCGAAAGCCATTATCGTTGTGAGCTCGAAAAAAGATGGGCTACAGTCTATATCCATCGATTTGTAACGGTTCACAAAATCTACGACTCCTACATGTGTAATTTTTTCGCCATTGACACGGATACGCTCCCTGAAGTCGGCAAGATGGGGCGATGTATATAGTCCCACTTTATAACCTGCAAGTTGCAAAGCCGCCGCGAGAGTGTGAGCAGTCGAGCCCTTACCGTTTGTGCCTGCTATGTGTATGGTCTTATAGTGGCGGTGAGGTGAACCGAATGCACGGTCAAGAGCCCTGGCGGTATCAAGTCCGGGCTTATATGCTGCGGCCCCGATCAATTGAAACTGGGGCGTACTGTTATACAAATACTCAACAGCCTCGTTGTATGCGTTATCCATCATAAATTCAGAAGGTAATATAAAATAAAGCCCACCAGACCGGCTCCTACAATAATAGCTATAGGATGTAACTTTGTGTAACGCACAACCAGGAACGAAGCCACGCATAGCAATACGCTTACTGTTAATTCCATTCCACCCACGCCAAAGTTATCACTATTCATAAGCAATAGGGCCGCTGATGCTATCAGTCCCACCACGACAGGACGCAATCCACTCATTACACCTTTGATAATAGCACTATCCTGATGGCGTCTGATAAAATGACTGGTGTAAGACACTAACAGGAATGGCGGCAAAACCACCGACAACGTACAAACCAACGAACCAAGCAAACCGAACCATACCGACTCAAAGCCGGCATTACCCGGTACAACATATCCTATATATGTAGCCGAATTGATGCCGATAGGCCCCGGAGTCATCTGGGATATAGCAACTATATCAGTAAAAGTCTGCTCGGTTATTCCCCATGCGGGCAATCCATTATGTTTGACAATTTCATTCTCAATCAGCGACAGCATGGCATATCCGCCGCCAAATCCAAACAAGCCTATCTTCAGATAGCTCCATATAAGGTGAAGATATACACTCATAATTTATCGTTCTGTTTTGCTGACAATTGACGTCGAGTGAACACTATATAACCTACAACCCCGCCTATAATGATATAGATTATCGGATTTGAAATTATCGGTAATCCTGAGAAAATCAAAAGCGCGACAGCCGCCGGAATCCAAACTGTACGCCAGGTTATGCCGGCCGACTTTGCCGATGACAGCACTGGAGCTATAATGAGTGCAACCACAGCCGGCCTGATGCCCTTGAATATAGCACTGATTATCTCATTATTCTTTATTAGATCAGGGGTCAGGAAAATTGCGATCAATAGTATGATTAGAAACGACGGCAGTATCGTACCACACGCGGCAGCGACACTTCCCTTCATGCCGCGAAGTTTGTCGCCGACAACGACCGATATGTTCACCGCCAAAATTCCCGGAACAGCCTGAGCGATGGCTAACAGGTCGAGAAATTCTTCACGTGCAAGCCACTGCTTTTTATCGACAATTTCTTTCTCGATTATCGAAATCATAGCCCATCCACCGCCAAACGTAAATGTGCCAATCTTGAGAAACGTAAAAAAGAGCTGCAAATAAATATTCATTGCTCATAATTTTTAAACAACTGCAAAATTACGTACTTTTGCCTAAAAGTGAACCACTAATAGTCCATTTTTTAACCCGATTGTGTACATTCGGTGTTAAATTACTATCAAACAAGATATTAAATTATATAATGAGATTTTCAATATTACTCACATCTTTGTGTTCGTTGACTTTAATTGTATCATCATGTGCAACAGTCAATGAGATTTTAGGTCGCGATACAACAGCAACCACACAAAAACCTCAGGCTAAGGAAGGGAAGCCGACAAAAGTCAAAACCAACAAGCGCGGCAAAATCAGCACACAAACTGTGACATCACCCAAAATCGCGCATGACACATCACAGCCCACAGGCAAATTCTCTGATACCGATCGACTTGCCATAATACAACAGCTTGAGGGTGAATGGTGTTTTGATTCAGTCAACAATATTGCAGTCGTCGGCGACGAAGATCGTCCCTCGCTCACATTTGAGTCCGGCACTTGCCGATTTTATGCCAACAACGGCTGCAACTACTTCAATGGTACATTTACAATCACAGCTTCAACAGCAATATCATTCGGTGATGTAATAGCTACCTCCAACCTATGCGGCGATATCCCGTGGGCCGACAGTATCACATCAATGTGGTACAGTGTAAGCAACTTTGATATCACTCATAGGGGACATGAGCAATATCTCGAACTACGTGATGCAGGCAACCGCGTCATAGCACGACTTAAACGACACTCAGCCTCGACACTTAACGGTCTATGGACTGTAACCCAAATAGATGGACGCACAATCGTCGAGGACAATCCGACACTCGCTATAGACCTCATTGAACACCGTGTGCATGGTAATACAGGCTGTAACCTTGTCAACGGAACAATATATCAAGACCCTGACATCGAAATGTCAATCCAGTTCCAGAATATGGCAGTAACCCGCATGGCATGTCCGTCACTTTCCACCGAGACAGCTCTGCTTGTCGGGCTTGAACAAGTTGAGAAAGCTATAGTTGACAATCCTGACCGAATAATTCTATCTGACGGAGCCGACAATCAGATAATAGTTCTCGAACGTGCGACACTATAATTATGACGGACATATTTGTACAAATTATACACCCGTTGTGTTTTTTTTCGTATCTTTGTAAAATATAACCGCAGAAAAGTTCCGGTCATGACTTTAAATGAGACATACGATATAATATATAAGAACAAACCCCTCATCATCAGCGACGAGGATATGAAACGCGTAGAAGATAGCTACGAGTTTCTCAAAGGATTTGCGAGCGATAAGGTTATATATGGCATAAATACAGGCTTTGGCCCGATGGCTCAATGGCGTGTTGCCGACCAATATCTCACCGATCTGCAATATAATATTATAAGAAGCCACTCGACAGGTGCCGGTGAACCGCTTGATCTCGCAGACGTTAAGGCTGCCATGATAGCCCGCGTCGGAGTCTTCCTGCAGGGTAAATCGGGCGTTCATCCCTCGATTGTAAAATTACTTGTCGATTTCATCAATCTCGGCATTTATCCCTACATACCTTGCCACGGCAGCGTCGGTGCAAGCGGCGACCTTGTGCAGCTCGCACACATAGCTCTGACTCTGATAGGTGAGGGAAAGGTTTACTATGACGGTAAATGGCGTCCGACAGGCGAGGCTATGGAAATGACCGGGCTGAAGCCAATCAGCATACACATACGTGAAGGTCTCTCGGCAACCAACGGTACGTCGGTAATGACAGGTATCGCCATTGTAAATCAATATATGGCCGAACACCTATTGCGGCTCGCGACACTCGCATCGGTGTGGATGAATGAGATTGCATCAAGCTATGATGACCTTATGTCGGCACCACTTAACGAGTATCGTCGTCATCCCGGGCAGATTGAAGTCGCAAATATGATGCGCAGATATGCTCAGGGGAGTCAACGGCTTACCAAACGCGAACACGAATTATACGACAACGGTCATAATACCGAGTCAACATTCGAGCATAAAGTACAGGCATACTATTCGTTGCGTTGCATACCTCAGATTTTCGGGCCGATTAAAGAAACGCTTGATAACTCCCGACACATTATTGAAGACGAACTGAACGCTGCCTCTGATAATCCTGTGGTTGACCCCGCTACAGCAAACGTGTATCATGGTGGCAACTTCCACGGAGATTACATATCGCTTGAGGAAGATAAAGTAAAGATTGCTATCGTGCGCCTTGTTATGACTGCCGAGCGACAGCTCAACTACCTCTTCCATGACCGCATTAATAATATTCTGCCACCATTCCTTAACATGGGGACACTTGGCCTGAATTACGGCATGCAGGCATGTCAGTTTACGGCCACATCGACCACGGCCGAGTGTCAGACATTGGCAATGCCCAACTATGTACACAGTATTCCCAATAACAATGACAACCAGGACATCGTGTCGATGGGGACCAACACGGCCCTGCTAACACGTAAAGTTATCGATAACGCATATCAGGTGCTTGCTATACAGTATATAGCTCTTGCCCAGGCCACCGATTGCCTCGATATTGTTTCAAAGCTAGCTCCGGCGACCAGAACCGCTTATGATGCAATACGCCGCGTGATCGCAACCCGTGTCGATGACAAACCCTTCTACAACGAGATTCAGCACGTCATCAACCTATTAAAAGAACCGTCAAATTTATCAGTATAATGGCAAAATATGCACTCGTTACAGGCGCTTCACGCGGCTTAGGCCGTGCTACCGCAATACAGTTGGCCGCACAGGGTATCAACGTGATAATCAACTACTGCTCACGCGATGATGCTGCTATAGAAGTCAAACAGTTCATAGAATCACAGGGTGGTGTTGCCGAACTGATGAAATGTGATGTAAGTGACCCTGCTCAGATTGAATCGGCGATCGAACAGTGGGAAGCGGCACACCCCGATGATTATATTGATATTCTCGTCAATAACGCAGGCATACGCAACGATGCTTTAATGATATTCATGCAGAACGACCAGTGGCACAAGGTTCTCGATGTCACTCTAAACGGCTTCTTTTATCTCACACGCCGTGTACTCAAGAACATGATGACCAAACGCCACGGGCGCATAATCAACATGACTTCACTTTCAGGCATCAAAGGATTACCCGGCCAGGTTAACTACTCGGCAGCCAAGGCAGCTATCATAGGTGCTACTAAAGCATTGGCACAGGAAGTCGCCCCACGCCGCGTTACAGTCAACGCTGTGGCTCCGGGATTCATTGATACCGATATGACGGGTGATCTTCCTGTAAATGACCTTAAAAAGATGGTACCGCTGGGGCGCTTCGGTAAGCCTGATGAGGTTGCAGCGCTCGTAGGATTCCTAGCCTCAGACAATGCTTCTTACATTACAGGTGAAGTCATTTCAATCAATGGAGGTTTATATACTTAATAGACCTGAAAACAAAGCTATAGTCAATTAATTTACGCTACATTATACAAAATGCACTTATCAAAGGCTCTTTCAGATAAATACACCTCCGAACAGTTAACAGCGCGTGATGCACAGCGCCTCGCTGAGTTCATCGCGTTCTCGCCTATGGTATTCCAGGTGTCGCGAGTTATGGTCGAGAAAGGAGTACTCGATGCTTTGCGTGACAGCGATAGCGGCCTCACAGTCGATGAAGTAGCAAAAAGCTGCAATTTGTCAACCTATGCTGCCAAAATCCTCCTCGAAGCATCTCTATCTATCGGCACCGTAATTGTTGACCCTGAAACCGAACGATTCAGCATAACCAAAGCGGGGTGGTTTCTCATAACCGACAAACGCACACGCGTGAACATGGCTTTCAACCACGATGTCAATTATGAGGGGCTTTTTCTGCTTGACAAAGCGCTTGAAGAAGGCCGTCCGGCCGGATTGAAACATTTTGGTGACTGGCCTACAGTCTATGAGGGGTTATCACAGCTCCCCCCCAAAGTGCAGGAAAGTTGGTTTGGATTCGACCATTTTTACAGTGACGGATCATTTGACCAAGCCCTTGATATTGTATTCTCACGTCCTACCCGCAACCTTCTTGACGTTGGTGGAAATACCGGTCGATGGGCTACTCGATGCGTACAATATGATCCAGATGTAAAGGTTACAATCGTTGACTTGCCACAACAGCTTGAACTGATGAAGCAAGCCACAGCAGGCATTTCAGGTGCAGACCGTATCTACGGTTATGGCATGAATCTACTTGACCCTGAGGCTCCATTCCCGGCCACACAACATTGGGACGCTATTTGGATGAGCCAGTTCCTTGACTGCTTTGGCGAGGATGAAATTGTCAGCATCCTTACGCGCGCATCTCGTGTCATGGACGCTAACACCCGCTTATATATTATGGAAACGTTATGGGATCGTCAGCGCTTTGAACCCGCGACACTATGCCTCACACTGACAAGCGTATATTTTACAGCCATTGCCAACGGTAACAGCAAGATGTATAACACCGACGACATGTCGCGGCTCATCGCTAAGTCAGGTATTGAGATTTGTGCAATACACGATAATCTCGGTCAAGGCCATAGCATAATTGAATGTAAAATCAAATAATAACATATCACAT